>NZ_JBFBFU010000035.1:0-87544 GCF_040684355.1 Kitasatospora sp. NPDC091276 | reverse complement strand
GGGGGGGGGGGGGGGGGGGGGGGGGGGGGGGGGGGGGGGGGGGGGGGGGGGGGGCCCCCGCGGGGGGGGGGGGCCCCCCCCCCCCCCGGGGGGCCCCCCCCCCCCCCCTTCTGCCGGCAGTCCCGGAGGTTCCAGGCGCCGGTCAGTTCCAGGGGTTGGCCGCCTGGTCGTTGATGGCCGTCCAGAACCGCGTGTTGTTGGGGATGTTGCCGTAGGCCCAGAAGGTCCAGCCACCGGTCTGCGCCAGGTCGGACCCGAAGTGGCCGTCGTGGAACTCGGCCTCGCGCCAGCCGGCCCCGAAGGAGGCCTGGCAGAGGCTGTCCGCCGCGGCCCGGCTGTTGAGCCGGGCGCCCTTGACCGGCTGGCTGAGGGCGACGGTGCCCTGTGCCCAACCGTTGTAGAAGCCGATGCTGATCCCGGACGGGGCCGGGCTGCCGTCGACGTTGAGGCAGAGCACGGGCAGCGAGACCGACGGCGCGGTGTCGCCGTTGTAGGCGTTGCTCGGGCTGCCCCCGGGGCCGCCGACCTGGACGGTGCCCTCCGGGCCGTAGGCGACGACGGACCAGGTCATCCCCAGGTGGGTGCCCGGTCCGGTGGCGGCCTCGGCCGGGGCCGCGGACAGCGGGATCAGGGCGGCTGCGGCGACGGCGGTCGCGGTGGCGACGACCTTCTTCAGACGGTTCATCAACTGCTCCTGGTTCGAGGCGTCTCGTCAGGCGACCGGCTCGTTTCGGCCGGTGCACAGCAAAGGTCTCAACCGGACGCACACAACTGGCATGATCTGGTCATTGATCCATCACCGCCCGTGCCCATCCACGCGCAGCGACGGTCCGGCCCGGCCCGCGGATCCCAGGGAGGGACACTTGGAGTTCAGGATCCTCGGCTCGCTGGAGGTGTGGACCGGCGACGGGAGGCGCGTCCCCTCCGAAGGCTCCCGGCAGGAGCGACTGCTCGCCGCCCTGCTGCTCAACGCGGACATCTCCGTTCCCGTCGCCCGTCTGGTCGACGCCGTCTGGGACGAGCGGCCACCGGCCACCGCCACCCGCCAGGTCCGCAACCTCGCCGGGGTGTTGCGGCGCCGCTTCGCCGAAGCCGACCCGGACGCACCGCCGGTGCTGCTGACCGACGGCCGCGGCTACCGCATCACGCTCACCGGCCACCGCCTGGACGCCCGCGCCTTCACCGACCGACTCGCCCTCGCCCGCCGCGAGGCCGCCGCCGGACGATCCCCGGCGGCGGTCGACGGGCTCCGCGAAGCGCTCGCCCTGTGGCGCGGCCCCGCACTGGACGGACTCGCCGTGGACGCGGACGCCCCGGGCGCGGTCGCGCTGGACGAACTGCGACTGACCGCCTGGGAGGAATGCCTCGATCTGGAGCTCGCCCTCGGCCGGCACCGCGCGGCCGTCCCCGAGCTGACCGCGCTGGTGGTCGACCACCCGCTCCGGGAACGCTTCACCGGACAGCTGATGCGCGCACTGCACGGTTCCGGGCGCGCGCCCGAGGGGCTCACCGCCTACCGCCGGTTCACCGAGCGGCTGGCCGACGAGCTCGGGCTCGACCCCGGGCCGGAGCTGCGGGCGCTGCACCTGGAACTACTGGCCACCGAACCGGTCCGCCCCGAGGCGGCGCCGACCGCAGCGGCCCCGGTGGCCACACCCCCCATGGCAGCACCCCCAGCGGCCGCACCCCCGGTGGAGGCGCCGCCGCCCGCCCAACTCCCGCCCGCACTTCCCACCTTCGTCGGACGCGGCACGGAGCTTCGCGTTCTGGACTCGCTGCTCACGACGCCCGCGACCGGTGCCACCGGCGCAGCCGTCCCCGTGTGCGCGCTCTCGGGCCCGGCCGGGGTCGGCAAGACCACCCTGGCCGTCGACTGGGCCCACCGCGCCCGGGACCGGTTCCCGGACGGCCAGCTCTACGCCGACCTGCACGGCTACTCCGTCGCCGCGCCCCTCGACCCGCACACCGTCCTCGCCCGCTTCCTGCGCGCCCTCGGCGTGCCCGGCGACCGGATCCCCGCAGCGCCGGACGAGGCGGCCGCGCTCTACCGCTCCCTGCTGGCCGACCGCCGACTGCTCGTGGTCCTCGACAACGCCCGCGACGCCGAACAGGTCCGCCCGCTGCTGCCGGGTGCCCCGGACTGCCGCACGGTGGTCACCAGCCGCACCCGACTCGACGGCCTGACCGCCCGCAACGGCGCCCGCCCCCTGGTGCTCGATGTCCTGCCCGCCCATCAGGCCCTCCGCCTCCTGGCCCGCATCGCCGGCGAGCACCGCACCCGCGCCGAGCCGCACGCCGCGGCCGAACTCACCGCCGCCTGCGGCCGACTGCCCCTCGCCCTGGCCATCACCGCGAGCCGCCTCGCCGCCTTCCCGGGCCGCAGCCTCGCCGACCACGCCGCCGAACTCCTCGACGCGGAACACCGGTTGAGCGCCCTACAGATCGACGGTGACGCCACCTCGGCGGTCCGCGCCGCCTTCGACCTCTCCTACCGCTCGCTCCCCGCCGAGGCCCGATCCCTGCTCCGGCTGCTCGCCCTGGCCCCGGCCGTCGGCGTCAGCTCCGGCGCGGCAGCCGCCCTGACCGACACCCCCACCGCCGCCGTCCGGCCCGTCCTCGACCACCTGGCCACCGCCCACCTGCTCACCCACGAGGACCGCCACCGCTACCGGCTCAACGACCTCCTGCGCCTCTACGCCGCCGAACGCTGCACCGCCGAGACCGGTACCGCCGAGCGCCGCGCCGCCCTGGAACGCCTCAGCTCCTGGTACCTCCACCACGCCGACTCCCCCACGCCGCCGCCCTCCCCTCCCGCCGCGGACCACCCGTGGAGCCGGGGCCACCACCTGATCGGCCTCCACCTCGACGAATGGGTCGAGGTGGACCGCCTGGCCGCCCTGGCCGCCTGCGCGGCGCAAGCGCCGGACGCCCCCTGATCCCGGCCCCGGCCGCCAACCCATGGACTGCTCCTCGACCACGTGGCCGATCGGGCGGCCCCGCGCGCCCCGCCAGGTGCCCCGTCACGCGCCCCGTCATGTGCCGTAGGCATGGGCGCCATGGCGTCTACCCCGAGTCGTCGACTACGCCATTGGCGCCCAACTCGCCTTCCCCGCCCCATACTCTGGCTCCCGCCGATGCGGAGGCATCGTGTGTCACAGGGGAGGATTTCGTGAAGTCGCTCATGGCAAAGGCCCGTTGGCTGGGCACCGCGGCATCGGTCGGCCTGCTGCTGACCACCGGGACCGGGGTCGCCACCGCACAGCCCGCCACCGCCGCGGCCCCCCAGGTCGTCCCGGTGGGGTACGCGTACCCCACGACCGCCGTCACCCCGGACGGCACGAAGGCCTACGTCGGGGTGACCGACGACCCCCGCGGCACGCCCGCGGTCAAGGTCGTCGACACCCGGACCGGCGGGATCACCGCCCGGCTCACCCTCTCCACCGCCGCGAACTCCTTCGTCGGCGCGCTGGCGATGAGCCCCGACGGCACCCGGCTGTACGCGACCGTGGGGGCGCAGCACCTGGTCACCATCGACACCAGCAGCGACACGGTGTCCGCCGACGTCCTGCTCCCGATCCAGCCGCACCCCGACGGGTACGTGGACGGCTCACCGAGTTCCCTCGCGGTCAGTCCGGACGGCGCCGACGTCTACCTGGCCCAGAACGGGCCGCGGCAGCGCTGGGGCTTCCAGCCCGCCCGGGTCCTCGCGTACTCGACCGCCGCCGGCGCCTTCACCGCCTCCGTCGGCGTCACCAGCTTCGCCGTCGGTTCGATCGTCCTGCGCCCCAACGGCGAGGATCTGTACGTCACCACCGGGGACGGCTTGGTCCACCTGGCCGCCACACCCACCTCGCTCACCACCGTCCGCACCTTCACCGCCGGCCACGGCGCCTCCGGCAGCGCGGTGCTCAGCCCCGACGGCGGCACGCTGTACGGCATCGGCGGCTACGAGAGCGACTACCTCGTCGACACCGCGACCGACACCGTCACCGACAACTTCCACTTCGCACCGGGCAGCACCGGCCTCGGCTACCCGGTCGTCAGCCTGGACGGCCGCCGCCTCTACTTCGCCTCCACCTGGTCCGTCTTCATCACCCCGGGCGGACCCACCCCTCCCGGCTACCACAACCGCAGCGCGATCCTCTCCTACGACACCGAGGCCCACGCGCTCGTCCCCGCCGAAACCGTGAACCCGCAGCAGGTGGAACTCGCCACCGGACTGGCACTCGGCCCGGACGGCCACACCTTCTACCTCGGCGGCAACACCTACCCCGGCGGCGTTCCGGGCACCGCCGCCAGCCTGGAGATCATCAGGACCTGACGGTCAGTCAAGTCCTAGGTAGAACAGCCTTCGACGATCCGGCGGATCTCGCGTGCCAGGGCGTCGGGGTCGCTGGTCGGCACCATGTGGTCGGCGTCGGCCGCCAGCACGTGGCGGCCGACCTCGGCCCGACCGACGCGGTAAGCATGGGAGGCGTTCACGGCTTCCCGGACCTTCGGGCCCATGCCGGTGGAGGTCCGCACGGCCGAGACCACCGTGAGCGGGATGCCGCCGAGGGCCGGCGGGTTCTCCTTCAGGGCGGTCAAGTCCGCGACGACGGAGGCGAGTTCGGCGCCCCTCGTGCGGATGGTGGAGACGGTGAAGCCCTCCTCGCGCATCTCGGCCGCGGCGTCCGCCGGCAGGGCGTCGAGCATCGGGCGGAAGGCCCGGGCCAGCAGGCCGGTGCGGGCCAGCAGCATGCTGACCGCCTGCCCGATCCGCTCCTGGCGGCGCACCGAGGGCGCGAACACCAGGTCACAGGACTCGTCCGTCGGGTCGGCCAGCACCAGGCCCGCGATCCGCTCGGGGCGGGCCGCGGCGGCGATCCGGACGATCGGCCCGCCCCAGCTGTGCCCGACCAGGACGAACGGCCCGTGGCCGAAGCCGCCGAGGTGGTCGAGCAGCTCGTCGAGGTCCTCGGCGAGGCGGCGCAGCGGGCGCGGCGCCGGGTCCGGAGCGCTGCGGCCGAGCCCGCTGCGGTCGTACGCCACCGTCGCCGCGACCCCGTCCAGCCGGAGCTGCACCGGCGCCCAGTACGAGCGGCTGGAGGCGAGCCCACCCTCCAGCACGACCGTCGGCACGACCGTCGGCGCGCCCTCGCCGCCGGGCCCCGGCCGCCGCATGTAGAACAGCTCCCGGCCGTCCCGTGTCCGCGCCCGCCCCGGCTCACCCTGACTGTGCATCCCCGGCACCGCCCTCACCCTCGGCCATCCATCAAGTTTGGTTAGCCTAGCCTCACTTCCCCGGTGATCGCGACCACCTGCGAGGCGACGGCGGCGACGGGGGCCGTCAGTAGTCGACCAGGTCGAAGACCGTGGCCGCGCGGAAGGCCTCGCCCAGCTCGGGGCCGGGCCGGTCGAAGCCCTCGACCCCCTCGGGGTCGGCCTCCGTGGTCTCGAACCGGCCCCTGGTGTGGTCGAGGATGGCCTGATTGGCCGCCACATGGCCGCGCAGCCGCTGCTCGTAGGCCTGGTAGGCGGCCTCGTGGTCGCCGTCGGCCGCGTGCAGTTCCCCGGCCAGCACATAGGCGGCGGTCAGGGCCACGCTGGTGCCCTGGCCGGTGGCCGGGGAGCAGCAGTACCCGGCGTCGCCGAGCAGGGCGACCCGGCCCTGCGACCAGCGGTCCATCCGGATCTGCGCGACCACGTCGTAGTGGAAGGCGTCCCCCTCCCCCAGGGACTTGAGGAACTGCGGCACCTCCCAGCGCATCCCGGCGCAGCGCTCGGCCACCAGCCGCCGCTGCTCCGCGAGGTCGCGCGGCAGCAGGTCCCCGACCGGCTCGTCGGACGTGAAGACGGCGAAGACGCGCAGCTCGCTGTTGTCCCGGACGGTCATCGCCATGCAGCCCCAGGCGGCCTGGCCGTTGGGCTGGTGGATGACCTCCCAGTGGTCGAGGCCGAGGTGGTTGGGGGCGCTCCAGCCGGCGATGTAGATGCTGGTCGGGTGCAGGTAGTCGGCCTCGGGGCCGAAGACCAGGCGGCGGGTGTTCGAGTGCAGGCCGTCGGCGCCCACGACGAGGTCGAAGGACTGCTCGTCGCCGCTGGTGAAGCGGACCTGGACGCCCTCCTCGTGCTGCACGAGGGTGTCGATCGACTCGCCGAAGCGGTACCGGACGCCGGGCCGGGCCGCCCCCGCCAGCAGGGCGGCCAGTTCGTCGCGCAGGATCTCCACGTCCGGGCCGTCCACGGCGCCCCCGGTGGCCGTCCACTCGGTGGTGCGCTTGAGCTCGCGGCCGTCCGCGTCGACCAGGGACATGCCGCGCAGTCCGGTCCTGCGGGCCCGGACCTCCTCCAGGAGGCCCATCCGCTCGATGACCTCCAGGGCGTTGCCCCGCACGTCCACCGCCTGTCCGCCGCCCCGGAGTTCCGGGGCGCGCTCGACGACCGTGACGTGGAAGCCGTAGCGCTCCAGCCAGTAGGCGAGGGCGGTGCCGGCGATCCCCGCGCCGGAGATCAGGACCGAGGTGGTGCGCGAGTGGTGCGGTCGGGCGCTGTTCGACGTGGTGCTCGACATGGTGGACCTCCCGTGAGTCGATGTCGTGCCGCCAGTCTCGCCACGGCGGCCGACAGGTCGCTCACAGGACGCTGACACGACCGGCGAGCGACCGCCGGACCGCCGACAGACCACCGACAGACCACCGGCAGGCCGCGTCACCGACCGCGTCACCGGCCGGGCCGGGGCGGCAGCCTGTGACCTGGGGTCACAGGATGACCGCCTGTCTGGCTGGCCGCGAGGGCCGTCCGCAGGATGGCCGCATCGGACTCCTGCCCTCCCGTCGCGGCCGCTCGCGCCTGCCGTCCGAAGGCCCGGCCGCTCCCTCGCACGACAAGGTGGTGATCGCTGTGAGCAGCATCTCCGACCCGCCCCGACCCGAACAGGCCGAGGACGTCCCGCCCCTGGCGCCGGCCCAGGCCTTCGAACGGTGGCGCTACGCGGGAGTGTTCCTCCTGCTGTTCCTGTTCGGCACGGAGACCTTCCTGGTGTCGCCGCTGCTGCCGACCATCGCGGACTCGGTGCACACCACCGAGGCGGCCGCCGCCTCCAGCGTCACCGCCTACGTGCTGGTGTACGCCGTCGCGGCGCCCTTCCTCGGGCTGCTGAGCGACCGGTTCGGCCGCCGCCGCACCCTGGTGGCGGGCACCGTGCTGTTCGTCGTGTCCAACGCGGCGGCCGCCCTCTCCACCGGGCTGACGCTGCTGGTCGTCTCCCGCGCGGTGGCCGGGCTGGCGGCGGCGGCGGCCGGGCCGGCGATCTGGGCGCACATCGCCGAGACCGCGCCGGAGGCGGTGCGCGGCCGGGCCCTCGGCCTGGGCATGGCGCTGTTCTCCTGCGGCCAGGTGATCGGCGTGCCGCTCGGCGGCTTCCTCGCCGGACTGGCCGGCTGGCGGTCGGCGTTCTGGGCGCTGACCATCGGCACCGCGGCGGCCGTGCCGCTGCTGCTGAGCCAGGTCCAGCGCCGTTCGGCGCAGGCGGCCGCGCCGCAGGTGGGGGCGGTCCGGGCGATCCTGGCGGGCTGGGCCGACCCGACGCTGCGCCGCGCCCTGCTGGTCAACACGGTGTTCAACACGGCCAACCTGGGCGCCTACACCTTCCTCGGCGCGGTGCTGGTGCAGCGCTTCGACCTGTCGGTGCAGGCCCTGGGCCTGGTGGGCGTGCTGGTCGGCGCGGGCAGCCTGGTCGGCTCGCTGCTGGGCGGCCGGCTCGGGGACCGGGCCAGGACCGCCGGGCGCTCCGACCTGCCGCTGCTGCCGCTGTGGGGCGTGCTGCTGGCGGCGGGCGTCGCGCTGGCGGCCAAGGGGCCCGGCCTGGTCCTCGCCCTGGCCGGCGTGGTGGTGTGGTTCCTGGCCTCCGGAGGCTTCGTGACGGACCAGCAGACGCTGGCCGGCACCATCGCCCCGGAGCTGCGGGCGACCTCCAGCGCGTGGCTGACCTCGACCATGTACGCGGGCACCGGCCTCGGCGCCTGGGCGATCGGCACGTTCGGCAACGTCGCGGACGGCACCCTGCTGATCGGCACCGGGCTCGCGCTGGTGGCCGCCCTGGGCGCGCTGGCGGTCAGCCTCGGCCTGCGCCGGTCCACCGCGTCGGGCACCTGAGGCCCCGCCGGAACGGCCGGGCCGCCCCGGGGGACCGGCGACCGGCGGCTCAGCCGACCCGGCGCTCCCCCTCCACGCCGCCGACCGCGCGCAACGGATGATCGACCAGTTCGGTCATCCGCGCCCGGTCGGCGGCGCCGTGCGGGGTGAACAGCAGCACCGTCGCGGTCGGGTCGTCCACCGGGTGGAAGGACGACAGCGTCAGCCGGACCGCGCCGAGCCCGGCCGGCTCGACGGTGACGGTGCGGACGGTCAGCTCCGCCACCGAGTGGCAGCCCCACCAGTGCCGGAACTCGGGCGCGTCCTCGTCCAGGTGCCGGTAGACCTCGCCGGTGCGGGGGTCGGCCAGGGCGGGGCCGGCCTGCGCCCGGAACTGCTGGAAGACGTTCATCGCGAGCGGCTCCCAGTCGCGGAACACGGCCCGCACCCGGTGGTCGGCGGCCATCACCCACATCAGGTTGCGCCGGTCCGCGGGGACGAACTCGGGCGAGCCCCAGAGCGCGACCCAGGCGGCGTTCCAGCCGAGCAGGTCGAAGTGCCGGTCGAGCAGGACGGCCGGGCTGGTGGGCCAGGAGTCCAGGACCGGCCGGATGGCCGCGGCGAGCCGGTCGGCGCCGTCCTCCGAGGCGGCGGCCGCCGTCGGCTCGTGGTAGCCGGCCAGGCGCATGGCGTGCCGCAGCCCGGCCGCGTCCAGCCGCAGCACCCGGGCGATCGCCTCCAGCACCTGCCGGGAGGCGGTGACCCTCCCCTGCTCGACCCAGGTGTACCAGGCCAGGCCGACGCCGGAGAGGGAGGCGACCTCCTCCCGGCGCAGACCGGGGGTGCGGCGCCGGGTGGTGGCGGTGAGGCCGACGTCGGAGGGCTTGAGGAGCTCACGATGGGCGCGCAGGAAGGCGCCGAGTTCCCTGCCTGCGGGGGGAGTTGACACGGTTGGCTCCTCGGCCCTGGTCGGTGCCGTCGAATGCGGGGGTGTGGGCTGCCACCAGCGTAGACGCAGCCCGCCGCCCACCCCAGGGGTGAGCGGCGGGCTACACATGTTGTTAACGAGACGTCAGCTGCCACAGCCGGACGGGCATGTGGCTGACGTGGCCGCGCTCCTGCTGCCGGCGCCAGGCGCTCTCGCCGACCGCGCGGAAGAAGGCGGGCCGCTGCTGCGCCGGCACCGCACGGCTGTAGTAGTCGCCGAAGGTGGCGGCGTGGAAGTGCTCGTACTGGGCGGCGCCGTCGACGGTGACCACGGCGTCGCGCTCCAGGTGGCCGGCCACCGCGAGGTGCGGGCCCACCACCGCCGCGAGCTCGTCGACGGTCCTGGTCCGGGTCGCGATCGGCAGCACCCCGGCGCGCTCCAGGACGCCGGGCACCTCGTCGTACGGGGTGCCGAGGGCGACCAGGGCCTCGCGGACCAGCTCGTCCTCACCGCCGAGGCCGCGCTCGTCCCGGGCCGGGTGGTAGGTGGTGAGCAGGAAGCGGCCGCCGGGGGCGAGGTGGGCGGCGGCCCAGGCGAAGATCCGTTCCTCGTCCGGGTACAGCCAGTGCAGCACCGAGGTCTGGGTGATCACGTCGGCCCGGAACGGCAGCGGCTCGGGCACGGTGAGGTCGGCCCGGTGCAGGGCGACCCGCTCGCCGTAGGGCTGGAGCCGGGCGGCGGCCTCGGCGATGCGGTGCTCGGAGCGTTCCAGGCCGACGGCGCGCCGCAGGGAGGGGAAGCGCTCCAGGGCTTCCTGGAGCAGCTGGCCGATCCCGCTGCCGAGGTCGATCAGGGACTCGGGGGCTCCGGTGACCTGGTCGAGCACCCAGTCCCGGTCCTGGACCTGGCGCAGCCGGCTGGCGTCGGCGTACCCCGCGAGGGTACGGGCCTGGATCTCGACGGCGGACGTGCTCACGGCTGGTTCTCCTCCACGGTGGACGGCTGTTCGGTGGACGGCTGCTCGGTCGGCGGCTGTGCGGCGGACGGCTGTGCGGCGGCGGGCTGCTCCGCGACGCCCTGGTCGACCAGGTGCAGCAGCCGTTCGCGGGCGGCGCTCTGGTCGTACCGCTTGAAGAGGTTGATCCGGTTGCGGGCCAGGTCGCCCCGGTGCACGTACTCGTAGAGGTCCTGACGCTGGCCGAAGCCGTCGCCGGTCAGCTCCCAGGCGATCCGGAAGAGCCGGGCCTTGCGTTCGGCGTCGATGTCCCGGCCGCGCATGTAGCGGTCCAGATGCGGGCGCAGCCGGGGGTTGGCGAGGTCCCCGGCGGTGGGCTGGATGAGCAGCCCGGAGGCGCCGATCCTGCGGACGATCTCGACCGCGCTGCCGGCCACCTCGGCCGACCAGACCCGGGAGGCCGCCGTGTCGCCGGGGGCGAACAGGCCGCCGTCGGTGAGGCCGCCGCGCGCCTCGGCGGCGTCGAGGAAGTACTCGGTCAGTTCGGCGTACCCGGCGAGGCGGCCCAGGTCCTCCTGGATGTTGCGGAAGCCGTCCACGCCGATCGACTCGGCGACCAGGGTGGCACTGGCCAGCAGGGTCCGCAGCCGCTCGCGGTAGCGGATGTGGCCGACGTAGGCGCTCCAGGCGTTGATCCGGCCGAGGCCGGTGCGCGCCAGGTTCGCGTCGCGCAGCAGGAAGACGCGGTCCCAGGGCACCAGGACGTCGTCGAAGAAGAGCATCGCGTCCTGCTCGTCGAACCGCGCGCCGAGCGGGTGGGCGTGCCCCCAGGAGGCGCTGCCGAGCGGCTCGCGGGCGAGGGTGATCAGGCCGGGGGTGTTGAGCGGCAGGGCGAACCAGGTCACGAACTGCTCGCCCCGGCCCTCGGTGAACGACGCCGAGAGGTAGACCAGCACCTCGTGGGCGATCGGGGCGAGCGTGGTGAGCTGCTTGGCGCCGCGCACCACGATGCCCCGGTCGTTCTCCTCCACGACGCGCAGGGCGAGGTCCGGGTCGTCGAGCGGGTTGGCGGAGCGGTCGATCTGCGGGTCGCCGAGGGCGTGCGAGAGGACCAGGTCGTTGCTCGCGCAGTGCCGGTACCACGCCTCGGCGTTGGCGCCGAAGCGCGGGTCGGCCCCGGCCAGCCGGTGCCGGAAGTCGTAGACGCCGACGGCGATCGAGGCCATGAAGGCGGGTGAGCGGCCCTGCTGCCCCAGTGCCTCGGCGTGCCACAGCTCGGCGCTGCGGCGCTGGAGCCGCAGGTCCTCCAGGGTGCGCGGGGGCTGGTAGGCGCGGGCGAGCCGCAGGCCGCTGTCCGGGTCCTCCCAGGTGAGCAGGTCGCGGTGGGCCGGGTCGTGCTGGAGGTCGATCAGGCGGGCCAGTTCGTCCACGGCCGGGCGGAACGCGGGGTGCTCGGCGGGGTTCGCGATGCGCTTGCCGTCGAGGTAGAGCTCGCGGCCGTCGTCCAGTTCGGCCCGGTACCGGTCGCCGGTCAGCAGGCCGCGGGCGGTGGCGGGTGCGCCGCGGCCGGTGATGGTGCCCAGCAGTGTCATGCGCCAACTCCGTTTGATGTCAAGGGTTCAAGGGTTCAAGGGTTTCGGGTCGATCACGCGGTACCGGCCGTCGTGGTAGAGCAGCGGGTCGCCGTCGCCGCGGTCCGCGGCGGCGACCCGGCCGACCAGGATGGTGTGGTCGCCGCCGGGCAGGGTGCCGTGCAGCCGGCAGTCGAACCAGGCCAGGGCGTCGTCGACGAGCGGGGCACCGGTGACCGCCGTCCGCATCGGCACCGCGGTGAAGCCGCCGAGCGCGCGCCCGGCCCCGGGTGTGGCGAAGCGCCGGGCCACCGCCGACTGGCCGTCCGTCAGGACCGAGAGGCCGAACCGTCCGGCGGCGCGGGCCGCGGCCACGAGCGGGCTGTGGCGGCTGACCGCGACGGTGACCAGCAGCGGGTCGAGGGAGAGGGTGCTGAAGGAGGAGACCGTCTTGGCGAAGACCTCCTCGTCCACGCGGGTGGTGACCACCGCGACCCCGGTGGTCCAGCCGCGGGAGGCGGCCCGGAAGGCCTCCTCGGTGGCCTTCGCCGTGGTCACGGCCGCCGCGGGGCCGCTCATCGCAGCCCCACCCGGTAGGCGCGCAGCCACTCGTCGACCTGGACCAGGTGGTCGAGGCCGCCGACCGGGTTCGGCGCGGTGCGCGGGCTGGGCAGCGGGCGGCCCTCGGCGAGCAGCCGGCGGACCGGCTCGCGGTCCACCAGCTCGAAGACCGGCGCGTTCGGGTCGGCCAGCAGCTCGTGCGCCCGGGCGGTGAGCACCTCGGTGTAGCGGACGGCCGGGGTGGAGGGGTAGCCGCTCTTGGGCCGGTCGGTGACCTGCGGCGGGAGGAGGTCCCGGACGGCGTCGCGGAACAGGCCCTTGGCCCGCCCGTCCGGCGCCTTGAGCGCCCACGGGACGTTCCAGAGGTACTCCACCAGGCGGTGGTCGCAGAACGGCACCCGCACCTCCAGGCCGACCGACATCGACACCCGGTCCACCCGGTCCAGCAGCGGGGGGAGCCAGCGGGTGAGCGCGAGGTGGAAGACCTCGCGGATCCGCGCGTCGGCGGCCGACTCGCCGGGCAGGCGCGACACCTCGCCGAGCGAGCGGTGGTAGGCGGCGGCGGTGTACTCCTCGGGGCGCACCTCGGCCCGGACGTCCGGGCGCAGCAGGTCCGCCGGCGTGGCCTTGCCGTGCAGCCACGGGAAGGTGGGCGCGGCGACGGCCTGCGCGTCGTGGAAGTACGGGTAGCCGCCGAAGATCTCGTCCGCGGCCTCGCCGGAGAGCGCGACCGTGGAGCGCCGCCGCACCTCGCGGAAGAGCAGGTGCAGCGAGGCGTCCATCTCGCCCCAGCCGGGCCGGTCCCGGGCGCGCAGGACGGCGTCGCGGGCGTCCAGCAGGTCGTCGTCGGGCACCAGGACGGTGGTGTGCAGGGTGCCGATGTGCTCGGCGGCGGCCTGGACGTACGGGGCGTCGAGGGTGGTCCGCCAGGCGTCCGGGGTGCGGTCGGTGCTGCCGGGGAAGTCCACCGAGAAGCTGGCGATCTTCCCGTGGCCGGCCCGTTCGCGGGCGGCCGCGGCCAGCGCGGTGACGGCGCTGGAGTCGACGCCGCCGGAGAGCAGGGTGCACAGCGGCACGTCGCTGATCAGCTGCCGTTCGACGGCGTCGGCGAGCAGGTCCCGGACGGTGCCGCGGGTGGTCGCGGCGTCGTCCCGGTGCTCGGCCGACTCCAGCCGCCAGTAGCGGAGTTCGCGGGTGGCGCCGCGGCCGACGACCACCAGGTGGCCGGGCCGGACTTCGTGCAGCCCGCGGAACAGCCCGTGGCCGGCGCTCGGCGCGGCGGGCAGCGCGAACAGTTCGGCGATGCCCTCGGCGTCCAGTTCGGCGCGGAACAGCGGGTTCGCGAGCACCGCCTTGGGCTCGGAGCCGAACAGCACCCCGGTGGCGTGGGCGTGCCAGTACAGCGGCTTGATGCCGAGGTGGTCGCGGACCAGCAGCAGTTCCTCGCGCGCGGCGTCCCACAGGGCGTAGGCGAAGATGCCGTTGAACCTGGTCGGCGCGTCCTTGCCCCACTGGAGGTGGGCCCGCAGGACCACCTCGGTGTCCGAGCGGGTCCGGAAGACGTGCCCGAGGGCCTCCAGTTGCGCGCGCAGCTCGCGGTGGTTGTAGAGCTCCCCGTTGTAGCAGAGCACGGCGCCGGCGTCGGGCCCCGGGCGGTCGGCGAGCGGCTGGACCCCGCCGTCCAGGTCGATCACGGACAGCCGGCGGTGGCCGAACGCGGCGTGCCGGGAGAGCCAGACGCCGTCCGCGTCCGGGCCGCGGCAGGCCAGGGTGGCGGTCATCTCCCGGACCGTCCGCGCCTGGTGGCGCAGGTCGGTGTCCCAGTCGATCCAGCCGGTGACACCGCACATCTCAGGACTCCCCCGGTTCGTCGTTGGCGGCGGGCCCGGCCGCGGCGCTCGACTCCCAGCGGCAGCCGTGGCCGGTCGGGCCGTTGGTCAGGCGGTGCGCGGGCCGGTAGCCCTTGGCGCGGATGTTGGCGGACAGCGCCTCGGTGCAGTAGGTGCAGGGCGAGGCGAGGGTCAGCTGGACGCCCGAGCGGCGGGCCTTCTCGCGGTAGTCCCAGATCGCGCAGTGCGTGATGGTGAGCGCCGCGTGCTCGGCGCCGGGCGGCTCCTCGTCGTCGAACTCGTACTCCGAGCCGTACAGTTCGGCCTGCCGGGCGATCCGGTGGATCGGGTCGGCGGCGCCCCGGCCGTGGTCGGGTTCGACCTCGCGGTGCACCTCGGCATTGGACCGGGCCCAGTCCCCCAGCCCCTCCTCGCCGTAGCGGCGCACGAGGAAACGTTCCATCAGCGCCTGGTCGCGGAAGAACACCCGCTGCCACTCCGGGGCCGGGGCGTCCGGCGCGGGGAGGTCGGCGAAGAGCTCGGACTGCAGCACGAACCAGTCGGTCAGGTGCAGCCCGTTCCCGCGCGACACCAGGTACCGCGTCAGGCCCGCCTCGGCCTCGTGCAGCCGCTGGCGCCAGAGCGCGGACCGCTCGGCGTCCGACATCGCGCGGTACGGGGACCGCGGCTGCTCCGCGCCGGGGCTCCGGTGGCTCGCGGCGGCCAGCACCGCCGTGCGCGGGCCGGCGTCGGCACCCGCCGCACCGGCGGAACCGGTCGGGCCCCCGGTCCTGTCGGACACACCCCCCATCGGGCCATCTCCCTTCGGCTGGACGATCCTTCGGACCGTCTCGTGTGGTGGTCGTTTCCCGCCACGCTACGGAGCGGGCCAGGCGCCCCGGTAGCCCCGAACGGCGCCGCTCAGGGCGCCGATCGTCGCCTCGCGCATGCTCCGAAGGTCACCTGCGGGAGGCGGCCGGAACACGACGGAGGGCGGGCCCCGCGTGCTGCGGGGCCCGCCCTCCGGAGGGTGGCGACGAAGCTGTACTGAGACGAACTACCCGGCGAGGCCGTGCCGGTGGGCGTAGAGCGCGGCGCGCAGCCGGTCGGGCTGCCCGATCTTGCGCATGGCCTGGGTGAGGTGCTTCTTCACGGTGGCCTCGGCCAGGGCGAGTTCACGCCCGATCTCGGCGTTGCTCAGCCCGAGCCCGAGCTGGACCAGCACCTCCCGCTCACGCTCCGTCAGTCCGGCGTGCTGCGGCGGCAGTTCGCCGAGGTGCTGCGGGGGCACCGCCGTGTGGGTCCGGGCCGGCGGCGGCGCGGGCAGGAACACCGACCCGCCCGCCGCGGCGAGTTGGACGGCGCTGATGATCCGGTCCTCGGCCAGGTCGAGCGGGAAGCAGCCGCTGGCCCCGGCCAGCAGCATCCGGCTGGCCTCCGCGGTCGACTCGGCCCGGCGCAGCAGCAGCACCCGGGCGTCGGGCGCCGCGTCCGGGCCGCGCAGCGCCACCACGACGGCGAGGTCGGCCTCCAGGCTCGCGCCGCGGCCGAGCAGGATGACGTCGGGGGCGACCCGGCGCACGGCGGCCACCGCGCGCAGCGGGTCGCCGGTGGACCCGACCACGGCCAGTCCGGGCACGGTCGTCAGCACGCTGCGCAGCCCGGCGCTGGCCACCGAGTGCCGCTCGACCAGGAACACCCGGGCATCGGCCGTGCGGTCGCGGTCCTCCTCCACGCACATCGGATGGCCGCACCCGCAACCGGTGGCGGTCGGCCCCACCGGGGGTGGCGGCGTCACCGTCTCCGCCAGCAGCTGGTGACCGGCGATCAGGTCGAGCGGGTTGTCGATCTCGGCCTGCGCCGGTGGTGCGCCGTGCACCGGCGGCGCGCCCGCGGCGGGGGCGTCCACCAGGGTGGCGCCGCCGCAGGCGCCGCGTCGGGCGGGGAGCCGGCGGCCGCGCGGGCCGGCCGGAACGGCGAGCTTGCTCACTGCGGCCATCGCGCACCCCCGGGGGCGGAGGCAGGGCGTCTGAGGTACGGCATGGCGATACGGTCCCCTTGCTGGTGGCGGGCCGGCCCGGTGGGCACGGGTGCTGCGGCGAGGATCCGTCGAGGACGCGCACGGGCGTCGGCTGCGGAATCCGGGACTGGGGAGGGGCGCCGACCGCAGCGACTGGGAACGGGGCGGTCAGCGCGCAGCGCGCGGGCGACAGAGCTCGTCGAAACACCGTCGGTGCCACGAGCCGCCGATCCCGACCAGGGTGATGTCGGTCCGCCGAATAGCCATGCGGGGAACCCTAGGTCCGGTTCCTTGTGCAGGTCAAGGACGGAACCGGGGCTCAGCGCCCTGGGCAGTGGCGGTCCTGACACTCCGGATGCTGTGACCAGGAGTAACAGCATCAAGTGCTGACTGGCTGTCCGGGCCACCGGTCCGCAACGCTCCTTCAAGCGGCCGCAGCTGCCGGAGCGGCACCGACGTCCCACGTCCCACGGACCGCCCGACCCGTGCTCCGGCACCCGATCCCGCCCGGACGCGGCATCCGCCCCCGGCGAACGGCCCGTCCCACGGCCCCGGTCCGGCGCTCCAGCCCACCGGACGCCGCCGGTGACTGCCGGTTACCGCTGGTGACCGTCCCGACCCGCTCCCGAACCGCCCCTCCCGGAAGGACCACCAGCCCCATGCCCGCCCCGCCCAACCGGCCCGCCGCCGGCCAGTCCGGCGCCACGCCACGGAGGGCCGGGTGACCCGCTTCCTGCTGCGCCGCCTCCTGCTGGCCGTACCGACCCTGCTCGGCGTCACCGCCGTCGTCTTCACGACCGTCACGCTCGTCCCCGGCGATCCGGTGGCCCTCTTCCTCGGGCCGGGCGCACCGCCCGAGGCCCGCCGCGAGCTCTCCGAACGGCTCGGCCTGGACCAGCCGTTGCCCGTCCGCTACGCCTCCTGGCTCTGGCACGCGCTGACCGGCGACCTCGGCACCTCCGTCTCCGGTCAGCGCCCGGTCGCCGACCTGCTGCTCCCGGCGCTCGGCCAGACGCTGACCCTGACCGCGGCCGCCTTCCTGCTGGTGCTGGTCGGCGGGGTGGCGCTCGGCGCCGTCGGCGCGCTGCGCCCGCGCGGCCCCGGCGGGCGGATCTCCGGCGCGCTGTCCGCCCTCGCGGTCTCCGCCCCGCAGTACTCGGTGGCCCTGCTGCTGATCGCCGTCTTCGCCGTGGGCCTGCGCTGGCTGCCGGCCGGGGGCACGCACGACGTGTTCGGCTCCGGCGGCCTGCCCGACCTGGCCCGCCACCTGGTCCTGCCGGCCGTGGCCGCCGCGCTCGTCCCGCTCGGGCTCACCGCCCGGGTGTTCCGGGCCGCGCTGGGGGGCGTGCTGGCCGGCGAGCTGGCCGACTCGCTGCGCGCCCGCGGCCTGCGCCCGGCCACCGTGCTGCGGCACTGCGTGCACAACGCCTCGCCGGCACTGCTGACCATCGGCGGCCTGCAACTCGCCTACCTCCTGGAAGGGGTGATCTTCGTGGAGACCCTGTTCGCCTGGCCCGGCGTCGGCCGGCTGCTGTACGACGCGCTCACCTCCCGCGACCTGCCCCTGGTGCAGGGCGGGGTGCTGGTGGTGGCGGTCGCGTTCGTCGGCGTCAACATCCTCGTGGACGCGGCGCACGCGGCGATCGACCCGCGAGTAAGGAACTGATGTGACGTCACGTGTCCTCGCCCGAGCGAACCTCGGCCTGACCGTCCCCGCCGCCCTGGCCGCGCTGCTGGTCCTGCTCGCGCTCGCCGCGCCGCTGGTCGCCCCGTACGACCCGGCCGCCGGGCGGCTGGCGGACCGGCTGCTCGACCCGGGCAGCCCCGGCCACCCGCTCGGCACCGACGGCCAGGGCCGCGACCTGCTCAGCCGGCTGATCTGGGCCGGGCGCGCCTCGCTCACCGGCGGGCTCGTCCCCGTCGCGGTCGCCGCCGTCGTCGGCACCCTGCTCGGCGTCGTGGCCGGGCTCGGCGGCCGGGTCACCGAACAGGCCCTGCTGCGCCTGCTGGACGTGCTCTACGCCTTCCCCGCGGTGCTGCTGGCGATCGCCATCGCCTCGCTGCTCACACCCGGCCTGGGCGCGACCGTGCTCGCGCTGTCGGTGGTGCTCACCCCCGCGGTGGCGCGGGTCGCGTTCACCGAGACCCGGCGCGTCCGGGCCGCCGAGTACCTGGTGGCCGCCCGGGTCAGCGGCGCCGGCTGGGGGTCGCTGGTCCTGCGCCAGGTCGCCCCGGTGGTGGCGCCGGTGGTCCTGGTGTACGCGTCCTCGCTGGTCGGGCTGGCCATCATGTACGCCGCCGGGCTGTCCTTCCTCGGGCTCGGGGTCGCCCCGCCGACCGCCGAGTGGGGCGCGATGCTGGAGGAGCTGCGGCCCTCGCTGCTCACCCACCCCTGGGTGGCGGTCCTGCCGGCCCTGGTCATCCTCGCCATCTCGGTCGTCTTCAACACCCTCGGCGAGACGCTGCGCACCCGCGTCGGCGACACCGCCGCCCTGCTGGCGCACGCCGCCCCCGCCGCCGCGAGCCGGTCCGCCGACCGCTCCACCGACAGCTCGGCCGACGGCTCGGCCCGGCCGCGGGCCGCGAAGCGGGTGGGCGCATGAACGCGCTGCTGGAGATCGACGGCCTGACCGTCGAGTACCCCGGCGGGGTCCGGGCCGTCGACGACGTCTCCCTCGCCCTGCCCGCCGGCCGCTCCCTGGTGCTGCTCGGCGAATCCGGCAGCGGCAAGACCACCGTCGCCCGCACCGTGCTCGGGCTGCCGGGGCACGGCGCCGCCGTCACCGGAGGCGTCCGGCTCGCCGGGACCGACCTGCGGGCGCTCGGCGAACGCGAACTGGCCGACGTCCGCGGCCGGCGCATCGGCTACGTGCCGCAGGACCCGACCGCCTCGCTCGACCCGCTGCGCCGGATCGGCCCGCAGCTCGCCGAGGTGCTGCGGCGGCACGGGATCGCCGCCGACCGCCGGGCCGCCCGCGCGGC
Organism: Kitasatospora sp. NPDC091276; assembly: GCF_040684355.1. Lineage (NCBI taxonomy): Bacteria > Bacillati > Actinomycetota > Actinomycetes > Kitasatosporales > Streptomycetaceae > Kitasatospora > Kitasatospora sp. NPDC091276. The sequence goes on along the minus strand of NZ_JBFBFU010000035.1, from coordinate 68,583 downwards.
CGTCCCGAAGCTGCTCGCCACCGCCGGCATCCCGGACCCGGAACGCGTCGCCCGGGCCTACCCGCACGAGCTCTCCGGCGGCCTGCGCCAGCGCGCCGCCATCGCCGTCGCGATCTGCTGCGGCCCGGAACTGCTGATCGCCGACGAGCCGACCACCGCGCTCGACGCGCTGATCCGCGGGCGGATCCTCGACCTGTTCACCACCCTGCGCGCCGACTGCGGCATCGCCCTGCTGCTGGTCACCCACGACCTCGCGGCGGCCCGCCGGATCGGCGGCACCGTGGCGGTCATGCGGGCCGGCCGGATCGTCGAGCTCGGGCCCGCCGAACGGGTGCTGGGCGACCCGGAACACGCCTTCACCGCCGCCCTGGTGGCCGCCGAACCGGGAGCCCGCCGATGAACACCGTCGACCACGCCCGGCCGGACGCCGTCCACGCCCCGCCGGGCCCGGTCCTGGTCGTCGACGCCGTCACCAAGCGCTACGGCGACCGGACCGCCCTGGACGCCGTCAGCCTCACCGTCGCGCCGGGCGAGACCGTCGGCCTGGTCGGCGAATCCGGCTCGGGGAAGTCCACCCTGGCCCGGCTCGCCCTCGGGGTGCTGGCCCCCGACGCCGGCAGCGTCCGCTTCGCCGGCCGCGATCCGTACCGGCTGCGCGGCCGCGCCGACCGGGCGCTGCGGGGCCGGCTCCAGTTCGTCCCGCAGGACCCGCGCGGATCGCTCAACCCCAGCCTGCGCGCCGGGGAGGCGGTCGCCTTCGCGCTGCGCCTGCACGGCACGCCGCGCGCCGAACGCGCCGCGGCCGTCGCCCGGCTCTTCACCCAGGTCGGCCTGGAGCCCGCGCTCGCCGACCGCTACCCCCGGGAGCTGTCCGGCGGGCAGCTCCAACGGGTGGCCGTCGCCCGGGCCCTGGCCACCGGGCCGGACCTGGTCGTCTGCGACGAACCGACCTCCGCCCTCGACCGCAGCGTGCAGGCCCGCCTGCTCGACCTGCTGACCGACCTCCAGGAACGCACCGGCCTGGCCTACCTGTTCATCTCCCACGACCTCGCCGTCGTCCGGCACCTCGCCCACCGGGTCCTGGTGCTGCGGCACGGCCGGGTGGTCGAGGAGGGCCCCGCCGGCCTGCTCTGGGACTCCCCCGCGCACCCGTACACCCGGGCGCTGCTGGAGGCCGCCACCGGCGTCGCGTGAGCCGCCGCCGAAGCCCGTGCCGACACACCGCTGAACCTCCGTACCCCCGCACCACCGAACCGACGAGGAATCCCCATGACGCGCACCAGCCGTATCCGCTCCAGAGCCGTCGCCCTGCCGGCCGCCGCCGTTCTGCTCGCGGCGGCGGCCGGCTGCGCCGGCTCCGACGGCGGCGGCTCCGCGGGGGCGGGCGGCGGTGACGGCCGCGGCGGCACCCTGGTCATCGGCGCCACCGGCAAACTCCCCAACCCCGACACCGTGATCGGCGGCGCCGGCTTCGAGGGCAAGCGGCTGGTCTCCTTCCAGCTCTACGAGGGCCTCACCCGGTACGAACTGCTCAAGGACACCGACAAGCCGCCGGCCGTCACCGGCGCCCTGGCCACCGACTGGCAGGTCGCCGCCGACGCCAGGACGTGGACCTTCACCCTCCGCAAGGGCGTCACCTTCCAGGACGGCACCCCGTTCGACGCCGACGCCGTGGTCTTCAACCTGGCCCGCTACCTCGACAAGAAGAGCCCCGAGTACACCGACGCCCTCGGCGCCGCCGCCGCCGAGTACGCGGGCGACATCGCCTCGTACCGCAAGACCGACGCCGACCACGTCGAGCTGGTCACCAAGGACCCCAACGGCCACTTCCCCGAGGACCTCGCGCACGTCCTGATCGCGAGCCCCACCGCCGTCCGCAAGTCCGGCTCGGCCGACTTCGCCCAGCACCCGGTCGGCACCGGCCCCTTCTCGTTCGTCTCGCAGACCGAGGGCCAGCAGATCGAGCTGGCCGCCAACAAGAGCTACTGGCGCGGCGCCCCCAAGCTCGACCGGCTCGTGATCAAGGCGCTGCCGGACGCCGCGGCCCGCACCGCCGCCCTGCGCTCCGGCGGCGTGAACTGGATCGAGTACCCGAACCCGGACGACATCGACAGCCTCAAGGCCGACGGCGTCCAGATCGCCACGAACAGCTACGACCACCTCTGGTACTGGATCCTGGACACCTCGAAGGCACCCTGGGACAACCCGCTGGTCCGCAGGGCCGCCAACTTCGCGATCGACCGCAAGGCCATCGCCGAGAAGCTGCTGCACGGCACCGCCGACCCCGCCTACCAGACCGCACCGCGCGCCACCGCCGCCTACGACCCCGCCGGCGACGTCTACTCCTACGACCCCGCCAAGGCCCGGCAGTTGCTCGCCGAGGCCGGCGTCCCGAACGGCTTCAGCACCTCCGTCACCGTGCCCACCGGCGGCAGCGGCAACCTGCTGCCGGTGCCGATCGCCGAGGCCCTCCAGCGGGATCTCGCAGCCGTCGGCATCAAGGTCGAGCTGCGCACCACCGACTGGACCACGCTGATCGGCGCCGAGGCCAAGGGCCAGGTGGCGCTCGGCTCGGACGCCGTCGCCCAGTCCACCACACTGTTCCAGTCCGAGGCGCTGCTCCCGCTGTTCATCGGCTCCAAGAGCCCGTTCTGGACCGGCCACTACACCAACCCGCAGGTCGACGAGCTGCTCGCCTCCTCGGCCGCCAATGCCGACCAGACCGCCCGGCAGGCCGGGTACCGCAAGGCGCTCGCCCTGGTCACCCAGGACGCGCCCTGGCTGTTCGTGGTCAACGACCGCAATCCGCGGGCCCTTTCGCCGAAGGTCCAGGGGCTCGTGCAGCCGCAGTCCTGGTTCCTCGACCTGACCACCGTATGGGTCCGCTGACCCGCGGACACCGCCTCTCCCCCGGCTCCGAAGAGCACCGCGCACCACAGGAAGGACGGCCATCCCGATGACCGACCCGCACCGACCGCACCACCACAGCGGGACCGTCCCGCCCGGCTCCGCGCACGGCCCCGTGCCCGCCGCACCGCCCAAGTGGGGCATCACCCTCCCGCTGCCCGGCCTGACCATCGACCGGCACCGCTTCCTGGTCGAGCGGCTGCCCGACCTCGGCTACACCGACGTGTGGAGCGCCGAGGGCGGCGGCACCGACGCCTTCACCCCGCTGGCCGCCACGGCGGCCTGGTCCCCCTCCCTGCGGATCGGCACCGGCATCGTCCCGGTGCACACCCGCGGCCCGGCCGTGCTCGCCCAGACCGCCGCGACGCTCGCCCAACTCGCGCCGGGCCGACTGCTGCTGGGCATCGGCGCCTCGGTGCCCGCCCACGTCACCGACATCAACGGCATCCCGTTCGACGAGCCGTTCAAGCGGACCAGGGACGTCCTGCGCTTCACCACCCGGGCGCTGCGCGGCGAGTACGTCACCGGCGGGTTCGACACCTTCGACATCACCGGCTACCGGCTGCCGCACCCGCCGACCGAGCCGGTCAAGGTCATCCTGGGCGCGCTGCGGCCCAACATGCTCCGGCTCGGCTTCAACGAGGGCGACGGCGCCATCACCAACCTGCTGTTCCCGCACGACGTGCCGAAGATCCTGGACGCCGTCGGCCCGCAGCCGCCCGGCAAGGAACTGGTCGTCAAGGTCTTCGTCTGCCCCACCGAGGACACCGACTACGCCCACCGCGCCAGCCGGCCGTTCCTCGCCTGGATCCTCAACCGCGAGCCGTACCGCAAGTTCCACGAGTGGCTGGGCCACGGCGAACTCCTCGCCGAGACCCACCGCCTCTGGGCGGCCGGCGACCCGGAGGGCGCCCAGAAGGCGCTGCCCGACGAGGTCGTCGACGGGCTGTTCATCAGCGGCTCGCCGGAGGAGTGCCGGGAGCGCATCCTCGCCTACCACCGCCCCGGCGTCACCACCATCCAGCTGTACGTGTCGCTGCCGCCCGAGGTGTTCGTCAGCCGCGCCAAGCTGCTCGACACCCTGGCCCGGCTCGGGCCGGCCGCCCTCTGACCGTCGCGCCCCACCCGTCCCCATCCCCTGCCACCCTCACGACGCTCACGACCGGAGGAGAGCCGTGCCACTCGAGATCCGCGGCGGGGTCCGCGCCGCACCCGTTCCCGGCCACACCGCGCAGGAACGCCAGGCCCTGCGCTGGGCCCCCGACGGCCGCGACCGCACCGCCGACCCCGCGTACGTCGCCCGCACCGCGCGGGAGAACGAGGAGGACGGGCTGGACAGCGCCCTGGTGGTGCAGTCCAGTTCGTGGCCCGACCCGTGGCTGGTGGCCTCCTGGGCCCTGGCCGCCACCACACGGCTGCGCATCGCGGTCGCCCACCGGGTCGGCACCACCGCGCCGACCGTCGCCGCCCGCTCCCTCGCGACCCTGGACCGCCTCTCCGGCGGGCGGGCGGCGGCCCACGTCATCATCGGCTCCAGCGACCACGACACGGCCCGCGACGGCGACCTCCTGGACAAGCAGGAGCGCTACCGCAGGGCCGACGAGTACCTCGACCTGTTCACCCGCTACCTCGCCGCCGACCAGGACATCGACCACAAGGGCGAGTTCTACACCGTGTCCGCCGCCCGGCCCGGCCTGCACCCCAGACCCGGCGGCGAGCTGCTCTCCTTCGGCGGCTCGTCACCGCAGGGCCTCGACCTGGCGGCCCGCTACGCGGAGGTCTACGCCGTCAGCCCGCTGCCGCTGCCGGACACCCGTAGGCGGATAGCCCAGGTCCGCACCGCCGCCGCCGCGCACGGCCGGACCCTGCGAATCTGGCGGCACGTCACCGTCGTCCTCGCCGACACCGACGAGGCGGCCCGCGACCGCGTCCGCCGGCTGCGCCGCGACGCCCTCCGCCTCACCTCCGGCGGCGGCGGGCCCTGGACGGAAGCCGTCCAGCTCGACCGCGACCGCGAGCGCGGCCGCTCCGACCCGTCCCGGGGAGACGAGCAGGTCGCCGCCTACATCCGCCGCTCGCTCACCGCCGCCTACGCCGGCTCCCCCGCCACCGTCGCCGCCCGCATCGGCCTGCTCCGCTCGGCCGGCGTGGACATCGTCCAGCTCGACCTCCCCGTCGAGACCGACCAGGACCGCGAGCTGCGGCGCAGCCTCGTCCGCCACCTCCGCACCGGTCTGGGCACCCCCGCCGACCGCCGCGTCTGGTGACCGGCGCCCCCGTTCGGCCGGGGCCGAGGCGATCACCGCCTCGACCCCGGCCACGCCGGTCCCCGGGCAGGGCCCAGATGTCTAGATGTTGGGGTTGATCGGACGGTCGCTGTCGGAGTGGTGCCAGTCGAACTCCTGGGTCTGCCCCATGCTCGCGTTCCGCCCCAGCGTCCAGAGTCCGTAGGAGTTCCGCGGGCCCTGGTTGCCGACGTAGGTCAGGCAGGCACCGACGGCGTTGCACACGCCGCGGTCGGTGCCGAACGTCCAACGCTGCTTCGGGTCACCCCCGTTGCACCCCACCGCCGTGGCGCCCGGGCTGTCGGACGGGCCGCTCGGGACGTGGCCCGACAGACAGCGGCCGTCGTTGGTGCTGTGGATGAGGCCGTCCTCCGAGACGAACCAGAACTGGTTCCAGGAGCCGTCGCACGGGCGCAGGACGACCGGCCTGCCGTCGCCGTTGGTCTGCCGGTACTCGTCCATGCAGTAGTAGGTGCCGTTGGGGCCGCCGCTGGCCGGGCGGGCGAGCGCGGCGAGGTAACCGTAGGCGTAGGGCTGCGGATTGGCGGGGTCGGCCTGCGCGGCGGCGACGGGCAACGAGACGCTCAGGCCGATCGCGAGTGCCAGGGCTGAGACGATCTTTCGGGCGGACTTCATGAGGTCCGACACCTCCCTCTCTGACGTCGTGTCACTGCGGAATGCGGCCATCCTGGCAGCGGAGTTGAGGGCCTGGTCAGCTTTCCGAACGATCCCGAACAAACGGGAGTGTATGGATTTCGCCATTTGATTCACCTCAGTTGACAGGAACCCCCGGCGCGAAGAGGCTGTTCACGCAGGCCCGGCGGGGGGAGGACAGAGCGTTGACCTGGTCACCTATGCGCACCACGGCGGCCCCGTGCTCCTGCCGGGCCGCCGAGGTCAACTCCGCTGCGACGCTGGCCCGTTCGCACTCCTTGGACGCGCTCGCCGAGTCCCTCACCCTGCTCAGGCAGGAGGCCGGCAGCCCCTCCTACTCGACCATCGTCCGGCGGATCAGCTCCGTCCGGGCAGCCCGCGGCGTCCCGGCCGGGGAACGCACACCCGGGCGGATCACCGTCTACGACTGCTTCCGCAGCGGACGCCAACGCCTGGACGTCGAACTGCTCTCCGACATCGTCCAGGCCCTCGGCGCGGACCCGGGCCCCTGGCGCCGCGCCTACCGCGCCGCCTCCCGGTGACCGCCGGCTATCCGCGGTCCGGACGCGGAGCGGCCGGTCCGGACGGGGTCGCCTCGGGCTTCGCGTGGAGGATCTCGCGGGCCTGCTCCGCCGCGCGGACGATGCTCTCGGAGACGAAGTCGACGAAACGGGCGATGTTCTCCAGGCGGGTGGCGGCCGGGGTCTGCGGGCCGAGGACGCCGACGCCCTGCCGCGCGACCTCGACGAGGTGGGCGGTGGCGCGGGCGCTGGCCATCATCGACTGGTACCAGACGTCGTCGTCGACGACGTAGCGCTCGCGGCGGCGCTCGTCGCGCTCCCGGCGGACGAGGCCCTGGCCGTCGAGGAACGCGATCGCCTTGGAGATCGACGGCGGGCTGACCTGGAGGTGCCGGGCGAGTTCGGACGCGGTGAGGCTGCCGCTGTCGGTGAGGGTGAGGCAGGCCAGCACCCGGGCCGTCATCTTGGGCATGCCGGAGGCCATCAGGACGGTGGTGTACGTCTCCTGGTACTCGCGCACGGCCTCGGCGTCGCGCCCGTGGGCCTGCGGGGGCGCCTCCGGCCCCCGGGGCGCGGCCGGCCTGCGCCGCTGGGCGCGGCGGCGTTCGGCGGCCCGGTGGGCCAGGTCGGCACGGTAGGCGGTGGGGCCGCCGTTGCGCATCACCTCGCGCGTGACCGTCGAGGTGGGGCGGTCGAGGCGCCTGGCGATCTCCGCGTAGGCGAGGCCGTCGGCCATCCCCAGCGCGATCTGCTGGCGTTCCTGCTGAGTGAGCCTGCCTCCCGGCACCGCGATTCTCCCTTCACGCTTCCCCGAATGCCCTCACCATAGCGTTCACTCCCATTCCAGTGCAACGAACACGGTGACTGACGTTGCGTTAAATTCAAGGCCACTGCAACGATAATCGCGTATTCACCTGCACTAATGCTGATTACGAGCAACGAACTGGTTGCCGCAATACGTGAAGGCAACGTAGCGTTTCCATCATCAGAAACAACGAGCCGCAGCAGAGCGGCCCGCGGCAGCCCGCAACCCCCGCACCCGCACCCGCACCCGGAAGAAGGCACACCATGACCATCGAGCAGCCCGCCTGGACCGGCATGGTCTCCGTCGACGACACCGCCCTGGCCGTGACCGACACCGGCGGGCCCGGCCGTCCCGTGGTCTACCTCAACGGCTCCTACGCCGACCAGTCGCACTGGCGGCGCGTCATCGCCGACCTCGGCGACGACTACCGGCACATCACCTTCGACGAGCGCGCCCGTGGCAAGTCGAAGCGCTCGGCGGACTACTCGTTCGAAGCGTGCCTGCGCGACGTCGACGCCGTCCTCGCCGCGAGGGGCGTGGACCGTCCGATCCTGGTGGGCTGGTCCTACGGCGCGATGCTCGCGATGCACTGGGCCGCCCGGCACCCGGACCGCGTCCTCGGGGCGGTGTCCGTGGACGGCGCGTTCCCGCACGAGTGGCTCGACGACGCCACCCGGGAGCAGGTCCGCAAGCTGTTCCGCCGGCTGAGCCCGCTGTTCCCGATCGCCCGCCGACTCGGCATGGCCGCGCGGATGAGCGCCGAGCAGCACGCCGAGATCAACCTCGAAATCAACGAGCTCTGCGCGCCCGCCGCCCTCGACCCGGTCTTCGACCGGGTGACCGCACCGGTCCGGTACGTGGTCGCCTCGGGCGGCAACCTGGGCGGTGAGGCGAAGCTGATGGAACAGATCCGCACCAACCTCGACCCGGTGCTCGCCCGCAACCCGAACATCCGGGTCAGCACGAAGGTCGCGAGCAACCACTCCAAGATCCTGCGCAAGGACTTCCACGCCATCGCCGACACGGTCCGCGACCTCGCCGCCACCGCCGCGAGCGCGACCGGCTGAGCCCCGCACCGCCCCTGCGGGGTCACCGCGACGCGCTCGCACGGCGGGGCGGCCGTTCGGGCGAACTTCCCTCGGAATTACCGCATTCGGGTGACTCGCGGCCGGCCGCGCCCGCCGGGGTCGTTAGCGTGACTGACCGTCATCGGCCGTCCGGTCGGGCGGAGCTGCGCGCAGCTCGGGGGTTCAGGGAAAGCCGGGGGTCGAAGGCCTCCGTGGGACTTCCCACGCGCCGCTCACCGTCCGGGGCCGATCCCGACACCGTGCTCCACCAGCTGGGAGGTTCTCCGCCATGCCCGTGTCGAGTCGGTACCTGAACGCCTGGGAGGGCTTCTGGCGCGACGCACCGGCGGAGGCCGGCGCGGTGATCTGGGACGCGGAGCCGGCGCTCACCGCGAGCGTGCACCTCGCGCTGCTCGACCCCTACCTCGCCGACCCGGCGCTGCCCGTCGTCGACGTCGGCTGCGGCAACGGCACCCAGACCCGCTTCCTCGCCGAGCGCTTCGGCCGCGTCCTCGGGGTCGACCTGTCCACCGCCGCCGTGGGGCTCGCCCGCACCCAGCATCCGGACGGGCGGGCCGAGTTCGCCCAGCTCGATGCCACCGACGGGCCGGGCGTCCGGGAGCTGCACGCCCGGCTCGGCGATGCCAACGTGTATGTGCGCGGCCTGATCCACCAGTCCGAGCCGGCCGACCGCCAGCCGGTTGCCGACGCCATCGCCACCCTGGTCGGGGATCGCGGCCGGGCGTTCGTCGTCGAGCTGTCCGCGTCGGCGAAGGCCGTCCTGGCCGGCCTCGCCCAGAGCCCGCAGGGCCCTCCCCCGAAGCTGCGCCCCGTCTTCGAGCACGGCCTCGCCCCCGCCGAGGTCGTCGACTCGGCCTTCGGCGAGCTGTTCCGCACCGCCGGGCTCACCGTCCTCGCCTCCGGCGAACTGCCCTTGTTCCTCACCGAGTTCGCGCCCGACGGCAGCCGGATCGACCTTCCGTCCCACTGGCTGGTGGTGGGCGCGGACGGCGCCGCACCCCAAAGGTGACCTGGTGGGGGCGGTCGGTGGAAGTTCCACCGACCGCCCCCACCAGGCGGTGTCAGCCGGCGATCCGGGCGCTTTCGGCCGCCTTGTACAGCGGCTTCGTGATCGCGGAGGTGAACTGCGGCCCGACCAGGTACCGGGTGCAGGAGGTGTCGCCGAAGTCGCAGACCCGGCCCGAGGAGTCGAAGGACGGGCCCTGGGTGTTGTCGCCCACCACGGTGCCGATCCCCGAGGACGGGTCGAAGTCGGCGATCCGGGGGCCGCCGCTGGAACCGCCGCCCATCACGCAGGGGGCGCCCCACTCACCCGGGGGCACCGGGTGGCCAGGGAAGCCGGGGTGCTCGCGGGTCTGCCCCGCGCAGTAGGCGAGCCGGGCCCCGGTGTACTCGGGCAGGCCCTGGCGCGCGGGATCGCCCGACGCCGCACGCGGGTAGCCGAACTGGTGGACCTTCGCGCTGCCCGGCCGGTCGAAGCCGATGCGCTGCGCGGCGCCGACGGCGTCCTGGACCCGCTTGCCCTCGGCGTTGCCGTTCAGGACCAGGAACGCCTGGTCGTAGGCGGAGTACTTGCCGTCCTGCTGGTCGTTGAGGAGCCAGGTGGCGTGGACGACCCCGGTGCGGGCGACGAACGTGCCGTACGGGGCGGTGCCGTCGTGGTAGCCGGGGACGAACATCGAGTTCGTCAGCCACTCGTTGTTCTCACCGAGCAGGTCGGTGTTGTTGACGCAGTGCGCCGCCGTGACGACGGTGCTGCGGTTGGCGCTGTCGACGACGGTCGCGGTGCAGCTCCCGTCCTCGCCGTGGTCGGTGAAGAAGAGCCGGCCCACCGTCTTGCTCAGGGTGGCGGAGCCGGTCCACGGAGCCCCGTCGGGGCCGCTCTTGGGCGGGTTGCCGGAGGACGGCTGGGTCAGGGCGGCCATCCGCTCCGGGGTCCAGTAGTCCAGGACGGCCTGCTGCTGCGCGGGCGTGACCGCCTCCGGGTGGACGGCCACCTGGCTGGTGGCGGCCCCGTCCTGCGGCGCGGCCCCTGCGGGCGCCGCCAGCGCGAGGCCGGCGGCCACCACGAGGGCGGTCAGGAGGACTCGGCCGCGCGCTCGACCGCGGGCCCGGTCGTGGTTCCGGTTGTGCTGACTGCTGGTCTGGCCATAGGTAGGTGGCATGCCTCGCACGGTAGGAGCGGGATGTCAGGTTCCTGTCGAGGAGGCGTTTCATCCGTCCATCGGTCACGTCAGGTTCCCGTGTGGAGCGCGTCTCATCCGTGTATCGGTCATGAGGATCGCAGGCCCCGTCACCGCTGAGCAGGGTGGAATCATCGCTGGGCCCGGCGGAAGTCGCCCGGGGTGCGGCCGGTCTCGCGGGCGAAGAACTTGCCGAAGTTGGTGGCCTCGGTGAAACCGAGCGCGCGACCGATCGCGGCCACGGGCAGGTCGGTGTGGGCGAGCAGCCGCTGTGCCTGTAGGGCGACGCGGGCGTCGGCGAGTTGCTTGGCGCTGCGGCCGGTGGCGGCCAGGCAGGCGCGGGTCAGGGTGCGCGGGGAGTAGCCGAGCCGCGCGGCGTAGTCCTCGACGGAGCGGGTGGCGGCGAAGGAGCGTTCCAGTTCGCGGCGGAAGGCGGGGTAGACCCCGGCACCGGGCGGGGAGAGGGCGGGGCGTCCGGCCGGGTCCGGGAGGCGCGCCATGCGGATGAGCAGCGCGCCGAGGAGCTGGCGCAGCAGCACTCCGGTCAGCTCGGCATCGACATCAGCACCGGCACCGGCACCGGCACCGGCACCGGCATCGGCATCGGCATCGACGGGCGCTGTCGGGCCGGGGGCCTGCCCGTCCCGCAGCCTCCGGTACTCCGTGTCCAGTTCCGTCACGGCGCGGTCGAAGGCGTCGAGCTCGGCCGGCGGCAGGAGCCGTGCGACGGGGCCGAACCCGTCGAGCATCTGCTGCGTCGCGGGCAGCGGCGGCGGGAAGTCGGCGGTGAACAGCAGCAGGACGGCGTCAAGGTCCGCGGGGCGGCCGTTCGCGTCCGAGGGCAGGCGCTGTACCTGGCCGGGCCGCAGGTGCAGCAGTGTGCCGCGGGTGCACGGGTAGGTGACGAAATCGACCATGGCGGTGCCCTCGCCGCCGCGCACCAGGATGAGCTGGTGGAAGTCCAGGCGGCTCGGCCGACGGGCGACCGCGCTCTTCAGGCGCGGTTTCAGTGCGTCGAAGGTCAGCACCTCGATGCCGGTCCGCAAGCGGTCGGGGTTGTCGTAGGCGATGTCGACGACGTCGCGCTGTCCACTTTCGACCATGTCGAGTCCCGACTCTACCTCGCCCGAGGGGTGGCTGCGGCGGCATCGTGGAGTCACGGCCGAACGGCGGGCACCGCAGCGAGCACCGCAGCGAGCGCCGCACCGGGCGCCACGCCCGGCAGCACAGCGAGCACCACACCGGGCGCCGCGCCGAAGGGCCGTCACCACCACCCGTTCCCGACCTGAGGACCCCTCACCATGCTCCCTGTCATCACCGACCCCACGCAGCTGCCGACCGTGTTCCAGGACGCGCTGAACGCCGGCGACGTCGACCACGTGCTGGCCCTGTTCGCCGAAGGTGCCACCATGCGCACGGTGGCCGGCGAGCTCCTCACCGGCGTCGAGGCACTGCGTGCGGAGATCGGCGGAACCGTCGCCGCCCGCGGCAGGCTGACGAACGTCCCGCGGCACAAGGTCATCGGCGCGGACACGGCCCTCCTGGTCACCGACTGGACCCTGGAGATCGACGGCCCCGACGGCGAGCGGATCGCCCCCACCGGCACCACCGCCAACATCGCCCGCCGCGACGCCGACGGCGGCTGGCGCTTCACCGTCCTCAACCCGCGCGGCATCGCCTGAGCCCTGCCGCCCCGCAACCTGGCGGCCCCCGGCGCCGGCTGAGCACTTCGGGGGGCGGCAGGCCCGCCGCCCCCCGACCTGTGGGTGCGTCAGTTCCGTGGTGGGGCGGTCTGCCAGACTCCGGGAATGAGACATCAGCGAATCCTGGACCAGTTCGCGGCCCGGGGCCCCGTCCGAGGGCAGGCGGGATGACCGGCACCGGACCGGACCTGCCCGCGGGTGCGCGCCGGGTCCCCTACCGCGATCCCGGGGTGCCGGACCACCGGAGTCCGCTGCGCTTCCTCTGGTGGCTGGTGCGCAGGCAGCGCGGCCGCGTACTGCTCGGCGCGACCTGGGGCAGCCTGTGGATGTGCGCCCTGATGCTGCCGCCCTACCTGATGTCCAGGACGATCGACGAGGGCCTCCGGGCCCGCGACAGCGGCGCGCTGGTCTTCTGGGTGTCGGCCGTCCTCGCGGTCGGCGCGCTCATCGCCGTCCTCGGGATCCTGCGGCACCGCACCATGACCTTCATCCGGGTGGACGCCGCGTACCGCACCGTCCAGGTCATCGCCCGGCACGTCAACCGGCTGGGGACGACGCTGCCGCGCCAGGTGTCGGCCGGCGAGCTGACCCACCTCCAGGCCGGCGACATCGGCCGGATCGCGCAGACACTGACCATCACCGGGCCCGGCGTCGGCGCGGTCATCGCCTACCTCGCCACCGCCGTCCTGCTGGTCCGGATCTCCGTCCTGCTCGCGGCGGTGATCCTCCTCGGGGTGCCGCTGCTGGCCCTCACCGTCGGCCCGTTGCTGGGGAAGCTGCACGGCGCCGAGGGAAGCTACCGCGAGCAGCAGGGGGCGCTGACGGCCCTGGCCGGCGACCTGGTCGCCGGGCTGGGCGTGCTGAACGGCATCGGCGGCAAGCCGATGTTCGCCCGGCGCTACCGGGAGCGCTCGCAGGCCCTCGTGCCGCTCGGCTACCGGGTGGCCTCGTTCACCAGTTGGGTGCAGGCGCTCGGCGCCTGCCTGCCGGTAATCTTCCTGGCCGTGGTGACCTGGCTCAGCGCCCGGATGGCGGCCGCCGGTTCGATCACGGTCGGTGAACTCGTCTCCGTCTACGGCTACGTGGCGGCCCTGCTGGTGCCCGTCTCCGCCTTCATCGAGGGCGCGGACGACCTGCCGCGCGGGCTGGTCTCCGCCCGCCGGGTCACCGACATCCTGGCACTGCGGCCGGATTCGACGCGCAGCCGGACACTGACGGACCCGCCGGAAGCGCCGGCGGTGCTGAGCGACCCCGACTCCGGCCTGCTGCTGCGGCCCGGGCGGCTCACCGCGCTGGCCGCCGCCCGGCCCGAGGAGGCCCGGGCCGTCGTCGAACGGCTGGCCGGCTACACCGACTCGGACGCCACCTGGGGCGACACCAGGCTGTCCGACTGGGTGCCCGCCGAGCTGCGGCGCCACGTCCTGGTGTCGGACGACGACGCGTACCTGTTCGGCGGCACGCTCCGTTCCGCGGTGTCGATCCGCGGCGACCGCATCGAGGAGGAACTGCGGCGCGCCCTGCACGCCGCCGCGGCCGAGGACATCGTCGACGCCCTGCCGGGCGGCCTGGACGCACCGCTCGACGACCGCGCCGGCAACGTCTCGGGCGGGCAGCGCCAGCGGCTGCGGCTGGCCCGCGCGCTGCTGGCCGATCCCGAGGTGCTGCTGCTGGTCGAGCCCACCTCGGCGCTGGACGCGCTCACCGAGGCGGCCGTGGCGGCCCGGATCGGCGCCGTGCGCGGCGGCCGGACCACCCTGGTCGTCAGCACCTCCCCCCTGGTGCTCGGCCGCGCCGACGAGGTGGTCCACCTGGTGGACGGCAAGGTCCGGGCCACCGGCACCCACGGCGAGCTGCTGGCCCGCGACCCCGGCTACGCGGCGCTGGTGTTCCGCGGCAGCACCGACGCCCGCCCGGCGGGCGCCGCGACCGACGACCGCCCGCGGACCATCCCGGCAGGCGCCGACCGCCCGCGGAGCGTCGCCGCGGACACCGAGGAAGGACTGGCCCGATGAGCGACCCCGACGGCCCCGACGGCCCCGACGGCCCCGACGACCACCACGCCCCCCACCGCCTCCCGGTCGCCGACACCGCGACGGTGCGCCGGGCCAGTTGGCGCCTGCTGGCGGACGACGGCCGGGCGATGGGCGCGATCGTCGCCCTCACCTGCCTCGCCGCCCTCGCGGGCGTCGCCGGGCCGTGGCTGCTGGGCCGCATCGTCACCCGGGTCGAGAACGGCGAGCTGACGGTCGGCCAGGTGGACGGCTTCGCCGCGGCGGTCCTGGGGTTCGCCCTCGCCCAGCTGGTGCTCACCCGCTACGCCCGCCGCCTCTCCCACCGGTTCGGCGAACGCGCCCTGGCCCGGCTCCGCGAGGAGGTCGTCGAGCGGACGCTCGCGTTGCCCGGGCGGTACGCGGAACGGGTCGGCGCCGGCGACCTGGTGACCCGCTCCTCGCTGGACGTGGGCACCGTGGCCGCCACCCTGCGCAACGCGGCCCCGGACGTCTTCATCGCCGTCGTCCAGGTGCTGGTCATCCTCACCGCGACGTTCCTGCTCGACCCGCTGATCGGGCTCTGCGCCCTGGTGGGCCTGCCGGTCGTCTGGGCGGTGAGCCGCTGGTACCTGTCCCGGGCCCGGGAGGCCTACCTCGCCGAGGGGGCCGCGGCGGGCGGGGTCACCGAGGTCCTCAACTCCACCGCCCACGGCGCCCGGACCATCGAGGCGTACGGGGTCGGGGCGCGCCAGGACGGCGTGGTCGACCGGGCCGTCGACACCGCATACCGGGCCCGGGTGCGCACCCTGTTCCTGCGGACCGTGCTGTTCCCGGTCACCGAGTTCGCGCACGCGCTGCCGACGGCCCTCATCCTGCTGGTGGGCGGCCTCGGCTACCTCCACGGCTCGGTGACGCTGGGCGCGGTGGTGGCGGGCGGCCTCTACATGTGGCAGCTCGTCGACCCGCTGGACCGGGCGCTCAACTGGGTCGAGCAACTGCAGAGCAGCGGTGCGTCGTTCGCCCGCATCAAGGGCGTCGGCCTGGTGTCGCAGGAGCCGCCGGCCACCGGCCCGCGCCCCGCCGACGACCGGATCGAGGCCGTCGGCGTGCGGTACTCCTACACCGGCTCGCACGACGTGCTGACGGACGTCGACCTGGTGGTCCGGCCGGGCGAGCGGCTGGCCGTGGTCGGCCCGTCCGGCGCCGGCAAGTCGACCCTCGGCAAGCTGCTCGCCGGCGTCGACGCCCCGGACGCGGGGCGGATCCTGGTCGGCGGCGTGCCGGTCGCGGACCTCGCCGCGGCGGGCGAGCTGGGCAACCGCGTCGTCCTCATCACCCAGCAGCACCACGTCTTCATGGGAACGCTCCGGGAGAACATGACGCTGGCCGCCCCGGACGCCGAGGACGCGGCGGTCCTGGCCGCGCTCGCCCTGGTGGAGGCGGACTGGGTGCGCGACCTCCCGGACGGGCTGGACTCGCTCCTGGGCACCGGCGGGACCGAACTCGGCGCCGCGCAGGCCCAGCAGCTCACCCTGGCCCGGGTCCAGCTGGCCGATCCGCACACCCTGATCCTGGACGAGGCGACCTCCCTGCTCGACCCGACCACGGCCCGGCAGGCGGAGCGGGCGATGGCGGCCGTGCGCTCCGACCGCACGGTCATCTCCATCGCCCACCGGCTCCAGACCGCGCACGACGCGGACCGGGTCGCCGTCATGGAGGCGGGCCGCATCGTCGAGCTGGGCACCCACGACGAGCTGGTCGCCGCCGGCGGGCGGTACGCGGCGCTCTGGCGGTCGTGGAGCGGGGAGTCCTGACCGGCCCGGCGGCGGTGCCACCGGGCCGCGCCCGCGGTCAGGGGGTGTCGGTGCGCTTTTCGAGCCGGGTGCCGTGGCGCAGGGTGAGCGACATCAGGTCGCTGGGGCCGTCGAGTTCGAGGCGGTGCCAGCGGCCCCGGGGGACGACCACGGCGCTGCCGGCGGGCAGCGGCACCATCTCGTCGGCGCCTTCCCCCGCGCCGCCCCCGTCCCCGTCCGCGGGGCGGAGGTGGAGCCGCGCGCCGCCGGTGAGGCAGCACACCGCCTCGTCGGCCTCCGGGTGCATCTCCCAGTGGTCGGCGTGGACGTCGGCGTCGGTCTCCACGTGGAAGGCGCCGAGGTGCCAGGTGCCCGGCGCGCCGCCGGCCATCTGCCGCCCGGCGGCTCGGACTTCGCCGTCGGGGTGGAAGTGCAGGGCCGAGGCGAACAGGTCGACGACGGTGGGCGTCATGGCGGTGTTCCTTCCGGTCAGCGATTTCTATACGCGTAAGAAAACTAACCCCGCACGACCGCCGCTGTCGACCCCGGGGAATGATGGACCCATGCCGACCGCACCGCGCAGGACCTCGGGCCGACCGCCCCGCATCTCCCGTGAGCAGGTCGTCGAGGCGGCCCGCCGGATCGTGACCGAGGAGGGCGTGGACCGGCTGACCATGCGCCGCCTCGCCTCCGAGGTCGGCAGTACGCCGATGGCGCTCTACCACCACGTGCGCGACAAGGAGGAACTGCTCGTCCTGCTGCTGGACGACTACGCGGCGCGGACACTGCGCCGGCCCGAGCTGCCCGCCGACCCGCGCGACCGCGTCGTCGGGTCAGCCGCCGCGATCCACGAGGCGCTGGCCGGCTGCCCCTGGATCGTCGAGGTGCTGACCGCCGACGACCTGATGTCCGCGTCCGCGCTGTGGTTCGTCGAGCAGATCGTCGACGGCCTCACCGCGTGCGGCCTCACACCGGAACGCGCCGTACAGGGGTACCGCACGATCTGGTACTACACCGCCGGCGAGCTGGTGGTCCGGGCGGCGGCGGCCCGGCGGCGCGCGGACGACGAGCGCGCCACCTACCGGGAGCAGGTTTTCGGCGGCCTCGACCCGGACGAACTCCCCCGCCTCGCACAGGTCGCGGACCGCTGGGCCGCGCTGACCACCGACGACACCTACCTGGACGGCCTGCGGGCCCTGGTGGACGGCCTCGTCGCCGCCCGTTGACGCCCCGGCCCGCAGGCCCCGGCGCGCCTCAGGTCCGTTCCGGGAAGCGGGGCTTGGACTTGCCGTCGCCGAACGGGCCGGTCGAGTGCTGGAGCGAGTGCAGGATGGCGAGGCCCTGGCTGACGATGCCCGCCGCCATCTGGTTGACCCCGTCGCTGCCGTTGAGGACGGTGAGCTCCGCTCCCGACATGCCACGGGCCGCCGCGTCGGCGAGGGCCGGCAGGTTCTCCACGATCCGGTTGGCCGCGATGAGCTCCTGGTTGCCGCCGCGCAGGGAGTCGGCCCGGGCGGTGTTGGCGTCCGCCTGCGCCTGGGCGAGCGCCCGCTCGCTGTAGGCGCTGCCGTCCGCCTCGAACTTCACCCGGTCGCGCGCGGCCTCGGCCAGCGTCCGCTGCCGGTATGCCTCGGCGTCCGCCGGGCGCCGCACCTCGGCCTCCAGTTGCTGGGCGGCCAGCGCGGCCCGGCGCTGGGCGAGCGAGGTCTGCTCCTCGATGACGTCCTGGGAGGCCCGGGCCTCGGCGAGCGGCCCGGCCTGGGCGGCCCGGGCCCTGGACTGCTCGGTCTCGGCGAGGAACCCGGCCCGTTTGATCGCGGTGTTCCGCTCGTACTCGGCCTTCAGTGCGGCCGCCTGCTGCTCCCGCTCGGTGGCCTCCTGGTCCGCCTTGGCCTGGGCGATCCGGGCCTGGCTGGCGACCGCCGCCGCGTGCGGCGCGGCCAGGTTGTCGATGTACCCGGTCGAGTCCTCGATCTCCTGGATCTGCAGCGCGTCGACCACGATGCCGAGCTTCTCCATCTCGCCGTGGCTGCCCGCCATCACCTCCTGGGCGACCCGGCTGCGCTCCCGGATGATCTGCTCGACGGTCAGCCCGCCGATGATCGAGCGCAGGTGGCCGGCGAAGATCCGGCCGACGAGCTCCTCCATCTGGTCCTGTTCCGAGAGGAAGCGGCGGGCCGCGTTGGCGATCGACACGGCGTCGTCCCCGACCTTGAACACGCAGACCGCGCGCACGGTGAGCCGGATCCCCTGCTGGGTCACGCAGTCCTCGGCGATCTCCGCCTCCCGCAGGGCCAGGGAGAGCATGCGGACCTTCTGCTTGACCGGCAGGACGAGGCTGCCGTGCCCGGTGACGATGCGGAACTGGGTGTCCTGCGCCTGGTGCTTGGACCCGGAGATGAGCATCGCCTCGTTGGGTGCGGGAACGTGCCAGAAGAACATGACCGACCACCTGACCAGCTGGGATCCGAAACCGCGGTTAGGGCGGCAGCAGCTCGACGATCACCGAGCGGGCCGAGATCGCGTCCACCACGACCACCCGGACGTCCCGGCCGACCGGCTCCGAGCACCAGGCCGCGAACACCTCCGAACCACCCCGGAGGGCGACCAGGACCTCGCCCGGGCCGCCCGCCGGAATGGGCACCGTCACCTTGCCGACGGCTCCGACCGGGCTCTGCCGGGAGTCGTCGACCGCGGGCATGCTCTCTCGCGCCACCGGCGCCTCCGGTCCCCGCGTCGCACCACGTCGCACCACGTCCGCCGCACCTGCACCGTGGACGGTCACCGGCCACCACCGCCTCCGAAAGGCCCGGGCCGCCGGGCTCGCCACGGGTCGAGGACACCTGCGGCAACCGCCGGCGGCGGCGGTGCCTCGACCCCTCCCACGGTACTCCGGCAACCGGTCCGCCACCGGCCGACGCCGGAGCGGGCCGGACCGCCGCCGGAGCGGGCCGGACCGCCGCCGGTCAGGGCACGGCCAGGGCGACCGCGAAGCCGTGGTCCGGAATGTCGAGGAAGCGCCGGTTGAACCGGACGAAGGGCTCGATGAGCAGGTCCACGAAGACCAGGAAGGCCACCGTGCCGATGCCCACCGGGCCTCCCAGCAGCCAGCCGCAGAGCAGCAGCACCCCTTCGATCAGTCCCTTCGCGCACCAGAACGGCCAGGTCCAGCGGTGCCGGATGGTGATCGCCAGCAGGTCGATGGCCCGGATGCCGAAACCGCTCATGATGATCAGCGCCGAGGCGTAGGCGCACAGCAGCGCGCCGAGCAGCATCAGCGGGTAGCTGCTCAGCCCCAACCAGGCGGCAGGCCGCAGCCATTGGAAGAGGTCGATCAGGCTGCCGCACAGGAAGAAGGTCACGAAGGGCGAGACCACCGGGCGCTTGCGGTTCCACGCCGCCCACGCGCCGATGCACACCACCGCGACGGCCGCCTGGCACAGGCCGATGGTGAGCGGCAGGTGCTTGAGCACGCCCAGCGAGAAGACGTCGAGCGGGTCGGTGCCCAGATCGGACTGGATGAAGAAGTGGGCACCCGTCGAGAAGACCACGCAGCCGGCCAGGTACACCAGCGCCCTGGGAAGTAACTCCCCCAGCCGCCAAGGTTTTCCGTTCGGATCGACGCCAGGGGGACGGTGGGACGCCATCGGTTCCTCCAGGGGGACGGGCGTCCGGCCCGCTGCCGCCCCCGGGGCGCGGAGGCGGGCGGCGGCGCGGACACCGGGCTGTTCGGAAGCCGGGGCCCGCCGCCGAACTCCCGCCACACAGCTGGGAGTTCGGTGAAGGGCCTCGGTCAGCCGCCGCCCGACGCCGTCACCGCGGCCGGTTCAGGCGAGCGACTGGTAGGCCAGGAAGCCGCCGAAGAGGATGACCCCGATCCCGGCGACCAGGTCGACGCCCTTCAGCAGCCGGGCGCTGAAGCGCCGGCGGAACACCACCACGCCCGTGCTCAGCAGGGTGAACCACAGGAGCGTGCCGCAGCCGACGCCGACCAGCATGGACACCGAGGCGGGCAGCGTCCCGGTGACGTTCGCCGCCGTGGCCGCGGCGAAGGCGGCGGCCCAGTAGCCGATCGTCGCCGGATTGGAGGCGGTGGCCGCCAGCGCCGTGCGGAACGCCGCCAGCGGGCGGACCACTTCGGGGTTCCGCTCGTCCTCGGTGGCCGCCCGGACCCGGAAGGCGGAGCGCAGCGAGCGCGCACCGATGTACACCAGCACGGCGGCCCCGGCCAGCCCCAGGGCCGTGCGCAGCGCGGGGACGTCCAGCAGCCTGCCGACCCCGGCGAGGCCCAGGCCGGCGTAGGCGATGTCCACCAGGGCCGCACCCAGGCCGATCGCCCAGCCGGTCGGGAAGCCGTCGCGCAGGACGCTGCGCACGCACAGCAGGCCGATGGGGCCGAGGGGCAGGGCGACCAGGAAGCCGAGGCTGAGCCCGGCGAACCACGCGGGGAGGATGTTCACCGCGGTCCCCCGCAGGTCACCGCGATCATTCCGGTCCGGTGGAAGTCCGGGCGGAAGTCCCCACGGGAGTCCCCACGAAAGCCCCGGTGGAAGTCCCGGCTCAAGGCCCGGCGGAAGGCCTGGTGCGAGCACGTGCGCGACAATTCGCTCTGCCCCTCGTCACAACACCCGCCGATCAGGTCACTCGACGAGCTCCGATATGCCGAACCGTACCTCATCCCCTTCGGCGGGACTGAGATCTTCCGGCGCGTAGAACAGCTCGTACACGTTGGTCGACAACAACTGACCGAGCCTGGTCAGCGCGTACACGTCCGTGCCCCGTTCCTCCAGCCATCCCTTGTCGACGAGCTGCTCGATCTCCGCCCCGAAGACGGCCTCCATGGTGACGCCGAACCGGTCGTGGAAGTCCGGCCGGTTGACCTCGCACATCTTGAGGCCGCGGATCATGACGCGGCGCATTTCCTGTTCCTTGGTGAGGTACGTGGCGAAATCCAGCGGGATTTGACCACTTCCGACCATCTCGTAGTACTTCTTGAGCGGCTTGACGTTGACGAACAGCCGGTCGTGGATCACGCTCTTCGACGAGACGCCGAATCCGATCATCGGCCAGGTCCGCCAGTAGTACTCCAGGAAGCGCGAGTAGTCGGCGCAGCGGTCGGGGTGGTAGTACCCGGTCGAGCTGCGCCGGGCGAAGCCCGCCGCCTCCAGCGCGTCGATGGCGTACTCGTACATCCGGCGCTCGTCCTGCGCCGAGGGGAGCGCCATCTTCCCGGACGTGATGAGCGAGTGGAACGCCGTCTTGGGCCAGATCTCCAGGCCGTAGGCCGTGATGCAGGCCGGTTCGAGTTCGATGGCCCGGTCGACGCTGCGCTTCCAGTCGTCCACGGACTGGCCGGGCAGCGGGAAGATCAGGTCGATGTTGGTGTGCGTGAAACCGCCGTCGACGACGGTGCGGAAGGCGCGTTCGGCGGTGGCGAGGTCGTGCGAGCGGTTGCAGATCTCCAGCAGCCGGTCGTCGAAGGCCTGGACGCCGACGCTGAGCCGGGTGAATCCGGCCTCCCGCATGCGCGCGATCTTGGCCTCGTCGACCGTCGAGGGGTCGAATTCCAGGCCGATCTCCGCGCCCTCGTTGAATTCGAACGATTCCCGGCAGGCGTCCAGCAGCCGGGCCGTCTGGTCGCCGGTGAGGATGCCCGGCGTACCGCCGCCGAAATACACCGCGTCGACCCGGAACGCGGGGAAGGCCCGATTGGCGGCGAAGGCACGGATCTCGCGTTCGAGCACGTCGACGTACTGGGCGAAGTGCTGCTCGTTCCGGTTGATGTAGACGGTGTAGTCGCAGAATCCGCACTTGGTGATGCAGAACGGGACGTGCAGGTAGAGCACCGCGTTCTCGGGGCGGAAGTACTCGTCGTACTCGTGGTGCCGGTATTTGAACGGGTACGTGTGGATGTTCCGTCGGATGATCTTCTCGGCCATCTGCTGTCGCTCCTTCGTCGGGGCCGGCCTGGCGTGGTGGTGGACGGGTCCGGGGGCGGAGGCCGTCAGCAGAGGACCTGGAACGGACGGACGTCGGCGTCCGCGTCGAGGTCCGGCCGGTCGTTGGGGACCACCGGGCGCCCGCACGAGACGAAGAGGTCGTCGTAGCGCGCCCGCGACCGCTCGCGGTAGTCGGCGGCGGAGCGGGCCAGCATCTTGACGACCTCCTCCGCGAGCATCAACTGGTACTGGCAGGACTCGGTGTTGAGGACGTTCACGTCGCCCGAGGCCACGTGGTTCTCCTGCCGGCAGCCCCCGCCGCACAGGTAGCGGGCCCAGCAGGACCCGCACACCCGGTGCTCGTCGACGGTGCGCCGCCACTCGGG
Source organism: Kitasatospora sp. NPDC091276 (assembly GCF_040684355.1). Classification (NCBI taxonomy): domain Bacteria; kingdom Bacillati; phylum Actinomycetota; class Actinomycetes; order Kitasatosporales; family Streptomycetaceae; genus Kitasatospora; species Kitasatospora sp. NPDC091276. Next base: position 46,328 of record NZ_JBFBFU010000035.1, on the reverse strand, counting down.
GTGGTCCCGGGTGAGGCCCTCGGCCCCGGTGCCCACGTCGAAGCCCTGGTCGCCGACCAGGCGGTGGCAGGGGCTGACGCTGCCGTCCGGGGAGTGCGTGTAGTACGTCCGGCCGCCCGAGCAGAACGCCAGCGCCGCCGCGCCCTCGGTGACCATCTGCACGGCCCGCTCGTACTCCAGCACGCCCTTGAACCGGTTGTCGGGGGCGAACAGCCGCGGGTAGTGGACCAGGAAGTCCTTGAACTGCTCGACGATGCCGGGCTGGAGGAAGTGGTTGATGTACTGGATGCCCTTCGGCTCGGACAGCTTCCGGTCCCCCAGCGTGAGGGCGATCGGCACCGTCGTGCCCTGCTCCACCGGGTAGACGCCCGGATAGATCTGGAAGTAGTCGAAGAGGTCGAGCCCCCACAGGTCGAGCACGCTCTCGGTGAGGCTGGGCTGCGCCGTCGCGATGGTCATCCGGGCCACCAGGGTGACGTCGTCGCCGCACGCCTCGCGCAGCCGGAACAGGTTGCGGATGATCCGGTCGTAGGAGCCCTTCCCGTTCTTGGACGGGCGGTTGGCGTCCTGGACCTCGCGGCCGCCGTCGATCGAGACCGAGACGATGAACCGGTGGTCGCGGAACAGTTCCTCGACGCCCTGGGGCATCAGGGTGAGGTTGGTCGAGATCCGGTGGACGAACTCGGTGCCCGAGCGCCCGGCGAGGTCTCGGGCGCGTTCGCAGATCTTGCGGATCACCGTGAAGTTCGCCAGCGGCTCCCCGCCGAAGAACTCGAAGCGGACCCGCTGCCCGGGCGCGGCGTAACGGTGGATGAAGTCGAAGATCCAGGCGATCGAGTGCTCGCCCATCGCCTCGGTGATCCGGCCGTAGTCCCCGCCCTCGGCGAAGCAGTACGTGCAGGCGAGGTTGCACACGTTCGTCAGGTTGACGTTGACCGCGAAGTCGGCGCCGTCGGACAGCGCGCTCTCCCGGAGCCGGATGCGGTTGGCCTCCCGGCCGGTGGCGGCGCCGGCCTGCAACCGCTCCCACGCCCGCCGCTCGTCCAGCCGCAGGTGGTCGACGCCGGAGGCCAGCCGCTCGGCGGTGTCCGCCGGGGCGAGCAGCAGCCGGTGGCTCCCGGTGATGAGGACGGCCGACAGGTCGTCGCTGAACGGCAGGACGCGGTAGTCGGTCCCGTGCCGCATCGGACCCGCCTGCTCCGTCGCGCTCGCGGGCCCGGTCATGACCTGGCGCGGGGCTGGAAGAGCGGCAGCGGCGAGACGTCCTCGTTCAGCGTTCCGGCGGAGGCCTCCACGGTCGGGAAGTGCGCGCGGTCGAAGACCTGGTGGAGGCTGGAGGTGCACTGCGGCGGTACGGCCACCTGGACGCCGACCTCGCCCGCCGTGCTCTTGGCCGCGATGTACCGGAAGCTCTCCTGCGGGGCCAGGTCGATGACCTGCCAGCCCTGGTCCGCGGCCGGGTCGCCGTAGCGGCGGTGGTAGGCCCGCACCGGCGCGGCGGAGGTGTTGCGCACCTGGACGTGCAGGGCGCGGACGTCGCCGTGCCAGTCGAAGCGGGCCAGGTCCAGGCCCTCGGCGGCGGGGAGTTCCGGCACCCGGGCGCGCGGGCGGGCGTCGGGCAGCAGGACGATCGGCGAGCGGGCCCCGCAGCCGACGCAGGCGCCGGCCGCGTCCAGGCCGACCAGGTCGGCGTTCAGGCCGTAGCGGGTGATCTGGAGCTGCCCGCACCGGTGGCACCAGGTGTTGGTCGACTCCGTGTCGTACACGTTCCCCAGGTAGACGTGGTTGAGCCCCATGTCCATGGCGACCTTGCGGGCCCGTTCCAGCCGGTCGACGGGGGTGCGGATGGTGTTGGTCATCTTGTAGTCCGGGTGGAAGCGCACGAAGTGCGTGGGCACGTCCGGGCTGAGCCGCTCGCCGACGAACCTCGCCATGTCCCGGGCGGTCGCCTCGTCGTCGCTGAGGTCGGTGACCATCAGCGTGGAGACCTCGACGTGCTTCCCGGCCCGGAACACCTGCTCGGTGCCCTCCAGGACCGGCTCCAGCCAGCCCTTGGTGATCTTCCGGTAGTACTTCGGGTCCAGGGACTTGATCGACACCGAGAAGATGTCGATCACCGGGATCAGTTCCTCGATCGCCTCGCCGCTGATGAAGAACGCGGACTTGTAGAGGTTGACGATTCCCGCCGCCTTGGCGAGGGCGGCCGTCTCCACCACGAACTCGTGCCACACCACCGGGTCGTTGTAGGTCCAGGAGATCACCTTCACGCCGTGCCGGACGGCGATGTCCACGACCTCCTCGGGCGTGTAGTGGTAGACGTCCTTGTCCTCCACGTGGCGCGCCTGCGACGTCTTCCAGTTGTGGCAGTAGTCGCAGTTGAGCATGCAGCCGACGTTCCCCATCGAGAGGATCCGGGCGCCGGGCGCGTAGTGGAACACCGCCTCGGTCTCGATGGTCTCCTCGGTGGCGTGGACCGAGCGCCCGTAGTTCAGGGTCACCAGGCGGCCGTCCCGGTTGGCCCGGACCATGCAGAATCCGTGCTGGCCGGGGCGGATCCGGCAGTTCCGGGGGCTGAGATGACATCGGACCACGCCGTCGTCCAGGCGTTCCTCCAGCCTGGCGGGGCGCGGTTCCTTGTCCCAGGTGTTCTGCGACATGGCTGTTCCTTCCGTGCGGTGGTACGGACACGGTGGTACGGAGGCGGTGGTGCGGCGGTGGTGGTACGGCGGCGACGGGTCGGGGCCGGACGGGTAGGTCCCGGACGGGCAGGGGCGGGCGGCCCGGCGCGGTCGTCCGCACCGGGCGGGGCCCTCCGGATCAGGCCGTCGCCGGAGGAGGTGCGGTCACGTGCGCGGGGCACGCCGGGACGGGGCGCGCCGGGACGGCGCGGTCGGGAAACCCGAATTCCCGCACTGTGGTGTGGAATTCGACATCGGCCCGCCCGTACATCCGCCCGTGGTCCGGAACGCCACTGTCCCGGTGTCTCGCTTTCACCGGGCGGGCCGGTTCCGCGCGGGTTTCCGCGGTCACGAACGTCAAGCGGATCTCACTTTCCCTCATGACGAAGCCACTGCTGAGAAAAACGCCTCGTGAAGAGGCCGAAGCGGAGCGGGAGTTCGGTGAGAAATTCGCCAACTGCGATGAGCTTCGGCGTACGGGCTCCCGCCTGTCAAGAAGTCCGCGTGCCGCCCGATCCGGCCAACACCCCGAAGCGGACAGCGCCCTCCGGTCGCGGCGGGGAGCAGGTTAGGCAAGCCTCACAAACGGTGATCTCGCGCCTGCCCAGCGGGTTCCCGGGCCGGGGAACGGCGGGGGCCCATCCGGCGGGGCGGCGCGGCCGGGATCGCCCGGTGCGGGAGGAGGGCCGAAAATCGCCGCCGGTCGGTGGAATACCTGCCGCCACAGGGCCGATCGGCCGCCCCACCCGCCGCTCGCCGAGCACCGGTCAAGGCGGTCCCGAGGGGGGGCGTGTGGAGCGGCCGGGGCAACGAGGGGCGGCTGCCGGGAATTCAGGGGGCGGTGGGGCCGGACGGGGAGAGGATCCGGGAGAGGCCGAACTCGAAGCGCTCGGTGAAGGCGGCGTCCTCCAGGTGCGGGGCGACCCGGGCGAGCGCCGGGTAGTCGCCGCCGGCGAGGGCCGGGCCGAGGGTGTGCACGCCGTCCTGGGCGGCCAGGGCCTGCTCCTCCTGGGCCAGGCCGAGGGTCAGGTACTGGATGGTCCAGAACACCCAGGACGCGTGGCGCTCGTCCAGTCCGCCGTCGAGGAGCGCGGCGATCATGGCGTCGGTGAAGCGCAGGGTGCCGGGCTCGGCGGCGTAGGTGCCGGCGACGATGACCGCGCCGTCACGGTGGGCCAGCAGGCACCGGCGGTAGCGGTGGGCGAGCTCGCGGGCCCGTTCGCACCAGGGCGCGGGCAGGTCGTCGAGCGGGATCTCACCGACGATCGCGTCCGCCATGAGTTCCAGCAGGCGGCCCTTGGTCTTGGCGTGCCAGAGCACGGTGTTCATCCGGACGCCGAGCCGTTCGGCGACGCCGCGCACGGAGACGGCGGCGGCGCCCTTGTCGTCCAGCAGGTCGAGGGCGGCGCGGACCACCGTGTCGGAGTCGAGTCGGGTCCGGGGGGCGTCCGGGGCTTGCTTCTTGGTCACTGACCTAGTCTACTGGAGCCAAGTCATTGGTCACTGACCAAGAGAGGGATGAGTCATGGAACAGGTCGTCATCGCCGGCGGGGGCCCGGTCGGGCTCTGGCTCGCCGCCGAACTCCGGCTGCAGGGCATCGAGGTCACCGTGCTGGAGAGCCGCACCGAACCCGACCCGCACTCGCGGGCCACCACCGTGCACCCGCGCACCCTGGAACTGCTGGCCTGCCGCGGCCTGGTGGAGCCCTTCCTCGCCGAGGGCGTCCGAATCCCCGGCGGGCACTTCGCCGCACTGCCGCCCCGGTTGGACTTCAGCCGGCTGGACACGCCGTACCCGTTCACGCTCGCACTCCCCCAGGTGCGCACCGAGGCACTGCTGGCCGAACACCTCCGCTCGACCGGCGCCCGGCTGCTGCGCGGACACCGCGTCACCGGACTGGACCAAGGCGACGACGCGGTCACCGTCCACGTCCACGGCCCGGACGGCCCCCACCGGCTGCGCACCGCCTACCTGGTCGGCTGCGACGGCACCCGCAGCACCGTGCGCGAGGCGGCGGGCATCGGCTTCCCCGGCACCCCGGCCACCGCCTGGGCCTGGATGGCGGACGCCGTGCTCGACGCGCCACCGCGCTGGCGCTCCGTCTCCAACGAGCAGGGCACCGTGATGGTCTTCCCGCTGCCCGGCGGGGTGCACCGGGTGGTCGGCAACGACACGGCGACCGTCCACACCAAGCCCGGCCCGCTGACCTTCGAGCAGCTGCGCGCCAAGGTCCGCGGGATCACCGGGACGGACTTCGGGATGCGCGAGGCCGGCTGGATCTCCACCTTCGGCAACGCCTCCCGCCAGGCCGACCGGTACCGGCACGGGCGGGTCCTGGTGGCGGGCGACGCCGCGCACTCGCACTTCCCGGCCGGCGGGCCCGGACTCAACGTCGGCATGCAGGACGCCGCCAACCTCGGCTGGAAACTCGCCCGCACCATCACCGGCGCCGCCCCCGACGGCCTGCTCGACAGCTACCACGCCGAGCGCCACCCGGTCGGCGTGGAGCTGCTGCGCTCCACCCACGCCCAGTCCGGGCTGATGACCGACCACTCGCGGACGACACTGGCCCTGCGCGGCCTGCTCGCCGAACTCATCACCGGCGTCGACGAGTTCTCGGACGAACTGGCCGGCCGCGCGGCCGGCCTCGCGACCGCCTACCCGGCCGACCCCGCCGACGGGGCGCACCCGCTGACCGGCTCCCGGGCGCCCGACCTGAGGCTCGCCGGGCCCGCGGACGGCACCGGCCTGTTCACGCTGCTGCGCCCGGGCCGCCACGTCCTGCTCGACCTCACCGGCCGGGCCGGCGCCGAGTTCGCCGCCCTCGCCCACGCCACCAGCCCGGGCGTGACGGTGCACAGCGCGCCGCTCGCCGCGTCGCGGCCCGCCTGGCGCGGCGTCACCGCCGCCCTGGTCCGGCCCGACGGGCACCTGGCCTGGCTCACCGAGGAGCAGCACCTCCCCGCACTGGTCACGGCCGCGCACGCGGCCGTGACGGCGACGACCGCCCACCCTTCCGCCGCGATCCCTCTACGCTGAGGACCGGTCGGCCCACGGGCGCCCCCTCCGGAGCCCCGAGGGCCGGCGGCAGCCGCTCGGGCAGGTCCGCGGCGCCCCGCCGACCGCCGACCTGATGCCGCTCACCACCACCCCGGCCACCCGCCGAGCCCGCACCGGAGCCGCCCGATGACCACCCTCCACCTCGGCGTCGACGCCGGCGGCAGCCGCACCCGCGCCGTCCTCCTGGACGCCGCGGGCGCCGTCCGGGGCCGCGGCGAGAGCCCCGGCGCCAACCCCGCCGGAGAGGGCCCGGAGCCGGCGCTCGACCGGCTGGCGGCGGCCGTCACGGCCGCCCTCGACGCCCGCGCCCCGGGCCGCATCGCCGCCTGCCTGATCGGCCTCGCCGGGTACCGCTCCCTACCGGACCCGGACGCGTTCGCCGAGCGCTGCCGGGCCGCCCTCGGCCTGCGCCACCCGGTGCGACTCGTTCCCGACACCGTCCCGGCCCTGGCCTCCGGCGGCGTCACCGACGGCCACGGCACCGTCCTGATCGCGGGCACGGGCGCGGTCTGCGTCCGGCTCGCCGGTGCCCGCACGCTCGCGCGCACCGGCGGGCTCGGCTGGCTGCTCGGCGACGAGGGCGGCGGCTTCTGGCTCGGCCGCGAGGCCCTGCGCCACGCCCACGCCGACCCGGCCGGCCCGCTCGGCACCGCCGTCCGCGCCCGCTGCGCCGCAGACTCCCCCGACGCCCTGCTCCGCTGGGCCTACGCCGGCCCGCCCCGCCGGCTCGCCACCCTCGCCCCGCTGGTCTCCCGGCTCGCCGCGCAGGGCGACCCGCCCGCCCGCGCCATCGCCGACACCGCCGCCGACCACCTGGCCGCCCTCGCCCGCGCCACCGCCGCCCCCACCGAACCCCTGGTCCTCACCGGCTCGGTGGCCACCGCCCCCGGCCCGATCCGCGAGCGCCTCCACCACCTCCTCGCCGACCTCCACCCCCGCCTCCCCCGCACCGACCCCGCCACCGCCGCCGCCCACCTCGCCACCCGCCTCGCCGCCGGGCGGTAGACGGCCAGACGGATCACCAACCCGGCCGCGCCCCACCGGAAATGGCATGCACGCCACTAGCCAACCGGTCAGTAACGCCCCTACCGTCGAGCTCCCGTGGCTTCGACGGAGGAGCTCCCCTTGCGCCTACGCCCCCACCCCCTGCGCTTCCCGGCCGCCGCCGTCGCGTCGGCCCTGCTCGTCACCGCCGCCCTGACCACCACCCCCACCGCCGCCGCCCCCGCCGCCCCGACCGCCACCGCGGCCGACTACTGCGGCGGCCACTGCCGGGACATCCTGCCGCCCGGCGAGAACGGCAACGCCACGCTCGCCGAGATCCTGCTCAACCGGATGTTCGGCAGCCGCCCCGCCCACACCGACGACCAGCTCGGCCCGTACGCCGCCCTCGCCTCCGGCTACCCGGGCCTGACCGAGGCCAAGCTGCGCGACTTCTTCAACGACGCCTCCTTCGGTGTCCCCGCCGACCAGGTGGCCAGCACCATCAGCCCGCGCGCCGACGTCACCATCGTCCGCGACAAGGCCACCGGCGTCCCGCACATCACCGGCACCACCCGCTACGGCACCGAGTACGGCGCGGGCTACGCCGCCGCCCAGGACCGGCTGTGGGTGATGGACCTGTTCCGGCACGTGGGCCGCGGCCAGCTGTCCGGCTTCGCCGGCGGCGCCGCCGCCAACCGCCAGCTGGAGCAGAGCTTCTGGCAGGCCGCGCCGTACACCGAGGCGGAACTGCAACAGCAGATCGACGCCCTGGCGGCCCGCGGCGGCCGGGCCGCCCAGGCCCTCACCGACGCGAACGCCTACCTCGACGGCATCAACCAGTACGCCAAGGAGTCCTACAACGCCCGCACCTTCCCCGGCGAGTACGACCTGACCGGGCACATCGACCCGATCACCAACGCCGGGTCGATCGAGCCGTTCAAGCTGACCGACCTGGTCGCCCTGGCCTCCGTGGTCGGCGCCCTGTTCGGCTCCGGCGGCGGCGGTGAACTCGCCTCCGCCCAGGTCAAGTCGGCCGCCGAGGCCCGCTACGGCAAGGACGCCGGGGACGCGGTCTGGAAGTCGCTGCGCGAGGCCGACGACCCGGAGGCCGTCCAGACCCTGCACGACGGCCAGCGCTTCCCCTACGCCCCCGTCCCCGACGCCCCGCAGGGCGAGGCACTGCCCGACCCCGGCTCGGTGGTGCCCGAGCGGATGATCTACGACGCCACCGGCACGGGCGCCGGCGCCGCGAGGACGGCCGCCCCGGGCGTGCTGCCCGGCAACCTGCTCACCGCCAAGCACGGCATGTCCAACGCCCTGCTGGTCTCCGGCGCCCACACCGACGACGGCCACCCGGTCGCCGTGTTCGGCCCGCAGACCGGCTACTTCGCCCCGCAGCTGCTGATGCTGGAGGAGATCCAGGGCCCCGGCATCAGCGCGCGCGGCGCGGCCTTCGCCGGCCTGAGCTTCTACGTGCAGCTCGGCCGCGGCCAGGACTACGCCTGGAGCGCCACCTCCGCCGGGCAGGACATCACCGACACCTACGCCGTCCCGCTCTGCACCACCGACGGCTCCCCGGCCACCACCGCCGCCGACTCCTACCTCTGGCACGGCCAGTGCGTCCCCTTCGACCGGCTGGAACGCAAGAACACCTGGAACCCGACCACCGCCGACTCCACCGCCGCCGGCTCCTACACCCTGGTCATGTACCGCAGCAGGTACGGCCTGGTGACCGCCCGCGGCACGGTCGGCGGCGCCCCCGTGGCCTTCACCTCGCTGCGCTCCACCTACCGGCACGAGGCGGACTCCATCATCGGTTTCCAGGAGCTCAACGACCCGGGCGCGGTGCACGACGCGTCGAGCTTCCAGCAGGCGGCGCAGGACATCAACTACACCTTCAACTGGTTCTACGCCGACTCCCGCGACATCGCGTACTACAACTCCGGCAGCAACCCGGTGCGCGCCCCCGGGGTCGACGCCGGCCTGCCGCTGCGCGCCGAACCGGCGTACGAGTGGGCCGACTTCGACCCCGCGACCAACACCGCCCGGTACACCCCGGCGGCCGAGCACCCGCAGTCCGTCAACCAGGACTACTACATCTCCTGGAACAACAAGCAGGCCGACGGCTTCACCTCGGCCGGGTTCGGCAACGGCTCGGTGCACCGCGGCAACCTGCTCGACGACCGGGTCAAGGCGCTGCTGCGCAACGGCGGCAAGGCGAGCCGGGTCTCGCTCACCCAGGCCATGGCGAGCGCCGCCCTGGCCGACCTGCGCGCCGAGGACGTCCTGCCGGACCTGATCCGGGTGCTGCGCAGCGCCCCCGTCACCGATCCGGCCGCCGCCACCGCGCTCCAGCAGTTGGAGGCCTGGCTGGCGGGCGGCGCCCAGCGGAAGGAGACGTCGCCCGGCAGCCACGGCTACGCGGACGCCGCCGCGATCCGCGTCCTGGACGCCTGGTGGCCGCTGGTCGCGGAGGGCGTCATGCGGCCCGGCCTCGGGGACCAGCTGTTCACGGCCCTGACCGGCGCCCTGCAGATCAACGAGTCGCCCTCCGGCGGCCAGACCGGTCCCGGCAGCGGCGGCCCGGTGAGCGCCAACGAGGCGATCCCGCACAAGGGTTCGGCCTTCCAGTACGGCTGGTGGAGCTACCTGGACAAGGACCTGCGGTCCGTCCTGGGAGACCAGGTGGCCGGCCCGCTGGCCCGCCCGTACTGCGGCGGGGGCGATCTGGCGGCCTGCCGGGGCGTGCTGCTGGACACCCTGAAGCGGGCGGCCGCACAGACCCCGGCCCAGGTCTACCCGGGCGACGCGGACTGCTCCGCCGGCGACCAGTGGTGCGCCGACACGATCATCCAGCGCCCGCTCGGCGGTGTCACGGACGACAAGACCACCTGGCAGAACCGTCCGACCTACCAGCAGGTGGTGCAGTTCCCGAGCCACCGCTGAGCCCGTGCCCTGAAACGGCCGCGGGTGCCCCCGTCCACCCGGGCGGGGGCACCCGCGTGGAAGACAGCGGCCCGGGCCCGACGGGCGGGGACGGGGCGCAGCACCTAGCGTGGTCCGGGGCCGACCCAGGCGTCAGCGGCCCCCTAGGACCCCCGCGATTCCCCGGAGAGGCCCCACACCCGCCCAGGAGGTAAGCCGACCATGACCGTCTCCCTGTCCGAGCTCACCGGGGACTACGTCCTCGACCCCGCCCACACCCGGATCGGCTTCGTGGCGCGCCACGCCATGGTGACCAAGGTCCGCGGCTCCTTCACCGCCTTCGAGGGCAGCGCCCACCTGGACGGCGCCGACCCGGGCCGTTCCACCGCCCGGGTGACGATCCGGACGGAGAGCATCGACACCGGCGTCGAGCAGCGCGACCAGCACCTGCGCACCAACGACTTCCTGGACGTGCCGAACTTCCCGACCATCGCCTTCGCCACGACGGCGGTCGAGCCGCGCGGGGACGGCGAGTTCCGGGTGACGGGCGACCTCACCGTGAAGGACGTCACCCGCCCGGTCACCATCGACGTCGAGTACACGGGCAACGCCGTCGACCCCTACGGCAACCTGCGGGTGGGCCTGGAGGGTTCGGTGACGATCAGCCGCAAGGACTTCGGGGTGACCTGGAACGCGGCCCTGGAGGGCGGCGGCGTCCTGGTCGGCGACAAGGTCGTCCTGGAGTTCGACGTCTCGGCCGTCCGACAGGCCCAGTAGCGGCCGCAGGAGCCAGGAGCGGCCCACCGGGCCCCGGAATCCGCCGGACCGGGCGGCGCAGGCCCGGTTAGGCTCCTGACATGGCGACAGACGGCTCCCTCGCAACCGGCCAGCGCTCCCTCGGCGATCCCACCCTCGACTACCCGTTGTGGCCCCCGCTCACCGCGGGCTGTCCCCGCACCGGCACCGAGGACGTCTCCTACCCCGTCGAGGTCGACTACGCCTACCGCGAGGCCGACGCGGCCGCCCTGTTCGCCCCGGGCGCGGACGCCGGGGCGCCGCGCGGCGGGCTGGAGCGGTGGGCCCCCCTGCTGCCGCCGCTGCTCGCGCCGGGCCTGGGCGAGGGTGGCACGCCGCTGGTCGAGCTCGAACCCGGGGTGTACGTCAAGGACGAGGCCCGCAACCCGACCTGGAGCCACAAGGACCGGCTGAACCGCTGCACCACCAGCGCCGCCGTGGGCGTCGGCGCGCCCGGGATCGCGGTGGCCTCCTCCGGCAACCACGGCGCGTCCGCCGCCGCCTACGCCGCCCGGGCCGGGCTGCGCTGCGTGGTGATCACCGGGCCCGACCTGCCGCCGGCCGTCGACGCGTTCCTCAACGCCTACGGCGCCGTCGTGCTGCCGGTGCCGTGGGAGGCCCGCTGGCCACTGCTGCGGCAGGTCGTGGACCGGCTGGGCCTGCACCCGGTCAGCAACCTCACCACCACCCACACCGGCCACGCGTACGGCCCCGAGGGCTACAAGACCGTCGCGTACGAGATCTTCCGGGACATCGGCGTGCCCGCCGCGGTGTTCGTGCCCACCGGCTACGGGGAGCTGCTCTTCGGCGTCTGGAAGGGCTTCAGCGAACTGCACCGGCTCGGCCTGGCCGACCGGGTGCCGCGCATCGTCGCCTGCGAGTCCGCGTCCGGCGCGCCGCTCGCCCTGGCCGTCCGCCAGGGCCTGCCGGCGGCCCGGGTGACGGTGGGGCCGAGCGAGGCGTACTCGATCGCCTCCCCGGTCTGCGGCTACCGGGGCGTGGTCGCGGTCCGCGAGAGCGGCGGCCGGGTGCTGACCCTGGACGACGGCCAACTCGCGGCCGCCCAGGCCGAACTGGCCCGCTCCGGGCTCTGGACGGAGCTGTCCGCGGCGGCCGGGCTCGCCGGGCTGCGCAGCCTCGGCGGCGTCGAGGGCCTCGGGGAGGCCGAGGGGTCGGTGGTGTGCGTGTCGACGTCCAGCGGTTTCAAGGACCGGGGCGTCGGCGCGCGGTCGACCGCGCCGGTCACCCCGGAGTGGGAGGAGGTCCGCCGCCGGCTGCACGCGGCCGGAATCCGCGGCTAACGGGGCTCCCCCGACTCACGCCCGGCGTTGGAGGCCTGCTGTTCGCCGTCCGGTTCTCCGGCGTAGGGTTGGCGTTCGCCGCGGCCGCCCAGGCTGGTCCGGATCCGCACCGCCCCCGCTCCTCTCCGTGCGTCGAAGGGCTGTCACCGTGTCCCGTTCCCCCCGCCGTCTGCTCCCGCTGGCCGTCGCCGTCGCGGCGGTGCCCGTGCTCGCCCTGCCGGTGGTCCCGGCCGCCGCGGCCTCGTACGGCACTCCGACGATCACCTTCTCGGCCGGCTACCTGTCCGGCGCGGTCGGCGCCACCGGCGATCCGACGGTGTCCGTGGCGGTGGCGCAGAGCGGGGCCGCGGCCTCGGCGCTGACCGTCGCCGCCTCGGCGAGCACCCGCAGTGCCGTCGCGCGGACCGGCGACGTGGCGGTGACGGGCACCGGCGGCACCCGCACCCTGGCGGTCGCCGCGCAGGGCGTCGGCTACACCGACCTCACCATCAAGGTGACCGGCCTGGGCGGCAAGAGCGCGACCCGCACCCTGCACTACGCGGCCTCCCCCGCCGTCCGGTTCCCGGCCGCCAGCCGCTACCTGACCGGTTCCAGCGACGCCTCCGCCGCGGTGGACGCGGGCGGCGGCTACATCCTGGTCGGCGACGACGAGTCCAACGTGCTGCGGCTGTACGACCGCAACGCCTCCGGCGCGCCGGTCCGCACCTGGGACTTCAGCTCCGCGCTCGGCGTCTCCAAGGAGATCGACATCGAGGCCGCGGCCCGGGTCGGCGACACGATCTACTGGACGGGCTCGCTCGGCAACAACAAGGACGGCAAGGTCAAGCCGGACCGGCACACCGTGTTCACCACGAAGGTCACCGGCTCGGGCGCCGACACCCAGCTCTCGCTGGCCGGTTCGTACCACGGCCTGCGCGACGACCTGATCGCCTGGGACGGCGCCCACGGCGACCGCTACGGCTTCGCGGCGGGCGCGGCGGACGGGCAGGCGCCCAAGCAGATCGACGGATTCAACGTCGAGGGGCTGGAGTTCGCCCCGGGCAGCACCACCACCGCGTACATCGGCTTCCGCGCGCCGCTGACCCCGGCGGTCACCGGCGGCCGCGCGCTGCTCGTCCCGGTCACCAACCTCCCGTCGCTGCTGTCCGGTTCGGCCTCGCACGCGACCTTCGGCGAGCCGGTCGAGCTGGACCTCGGCGGGCTCTCCATCCGCGACCTGCGCCGCAACGACCTCGGCCAGTACCTGATCGTGGCCGGCTCCTGGTCCGCCGAGGACAACTCCGCCCCGTACGCCCTCTACCGCTGGAACGGGCAGCCGGGCTCCCAGCCGGTCAAGCTGGTCGACCTGCCGACCAGCGACGCCGGCGCCTGGGAGGCCGTCCCGGACGTGCCGAACCTGGACGCCCCCGGCGCCCGGGCCCAGCTGATCACCGACGACGGCTCCGCCGACCTGTACGGCGACGGCACCGCCGCCAAGGACCTCGCCCAGCCGGAGTGGAAGAAGTCCCGCTCCACCTGGTTCACCCTGAACTGACCTGCGCCCGGCCGGGGCGGGCACACGAACCGCCCGCCCCGGCCGGGCCCCGCCGACCGCCCGGCTCAGAGTTCGACGAGCACCTTGCCCCGGCTCGCGGAGCGGTCCACGTACAGGCTGCGGTAGGCGGCCGGGATGTTGTCGAAGCCCCGGTGGACGGTCTGCTGGTAGCCGAGGTCCCCCCTGCGGACCAGGGCGCCCAGCTCCTGCCGCAGCGCCGACCAGTTCTCCTCGGTGAACCACTCCAGCGAGAAGATGCCGCGGATGGTGGTGCGCGGGAACATGATCATCGGCAGCAGCCGCGGGCCCGCCCAGTCGCCGCCGACCTGGCTGCCCCACTGCCAGCAGACCGCGACCCGGCTGTCCACGGCGAGCAGGGAGAAGACCGCGTCGGTGAGCGCCCCGCCGAGGCTGTCGAAGTAGCGGTCGATGCCGGCCGGGGCGAGCTTGGCGAGTTCCTCCCGAAGCCGCTCGGGGTCGTCGCCGTCGCGGTAGAGCAGGACCGCGTCGAAGCCCAGCTCACGCAGCCGGGCGGCCTTGGCCGGGGTGGCCGTGGTGCCGATGACCCGGGCCCCCCGGTGCCGGGCCAGCTGTCCGACCACCGAGCCGACCGCCCCGGACGCCCCGCTGACCAGCACGGTGTCCCCCGGCCGGACCTCCAGGAACTTCTCGACCGTGCCCCAGGCGGTCATCCCCGGGCCACCGAGGACACCGAGGGCGGTGGAGATCGGCAGGGCGTCGTCGTAGTCGCTCCGGTCCAGCCGCCGGTAGGCGGGGAAGACCATCGGGAAGGTGCCGGTCTGCCAGAACGCCGGGGCGCCGTTGCTGATCACGTGGGTGCGCCAGCCGCCGAAGCCCTGCACGAGGTCGCCGACGGCGAAGGCGGCGTCCGGCCCGGCCTCCACCACCTCCATGATGGAGTCCGCGCCCATGTGGTCGCCGATCGGGGTGTCCAGGGCGATCCCCTGGAGGTACGGGTCGACCGAGACGTACCTGGTCCGCAGCAGCATCTCGTCCGCGGCGAGGCGGACGTCCACCTCCTCGACCACCTTCCGGTACATCCGCTCGACGTCCGGCACGCCGTCCACGTGCTCGCGGACGACCCACTTCTCGACCCTCATGAGGTGACTCCAAACCGCCGGTCGGCGGGCCCGACCGGTTCGATGACCAGGGTGGGCGGCGGCGCGCTGTCGTCCACGGCGGCGGTGAACGGCCGACCGTCGTCGCGGCAGATGAACTGGACGACGTGCCGGCCGGCTGCGGCCGCCCGGATCAGTCCCCCCGTGGTCGCCCACACGCCGGAGAGGTAGAAGTTCGCCAGGCCGGGCAGCCCGGGCCCGTTGCGCTTGATCTCGTCCTCCAGGGTCTCGCCGCTCTCCACGAACGGCTGCCAGCCGAGCACCGTGCCGTCGTAGTTGCCGGTGTAGCGGACCTGGGTGAGCGGGGTGGACACGTCCTTGACGGCGACGGCGTCCCTCAGACCGGGGTGGTGCCCGTCCAGGAACTCCACGATGGCGTCCCGCACCCGGCGCTTCTCGCGCTGGTACTCGCGCCCGCGCCCCACCGGCAGGGTGTGCAGTTCCTCACCCCGCCGCAACCGTGGCGCCTGCTCCGGGCCGGTGCTCAACTCCCGCCAGGGGGCGATGTCGCAGAAGTAGCTGGCGTAGACGACGGTCGTCGCGGCGGGCGACAGCTCGGGGTAGTGGCGGCTGCGGAACTGGACGTTGATGCTGGGGTGGCGGATGCCGGTGAGCCGGTCGGCGACCTCGTCCTCCAGCAGGTAGGTGGTGCACGGGTCCCCGGCCGGGAAGGGGCGGCGCAGGCCGAGGAAGACGGTGAGGTAGCCGGGGAAGACCATGCCGGGCTCGGTGATGGTCCGGGTGTACAACCGGCGGTAGGTGTCGTTCAGGTAGCGGCCCTTGAGCAGGTCCAGCATGGTGGTGCGTCCGTCGCAGGCGGCGACCACGATGTCCGCCCGGATCTCCCGGCCGTCGCTCAGCCGCACCCCGACGGCCCGGTCCTGCTCGACCAGGATCTCGGCCACCTTGGTGTTGTAGCTGATCTCACCGCCGAGCCGCCGGTAGCGCTGCTCGATCGAGCGGGCCAGCCCGAGCGAACCGCCCTCCGGCACCCCGGCCGACTGCCCTGCGTGCGAGGCGAGTTGGAAGTAGGTGGGCAGCACCGGGAAGTTGGGGTGCTTCTCGTAGAGCACGAAGTTGAACGCCTCGCGCAGCAGCGGGCTCCGGAAGCGCGCCGAGTAGTCGCTCATCAGCACCGTGATCGAGCGCCGGATGACGTTGAAGTACGGCAGGAACGAGGCGAGCATCCGCCAGCGCTCGGCCCGGCCCATCAGTCCGACCGGCTTGAGGAAGGGGTAACGGACCAGGGCGCGGCGGAACTTGCGCAGTCCTTCGCAGAACTGCCGGATCCGCCGGGCGTCCTCCGGGGCGAGGTCGAGCAGGTGCGCTTCCAGGCGGTCGGGGTCGGAGTAGAAGTAGACGGCGCGCCCGTCCCGGGTGCGCACCACGTTGAAGACGTCGAAGTTGCGCATCACCTTGCCCTGCAACGCGCCGAGTTCGAGCCAGATCTGGTGCATCTCGTTGCCGGGGCCGCTGCCGAGCAGCCAGCTCACGCAGCAGTCGAAGGTGAACTCGCCGCGGTCCCAGGCCGTGCAGCAGCCGCCGGGGAGTTCGTGCATCTCCAGGACGGTGGTGCGGTAGCCGTTCATCTGTGCGTAGCAGCCGGTCGACAGGCCGCCCAGCCCGCCCCCGACGATCACCATGGTCTGCCTGCTGGTGCTCATTCCGGTCATTCCGGCACTCCCACGGTGGCCCGGTCGAGTTGCGGCAGTTTGCCCAACTTGCCCGCATGCCAAGGTTCCTGGTTGTCACTGGGCCAGGCCCGGAACGGCCGGCCGAGCTCCCGGCAGAGGTACTGCGCGGCGTACCGGCCGCTGGTGGCGGCGCGGATCAGACCGCCGAGGCCGGCCCACTGCCCGGCCATCGAGAAGCCGCGCAGACCGGGCAGCCGCATCCGGTCCCGGTTGACCAGCCGGTTGGCGGCGTCCTCGGCCTCGGAGAAGGCCTGCCAGGCGAGGATGCTGCCGTAGGTGTTGCCGGTGAACCGTTCGGTGGTCACCGGGGAGGCGACGTCCACGACTTCGATCCGGCGACCCAGCCCCGGGTACGTCCGTTCCAGGAACTCCCGGACGAACTCGGCGACTTCCTGCTTGCGCGCCCGGTAGGCGCGGCGGTCGCGGACCCGCAGGTCCTTCCAGGAGCGGTAGTCGCTGAAGTAGGTGCAGTGCAGCACCGACTTGCCGGGCGGCGCGAAGCCCTCCGCGTAGTCCGAGCGCAGTTGGACGACCAGGCTGTGCTGGAGCGAGCCGGGCAGCCGGGTGCCCTGCTCGGGCGACAGCAGGTAGGTGGTGCTGTGCGGTTCGCCCTCGGGCAGCGGGCCGTCCACGCCGACGAAGGCCGAGACCACGGCCGGGTACAGGTTGCCGGGTTTGTCCAGCAGCTCGCCGTACAGCCGGTCGGTGGCGGGGCTGGACCAGCGGCCTTCGAGCAGCCGGTCGAGCACCGTCGGCCCGTCGCAGGCGGCCACCACGTGGTCGGCGAAGTGCCGGGAGCCGTCCCGGAGTTGGACGCCTACGGCGCGGTCCCCCTCGACCAGGATCCGCTCCACCCGGCAGCGGTAGCCGACCACCCCGCCGAGCGAGGTGTAGCGCTCCTCCACCGAGCGGGCCAGCCCGAGCGAACCGCCCTGCGGGAAGCCAGTGTTGCCGTTGTGCGCGGCGGCCAGGGTGTACAGGTACGGCAGCAGCGGGAAGCCGGCCGGCTCCTGGAGGAACATGTTGGGCAGCGCCCGCCGCAGCAGAGGGTCCTGGAAGCGCTCGGCGAAGCCGCTCATCGGGGTCGTCGCGGTCCGCCAGAAGAGCCGGAACGCGGGCAGCACGGTGCGCAGGGTGCGCAGCCGCTCGGCCGGGCCGCGCAGCGGCGGCGGGGTGAGGTCCCAGGGCAGGTCGATGGCGGCGAAGCGGCGCAGGTCCCGGCAGAAGGCGCGGATCGGCTTGGCGTCGCCGGGGGCGGTGGCCAGCAGGTGCTGTTCCAGCCGGTCCGGGTCCCCGTAGAAGGTGACGGCGCGGCCGTGTTCGTCGACGACGCGGTTGAAGACGTCGAAACGGGTGATCGACTTGCCGTCGAGGGCGCCGAGTTCGCGCCACACCTGGTTCGCCCCGGTGCCCTCGGCGGTGCCGATCAGCCAGTCGATGCAGTAGTCGAACAGGTAGCCGTGCCGGGACCACGCGGTGCAGCAGCCGCCCGGCAGCACGTGCTTCTCGAAGATCCGGGTCTCCAGCCCGCTCATCTGCGCGTAGCAGCCGGTGGAGAGCCCGCCGATGCCCGCGCCGATCACGATGACCCGGGGCGGGCCGCCGGGGGCCCGCTCCCGGCTCGACCAGTCCGGCCCGCGCTCAGGCCCGGCCATCGGCGGTGCCTCCGGCCAGGATGGCGCCCGCCAGTTCGGCGTTGCGGGCGGCGAACTCGGCGTCCAGCATCTCGGCGTGGCTGCCGTGCCCGGCGTGGACGGCCGTTCCGGCGCTGGAGGCGCCGTGCCAGGAGCCGTGCTCGCCGCCCGCGTGCAGCGCCAGCCGGTCCCGTTCGCACACCACGTTGAGCGGGGCCTTCAGGACGCCCAGGTTGGGGGTCCTGCTGCAGAACGCCAGGTAGTCCCGGGCCTGTTCGAGGGTCTCCTGGGCGACGATCCGGGAGCCGGTGTGCCGGTGCAGGTGCTCGTGGAGTTCGCGTTCGAAGACGGCCAGGTGTTCCTCGCCGAGCTCGAAGGGCTCGGGGATCCGGTAGGAGTCCACCACCAGGACGGAACCGACCGTACGGCCTCGGCGTTCGAGCTCCCGGGCCACCTCGAAGGCGAGGTTGCCGCCGAGCGAGTAGCCGAGCAGGACGTACGGCCCCGCCTCCTCCAGGTCCTCGACCAGGTCGGCGTAGCGGGCGGTCTTGTCGTCGCCGGTGAGGTAGTTGAAGGCGGCGAGCCGGTGGTCGGGCAGGTGGGCGGCGAGCTGGCGGTAGACCAGGCCGTGGCCGCCGGCCGGCGGGAAGCAGAACACCGTCCGCCCCTCGGGCGCCCCGGGGTTGAACCAGAGGTACGGCTGGCCGCCGGCGACCTCGCCGGTGATGATCTGCTCCAGCGTGCGGGCCATCCCGTGCAGGGTGGTGACCTTGAACAGCAGGCCGACCGGGATGCTGATGTTGAACTCGGTCTGCAGGTGGTGGATCAGCTCGATCAGCCGGATGGAGCTGCCGCCGAGCTCGAAGAAGTCGTGCTGGAGGCCGACCTCCGCCACGCCGAGCAGGTTGCTCCAGTGCTCGGCGGTGCGGATCTCGTAGAGGGTGACGGGCGGTTCGTGCTGCGCGCCGCCGGTGTCGATCCGGGGCTCGGGCAGGGCGGCCAGGTCGACCTTGCCGTTGGGGGTGAGCGGCAGGGCGGGCAGTTCGGTGAGGTGGGAGGGGATCATCACGGTGGGCAGGTGCTCGGCCAGGTGGCGGCGCAGTTCCCGGCGGTCCAGGGTGGTCCCCTCGGCGGGGACCAGGTAGGCGGCCAGCACGGCTTCGCCGGTGGAATCCTCACGGGCCGTCACACAGGCCTGGGCGAGTTCGGGCCGGGCGGTGAGGTGGGCCTCGATCTCGCCGATCTCGATCCGGTGGCCGCGCACCTTGACCTGGTTGTCGATCCGCCCGAGCAGGTGGGCGGTGCCGTGGGCGTCCCAGTGGCCGAGGTCGCCGGTGCGGTAGAGCCGGACGGGCGGGCCGTCGAGTTCCAGGGTGGTGAAGCGCCGGGTGGTCTGCTCGGGGTCGTTCGGGTAGCCGGCGGCGACACCGGCGCCGCCGATCCACAGCTCGCCGGGCACGCCGGGCGGTACCGGCTCGCCGTAGTGGTCGAGGATGTACAGCGCGCTGTTGGGGAAGGGCCGGCCGATCGGCACCATCCGGCCGGGCTCCAGGGCGTCCGCGCCGCCCTCGTAGTAGCTGGTGTCGATGGTGGCCTCGGTCAGGCCGTAGGAGTTGACCAGCCGGGTGTCCGGCCCGCACAGGTCGCGCAGCCGCCGGTGCTCGGCGGCCTTCCAGGAGTCGGAGCCGACGACCAGCAGCCGCAGGAAGTCCAGCCGCAGGCCCTCGCGTTCGCAGTGGGCCAGCAGGCCGCGGGCGACGGCGGGCACGAACTCGCCGCAGTCGACGGCTTCCTCGCGCATGGTGCGGTACAGCCGGGCGGTGTCGAACAGCAGGTCGCGGTCGACCAGGACGAGGGTGCCGCCGGTGCTCAGCGCCCGGGCGAGGTCGCCGGAGAACACGTCGAAGGCGGTCCCGGCCATCTGGAGGTGCACCCGGGCCTCGGTGTCGAGGCGGTACTCGGCGCGCCAGCCCGCGGTGACGGCGGCGAGGTTGCGGTGGTCGACCCGCACGGCCTTCGGGCGGCCGGTGGAGCCGGAGGTGTGGATGACGTAGGCGGGGCGGTCCGGGTCGGCGGCGGGCAGCGGGCCGCTCTCGGCGGCGGGCCGGTCGAGCTCGTCCAGGGTGACGGGGCGGACGGGCGGTTCGGTGCCGAACGGGTTCCGCTCCGCGACCACGACGAGGGCCGCTCCGGCGTCGGTCACCTGGTAGGCGAGCCGGTCGGCCGGGTGTCCGGGGTCGAGCGGCAGGTAGGCGGCGCCGGCCCGCCAGATCGCCAGCAGGACGACGATCAGCTCGGGTGACTTGTCCAGGCAGACCGCGACCACCGAGCCTTCGCCGACGCCCAGTTCGCGCAGCCGCAGGGCCGTCCGCTGGGCCCGCCGGTCGAGTTCGCCGTAGGTGAGGCGGCGGGCGCCGTCCGGGCGGGGGGCCGTGACGGCGACGGCCTCGGGGTGTTCGGCGGCGGCCTTGGCGACGAGTTCGGGCACCGGGGTGTCGTGGTCCGCCCGCCGGTCGGCGCCGCTGAAGCCGGTGAGGATGCGGCGGCGTTCGGCCTCGTCGAGCATCCGCAGCCGGCCGACCGGGCGGTCGGCACCGGCGCTGGTCATGGCGTCCAGCAGGTTGCGGTAGTGCGCGGCCAGCCGCTCGACGGTGGCGGCGTCGAAGAGGTCGGAGTTGTACTTGAACACGCAGTGGAAGCAGCCGTCCGCGCGGTCCTCGTAGGCGGACAGCGTCAGGTCGAACTGTCCCTCCTCCTCGGGGAGTTCGATGTACTCCAGGCGGTATCCGAAGCGTTCCACGGCGACCTTGTGGGTGAGCAGGATGAACATCGCCTGGAACACCGCCGAGCGGCTGGGGTCGTGCTGGAGCCCCAACTGCTCGACCAGCAGCGGGAACGGGTACTCCTGGTTGTCCAGGCCGCCGAGCACGCTCTCCCGCACCCGGGCCAGCAGCTCGGACACGGTCGGCTCCCCGGCCAGGCTGACGTGCAGCGGCAGCGGGTTGACGAAGTAGCCGTAGACGGAGGCGAACTCCTCCTGGGTGCGGCCGGTGACGGGGCTGCCGACCACGATGTCCTGCTGGCCCGACCAGCGGTGCAGCAGCAGGTAGTAGGCGCTGAGCAGCACCATGAACGGGGTGGCGTGGTGCGCGCGGGCCAGCTCGTGGACGCGGGCGGTCAGGTCGGCGTCGAGCCGGAAGAACGCCGAGGCGCCGTTGTGGGTCTGCACGGCCGGCCGGGGCCGGTCGGTGGGCAGGGCGAGGACGGGCATCTCGGCCGGCAGGTGGCCGCGCCAGTAGTCGAGCATCCGCCGGGCGTCGGGGCCGGCCAGGAAGCGGTTCTGGTGGTTGAGGAAGTCGAGGTAGCGGGCGGCCACGGCGGGGAGTTCGGGGGTGCGGCCGTGCCGCAGCGCCTCGTAGACCTCGAACAGCTCCTCGATGAAGGTGAAGGTGGAGATCGCGTCCGAGACGATGTGGTGGACGGCCTTCATCAGGACCCAGCGGTCCGGTCCGCGCCGGAACAGTCGCAGCCTGACCAGCGGGTCGTTCGCGAGGTCGTACGGCCGCCGGTACTCGGCGACGATCAGCGCGTGGATCTCCTCCCAGGGGCGGCCCTCGACGTCGAACAGTCCGGTGTCGGCCACCGCCTCCGGGCGGATCCGCTGGACCGGTCGGCCCTCCTCGGCGGTGAAGGCGGCCCGCAGCCCGGGGTGCCGGGCGACCAGCGCGCGGAAGGCGGCGAAGACCAGCTCGGGGTCGAGCTCGGCGCGCACCTCCACCGCACCGCCGATGTTGTAGGCGAAGCCGTCCGGGTGCAGCTGGCGCAGGAACCACAGCGCCTGCTGGTTGTGGGTGAGCGGGTAGCGGGCCTCGTCGGTGTGCAGCTCGACCTCGGCCTGTTCGGGGCCGCCCTCGGCGTCGAGCCGCTCGGCCAGGCCGGCGACGAGCAGGTCGACCAGGTCGCCGACGGTGCCGTTGCTGAGCAGCGCCACCACCGGCAGGGCGACGCCCAGTTCGCCGTGCACCCGGGCGCGCAGCTCCATCGCGAGCAGCGAGTCCAGGCCGTGCGCGCCGAGCCTGGTGTCCGGGGCGATCCGCTCGGCGCCGATCCGCAGCACGGCCGCGGCGGCGGCGGTGAACCGCTCGGTGACCAGCCGGTGCCGGGTCGGCGGATCCGCCGTGCGGTAGGCGTCCAGGAAGCCGCCGGTCTCGGCCGGGGCCTGCTCGGCGGCGCCGGCGGCCAGGTCGGCGACCAGCGGCGGCGGCGCGGGGTACCAGGCGAGGAAGGTGGGCCAGTCGACCACGGTGGCGACCAGCAGCTGGGCGCGGTCCTGGCCGAGGACGCGTTCCAGCACGGCCGTGCCGGCGTCCGGCGGGAGCGAGCTCATGCCGCGGGCGTCGCGGTAGTGGGCGACCAGGCCCAGCTCCTCGATCATGCCGGTGGCCCAGGGGCCCCAGTCGAGGCTGAGCGCGGGCAGGCCGGCGGCCCGGCGGTGGTGGGCGAGGGCGTCCAGGAAGGCGTTGCCGGCCGCGTAGTTGGTCTGCCCGGCGGTGGTGAGCAGCGAGGCGACGGAGGCGAACAGCACGAAGTGGTCGAGCGGTTCGTCGCGCAGCAGCCGGTGCAGCAGGTGGCCGCCGACCACCTTGGGGGCGTATCCGGCGTCGAAGGCGGCCCGGTCCATCTGCGGCACCAGCACGTCCTTGACCTGCCCGGCGAGGTGGAACACCCCGCGGATGGGCGGACGTTGGCGTTGCCGGTAGTCGGCGAGCCAGGCGGCGAGGGCGGTCTCGTCGGTGACGTCGACGGGGGCGAGCAGCGGTTCGGCGCCGAGCGCCTGGAGTTCGCGCAGGAAGGCGATCCGCTCCCCGGCCGGGCTGGCGGGGTCGGTCCGGTACCACTGGTCGCGCTCGGGCAGCGCGGTACGGCCGACCAGGATCAGCCGCCGGGCGCCGCGCCGGACCAGGGTGCGGCAGAGCAGCCGGCCGAGCGCGCCGAACGCGCCGGTGACCAGGTAGCTGCCGTCGGGGCGCAGGACCGGCGGCAGCGGGCGGGTGAGGCCCTCGGCCCGGCGGAGCCGGCTGGTGCGGCGGTGGCCGGCCCGCAGGGCGATCTCCTGCTCGTCCCGGGAGGCGAGTTCGGCGAGCAGCGCCTCGGCCTGGTCGAGCGGCTCGGCGGCGGGGTCGAGGTCGATCAGGGTGCCGCGCTGGGCGACGAGTTCCTGCTGCCAGAGCACCCGTCCGATGCCCCAGGCGGGTGCGCCGAGCGGTTCGACCCGGTCGTCGGGGGCGGCGGCCTGGGTGCCCCGGGTGACGATGTGCAGCCGGGCGTCCGGGAGGGCGGCGGGCAGGGCCTGGGCGAGGGCGATCAGCGCGTAGCCGCCGAGGGTGGCGAGCTGGTCGAGCCGGTCGGCCGTGGTGGTGTCGAGGGCGGGCTGGTCGAGGTTCCACAGCTGGACGACGGTGCGGTAGCCGGGGCCGAGGTCGGTGAGGAGCCGGGTGAGGTCCTCGGCGGAGTCCGGGCGGACGGTCGAGCGCCCGTCGCCGGGCCGGTAGTCGGTGCCGGGCCGGACCAGGTGGCAGCAGGCGCCGCGTTCGGCTGCCAGCGCGGCGAGGCGTTCGGCGAGGCCGCCGGCGTCGGCGAACAGCAGCAGGTCGCCGAGGTCCTGGTCGGCGGGCGCGGCCGGGGCGTCCGTCCAGGCGAGTTCGGTGAGCCAGCCGTCGATGGTGGCAAGGCCGACCGAGGCGGGGGCCTGCGCGACGTCGGCGACCCGGAAGCCGGTGATCCGGCCGACCGGGGTGCCGTCCTCGGTGTACAGGGCGAGGTCGCCGACGAGTTCGCCGCCGCCCTCGCGGGTGACGGTGGCGTGCGCCCACAGCGGCCGGTCGCCGGCCTGGTCGAGCCGGACCTCCTCGATGGACACCGGCAGCCGGACGCCGCCGTCCTCGGGTGTGAGCAACCGGGTGGCCAGCAGGGTCTGGAAGCAGGCGTCGAGCAGCACCGGGTGCAGCTGGTGGTCGGCCGACTCGGGGCCGAGCCGGTCGGTCGGGCTGATCCGGGCCAGTGCCTCGCCGGGGCTCGTCCACACCTCCTGGACGGCCTGGAAGGCGGGCCCGTAGTCGTAGCCGCGGGCGGCCAGGAGCCGGTAGCAGTCGGGGCCGTCGAAGCGCTGTCCGCGGGAGCGGATCGCCTCGGCGTCCAGCGCCGGCCCGTGGGCGCGGCGCTGGCCGGTGCGGACCCGGCCGCCGGCGTGCACCACCGGTTCGCCGCCGGCCGGGGTGGAGGCGATGGTGAAGCGGGCGTCCTCCGGGGCGTAGCCGAGCTGGACGGGGGTGGGCTCGGTGTCGGAGAGGAACAGGGCCCGGTTCAGCTCGATCTCGGCGAGCACCACCTCGGTGCCGCCGGTGAGGGCGCGGACGGCCTGGGCGGCCATCTCCAGGTACCCGGCCGCCGGGAAGACGATCTGGCCCTCGATCCGGTGGTCGGCCAGGTAGGGCAGCCGCTCGGGGTCGAGTGCGGTGGTCCAGGCGGGTTGGGCACTCGCGGTGCGGCGGCCGAGCAACGGGTGGTCGACCTCGCCGAGCCGGACCTGCCGGACGGCGCTCGGCTCGACCCAGTACCGGTCGCGCCGCCACGGGTAGCCGGGCAGCGGCACCGGACGGCCCGCCGGGTGCAGTGCGCGCCAGTCCAGTTCGACGCCCAGGGTGTGCAGTTCGGCGAGCGACCGGGTGAAGCAGGCGGGCTCGTCGGCGTGCCGGCGGATGGACGGCAGGGCGTGCGCGCCGTCGACGCACTCGCGGATCGCGTGGCCGAGCACCGGGTGCGGGCCGATTTCCAGGAACAGGCCGTGCCCGTCCTGGGCCATCCGTTCGACGGCGGCGCGGAAGCGCACCGGGTTGCGGACGTTGTGCCACCAGTACCCGGCGTCGAGTTCGGGGCCGCGGGCGAGGCCCTCGCGGGCGGTGAGGTAGAGCGGCAGCCGGGCCTCGTTGGGCTTGAGCGCGGCGAGCGCGGCGGTCAGCTCGTCCCTGATCGGGTCCATCCGCACGCTGTGGTACGGGACTTCGACCTCCAGGAAGCGGGTGAACACCTCCTGCCCGCGCAGTTCCTCGGCGAGTTCGCGCAGCGCGTCGGTGTCGCCGGCCAGGGTCACGGTGGAGGGGCTGTTGACGGCCGCCAGCGAGACCCGGGCGCGGTACGGGCGGATCCGGCGCTCCGCCTCGGCCTCCGGGAGGCCGACGGCGAGCATGGTGCCGGTGCCGGCCAGCCGCTGCTGGAGGCGGCTGCGGGCCAGCACCACCCGGACGGCGTCGGCCAGGTCGTACACCCCGGCCTCGTAGAACGCGGCGACTTCGCCGGTGCTGTGCCCGACCACCGCGTCGGGGCGCAGGCCGTGGCTGCGCCAGAGCGCGGACAGGCCCAGCTGGACGGCGAAGTTGGCGGGCTGGGCGAGCCAGGTCTCGGCCATCCGGGAGTCGGCCTCGTCGCGGTGCAGTTCGTCGAGCAGGGACCAGCCGGCCTGCTCGCGGATCTCCCGGTCGCAGGCCTGGACGGCCGCCCGGTAGACCGGTTCGTTCTCGTACAGGCCCCGGCCCATGCCCCACCACTGCGGGCCCATGCCGGTGAACACCCAGGCGAGGCGGCGCTGTTGGCGTTCCCGGGCGCGGCCCTGGAGCACCCGGGGGTGCGCCTCGCCGCGCTCGTGGGCGGCCAGCGCCTCGTCCAGGTCGTCCCGAGTGGAGTAGGCCACCGCGAGCCGCTCGGGCAGGTGCTGGCGCCGGTGCGCCAGGGTGTGGCCGAGGTCGTCGAGCGGCACCCCGGCGGCGAGCTCCCGACGGATTCCGGCGGCGAGTTCGGGCAGCCCGGCGGCGTCCTTGGCGCTCAGCGGCAGCACGGTGCGGGCCGGCTGCGGGGCCGGGGCGGCGGGCCCGGTGCTCGGCGGCTCCTCCAGCAGGACGTGCGCGTTGGTGCCGCCGAAGCCGAAGGAGTTGACGCCGGCCCGGGCCGGTCCTTCGTGCTCGGGCCAGTCGATCGGGGCGGTCGGGATGTCGAAGGGCAGCGCGGCCAGGTCGATGCCGGGGTTGGGCCGTTCCAGGTTGAGGTGCGGCGGGATCCGCCGGTGCTTGAGGGCCAGGGCGGTCTTGATCAGCCCGGCGACGCCGGCGGCGGCCTCGGTGTGCCCGATGTTGGTCTTGACCGAGCCGACGTAGCAGCGGTCGCCCGGGCGGCGGCCGTTGCCCAGCACCCGGCCGAGCGCGGCCGCCTCGATCGGGTCGCCGACCGGGGTGGAGGTTCCGTGCGCCTCGACGTACTGGAGGCTGCCGGGCAGCACCCCGGCCTCGGCGCAGACCCGTTCGATCAGGGTGACCTGGGCGTCCGCGCTGGGGACGGTGATGCCGTTGGTGCGCCCGTCCTGGTTGACGCCGCTGCCGAGGATGACGGCGTGCACCGGGTCGCCGTCGCGCAGCGCGTCCGACAGCCGCTTGAGGACGACCACGCCGACCCCCTCGGCCCGGACGTAGCCGTCGGCGGAGGCGTCGAAGGCCCGTGAGCGGCCGTCGGCGGACAGGAAGCCGCCCTTGGTCTCGGCGATCGTGTACTGCGGCGCCATGTGCAGCAACGCACCGCCCGCCAGGGCGAGTTCGGTCTCGCCGCGGAGCAGGCTCTGGCAGGCGAGGTGCACCGCGACCAGGGAGGAGCTGCAGGCGGTGTCGATCGAGACGCTGGGGCCGCGGAAGTCGAAGCAGTGCGAGATCCGGTTGGACACCATCGTCATCATGGTGCCGGTGGCGGTGTGCGCGGCGAGCGTGCGGAAGTCGAGGTCGGCGAACTGGAGGATCTTGTAGTCGAGGGTGAAGGCCCCCATGTAGACGCCGACGTCGCGGCCGGCCAGCTCGCCGGGGCGCAGGCCGCCGTCCTCCAGGGCCTCCCAGCTGACCTCCAGGAGCTTGCGCTGCTGCGGGTCCATGTGCTCGGCCTCGCGCGGGCTGATGCCGAAGAAGTCCGGGTCGAAGGTGTCGAAGCCGTCGATGTAGCCGCCCCGGCCGCCGACCAGGCGGCCCGGTTTGGACCGGTCCCGGCTGCCGAGCGTGCCGGTGTCGTAGCGGTCGGCGGGTGTCGCGGTGAGGCAGTCCCGACCCTCGACGAGGTTGCGCCAGTAGGTCCGGTGGTCGTTGGCGTGTCCCGGCAGGCGGCAGCCGATGCCGGTGATCGCGATCCGGTCGCAGGGCACGGCGAAGGGCGAGGTGTTCATGATCCAATCCGAGGGTGATGGCGTGGCGGCGCGGACACGGGCGGAGGAGGAGCGGCCTCGCGGGCAGGGTCAGACGGACGGCTCGGTGGTCTTCACCTGGCGCCAGGGGTGCAGCAGGGTGGCACCCACTTCGCCGGTGGCCGGGAAGGCGGCCGGATCGGCGAGGCCGACGGCGGTGGGCACCCGGCCGGGGCGCCAGGTGAAGCTGCCGAACACGTGGTCCCACAGCGAGAGGTCGGAGGCGTAGTGCCCGGCCTCAGCGAGGTCGGTGCTGTGGTGCAGTCGGTGGAGCTCGGGGCCGGCCAGCAGGTGGCCGAGGAACCCGAGGCGGACGTCGATGTTCGCGTGAACGAAATACCCCTGCGCAAGAATGAATATTCCGACCACGAACACGGATTCCGCCGAGAAGCCGATCAGCGACAGCAGGAGTTGCACCACGGACTGCGCGACGAACACGTCGAGAATATGGTTCACACCGTTGTTCGCGACATTCACCTTGTCCGGCACGTGGTGGACGCCGTGCAGGCGCCAGAGCCACCGGTTGTGGTGGGACCAGCGGTGGACGAGGTAGTCGCCGAGCGATCCGACCAGCAGCGCGAGCGGGATCTCCAGGGCGAACGGGAGCACCGGATGGGCCGCCCCGAGCTCCTGCACCAGCGCCGTCACCAGCCCCTGGGCGAGCGCACCGCCGACCATGCTCAGCACGAAGTACACGGTGTACCAGCGCAGTTCACGCCCACTCGGGTGCCAGTCGGTCCGGTACGGGATCACCCGCTCCAGTACCGCCAGGTACCCGAGGACGCCGACCAGCACGAGGGGGGAGACCCGGTCGGGCTCCCAGTGGAAGTGCAGTGTGGCGACGGCCGTGCACAGCACCCCCAGGAGCAGAAGCGGATGAGCGAGCCGGCGTGCAATGGCGGACAGCACGCGCCCCCTTGGTTATTCGCGAACTAATGACTGGAAACGTCAGAGACTCTAGCGGGAGAGGTCAGCTACGGCAGTCATTCGACGTGTTAACGCCATAAATAACCCGATCGGAGGAAGATCTGCGCACGAAGTTGACACCAGACCGGCGTGAAAGGGGCGCGTTTGTTCGCAGGCGCTGGAGAAACCGGAGCGCAGCGGGGTCGGGCCCACGCCGGGCGAGGTCGCACGCCCCCTGACACAGGGGGCGGTCCGGACCCGGATCCGGCCCCCCGGTCCAGCGAGGGCGGCGCGGGTGGCACCGGGCGAGCGCGAGCCGGGCGCGAGGGCGCGGGCCGTGCGGGTGGCGCCGCCCGTCAGGATCCCGCCAGCTCCGCCAGCCGCCACGCCGCCTCCGGCCGGTACGCCGCGAGGCGGTCGCGCAGGCCGCGCAGCTCGTACCCGACCAGGGCCGGCAGGGCCGCCGCCGGGGCGGTCTCCAGGGCGGGCCCGAGCAGCTGGACGGCCGTCTGCGGGTCGTGCGCGCAGGCGTGGCAGTCCGCCACCCGGACGGTGAAGAGGAGACGGCTGGAGGGGAGCTGGGCCGGGCCGAGCAGGCCGAGCGCGGTCTCGGCCGCGGTCAGCGCCCGGCGGGCCAGCCGGGGGTCGCCGACGACCGCGGCGAGGTCGCGCAGCGCGGCGGCCGCGCCGGACTCCACCCGCAGCCGCATCGAGGCGATGGAGAGCCAGGGCGCGTCGTCCTCGTCCCGGGCGCCGATGTGGTCCAGGTGCAGCCGGGCGCGGCCGAGGTGGCGAATGGTGGCCCGGACGTCGCCGGTGAGGGCGTGCGCACGGGCCTGGCCGATCTGGCCCATCGCGCCGGCCCAGTGCCGGCCGGGGGCGGCGCGGCCGGTCTCCCGGGCGTAGCCGAGGGCGGCGGCCGGGTCACCGTCCATCCGGGCGAGGGTGCTCATGTCGCTCAGCGCGGCCACCTGGGTGGCCTGGTCCCCGGCGAGCTCCGCCCAGGCGAGCGCGCGGTCGAAGCAGGCCATCGCGGTGGCGTTGCGGCCGTCCTGCATCCGCAGCGCGCCCGCGGCGTGCGCGTGCTCGGCGGCCAGTCGGGCGAGCGGACGGCGCTGCGCGGCGGGGGCGGCGGCGAGCCGGGCGAGCACGGCCTGCAAGGTGCGTTCGACGGCGGCGGCCAGGCCGGGCAGGCCGCCGGCCTCGCCGGAGCGCAGGTGGGCGGCGAGCAGCCCGGTGAGGGCGTGTGCGGTGGCGGCGTCCAGGGGTGGCGCGCCGGCCGGGTTCGCGGCACAGAACTCGGCGTGCAGCGCGGCGAGTTCGACCGGGTCGGGGACGTCGCAGCCGTCGGCGCCGTGCAGCGGGCAGAGCAGGCCGTAGTCGGGCAGCCGGGGCGGCGGCTGGGCGGGGGCGCTCCAGCGGGCCGGGCCGCCGGGCCCGTTCGCGGCCGCGGTGGGCAGCGGGGGCCGCAGCAGGGCGGGCGCGAGGGGCGCCAGGGAGGGCAGTTCGGCGGTCTCGGCCCGCTGGCAGGCGGCCCGCAACTCACCTCCCGCGCCGAGGAGTTCGTCGATCCGGTCGGCTATCCGAGGGGTGACCCGGCGGGCGCCGTGCTCGATCTTGCTCACCGCGGTGTGGTCGTAGCCGATTCCGGCGCCGAGTTGGGCCTGGGTGAGGCCGGCCCGGCGCCGCCAGTGGCGCAGCCGGGCGCCGAAGTCCCGCCAGGCGCCCAACTCCTGGGCGGGCGGGGCGACGGGTGGGGACGGAGGTGCGGACGTCGGTGCCACGGCCACGCGGTTCCGGTGCACGGCTGCCTCCTCCGGTCGCTTCCCCCGGGCCCCTCGCCAACCTTCCGACCATCAGGACGGTACTCGATGACACCCGGTCCGTACATGAGGTGGTCTCAACCACTCGGGCAAAAGCCCAGCTTGACGGAATTTGCCAACCCTATGCATCGCGTGCACCAGCCATTGACCAGAGCATGACGCCGTGTGAGGGTTCCGGCACCCGAGCGCGGACGGCCCGCACGGCCGTCCCCCAGACACGGCCCTGCGGTGGGCCACCAGCCCTGCCGTCCGCGGTCGAGGACCCCCACATGCGAGGAGCCTCGATGCAACGCAGAGTTTCCACAGGACGGTTGCTGACCGCGGCGACCACCCTGACCGTGCTGGCCGGCATGATCGCCGCCACGGCCGGGCCGGCCACCGCCGCGCCCACCCCCTCTCCCGCACCACCCAGCGCCCTCGCGGCAGCCGTCAACGCCGCCGACGCGGCTGCGGCCGCCGGCCTGGACGCACTGGCCAAGGGCCCCGGCGAGACCTACGAGCGCCGGGCCGTCACCCCCTGGCTCGGCGGCCTCTACTCCGTCGCGTACGACCGCAGCTACCGCGGCCTGCCGGTGGTCGGTGGCGACGCCGTGGTGCTCGCCGACGGCCAGGGCAAGGTCCGCGGCCTCCAGTCGGCCGCCACCGGGCCGGTCGGCGGCTCGATAACCCCGCAGGTCAGCGCGGCGAACGCGGAGAAGACCGCGCGCACCAAGCTGGCCGCGGTGGACTCGGTGGCCGAGCGCCGCCTGGTCGTCCGGGTCAAGGACGGTGCGAGCCGGCTCGCCTGGGAGACCGTCCTCAAGGGCCGTACCGAGAGCGCGCCGAGCACGTTGCACGTCTTCGTGGACGCCGCCAGCGGCGAGGTGATCGACAGCTACGACGATGTCCGCGCCGGCACCATCAACAGCAAGTGGAACGGCCCCGGCCCGCTGACCATCAGCACCACCAACTCCGGCGGCTCGTACTCGCTGCGCGACCCGAACCGGCCCGGCCTGACCTGTTCCGACTACAGCAGCGGCCAGGTGTTCAGCAAGTCCTCGGACTCCTGGGGCACCGGCAACCCCTCCAGCAAGGAGACCGGTTGCGCCGACGCCATGTGGGCGGCCCAGAAGGAATGGGACATGCTCCGCGACTGGCTCGGTCGCAACGGCCACAACGGCAACGGCGGCAGCTGGCCGGTCAAGGTCGGCCTCAACGACGTCAACGCCTACTGGGACGGCAGCTCCGTCTCCATCGGCCACAACCAGAACAACGAGTGGATCGCCGCCCAGGACGTCGTCGGCCACGAGTTCGGCCACGGCATCGACCAGTACACCCCCGGCGGCGCCAACAACGAGAACGGCCTGGGCGAGGGCACCGGCGACATCTTCGGCGCGCTCACCAAGGAGTACGCCAACCAGCCCGCGCCCTACGACTACCCCGACTACCAGGTCGGCCGGCAGGTCAACCTGGTCGGCCAGGGGCCGATCCGCAACCTCTACCAGCCCTCACTGGTCAACAACGACCCGAACTGCTACTCCTCCTCCATCCCCAGCACCGAGGTGCACGCGGCGGCCGGCCCGCTGAACCACTGGTTCTACCTCCTGTCGATGGGCTCCAACCCGGGCGGCGGCAAGCCGTCCAGCCCCACCTGCAACAACTCCTCGGTCACCGGCATCGGCGTCAAGCAGGCCGGCCAGGTCTTCTACGGCGGCATGCTGCTCAAGACCAGCGGCATGACCTACAAGCGGTACCGCACCACCACCCTGACCGCCGCCAAGAACCTCGACCCGACCTGCAACTACTTCAACCGGACCAAGGCCGCCTGGGACGCGATCAGCGTGCCCGCGCAGAGCGGCGACCCGACCTGCACCCCGTCCGGCAACAACGACTTCTCGCTCGCGCTCGGCCCGGCCTCCGGCTCGGTCCAGCCCGGCGCCTCGACCACGGCTACGGTCTCCACCGCCGTCACCTCGGGCACCGCGCAGACCGTCAACCTGACCGCCTCGGGCGCCCCGACCGGGGTCACCGCGACGCTCAACCCCTCCTCCGTGCAGACGGGTTCGTCCGCGACGCTGACCCTGTCGGCCTCCTCGGGCGCCCCGGCCGGGACGTACGTGATCACCGTCACCGGCACCGCCGGCGCGGCCACCCACACCGCCCAGTACACCCTGACCGTCGGCGGCGGGGGCACCCCCGGCGGGCCCGCGCCCGACATCGACGTCGCCAAGGTCCAGGCCCACCTGACCCAGCTGAACACCATCGCCAGCCAGAACGGCGGCAACCGCCGGGCCGGCAGCGCCGGGCACAGCCAGTCCGTGGCGTACATCAAGGGCAAGCTGCAGGCCGCCGGCTACACCGTGACCGAGCAGACCTGCACCTCCTGCACCTACCAGTCCAACAACCTGATCGCCGACTGGCCCGGCGGCCCCGCCGACCAGGTCACCATGTTCGGCGCCCACCTGGACAGCGTCTCGGCCGGCCCCGGCATCAACGACAACGGCTCCGGCTCGGCCACCCTGCTGGAGAACGCCCTCGTCCTCGCCCAGCAGAACCCCACCCTGACCCGGCACGTCCGGTTCGCCTGGTGGACCGGTGAGGAGCAGGGCCTCCAGGGCTCGCAGTCCTACGTCGGCCAGCTCAGCTCCACCCAGCGCTCCGCGATCAAGTCCTACTACAACTTCGACATGGTCGGATCGCCCAACGCCGGCTACTTCATCAACAACATCACCTCCGCCGCCGCCGCGCCGATGAAGGCCTACTGGGACTCCCTCAACCTCCAGCCGGAGGAGAACGTCGAGGGCCAGGGCCGCTCGGACGACTACTCCTTCCAGCAGGCCGGCATCCCCACCTCCGGCTACGCGGCCGGCGCCGACGCCGTCAAGACCTCCGGCCAGGCGACCAAGTGGGGCGGCAGCGCGGGCCGTTCGTACGACTCCTGCTACCACCAGTCCTGCGACACCACCAGCAACATCGACCCGACCGCGCTGAACCGCAGCGCCGACGGCGTGGCCTACACCATCTGGAAGACCTCTGTCGGCGGCACCACCCCCGCCAACGACTTCTCCCTCGCGGTGAACCCGGCCACCGCCACCGTCAACCCCGGCGACTCGGCCACCGCGACGGTCTCCACCGCCACCACCTCCGGCTCCGCCCAGACGGTCAACCTGACCGCCTCCGGCGCCCCGGCGGGCGTCACGGTCTCCTTCAGCCCGTCCTCGGTGCAGTCCGGCGCCTCGGCCTCGCTGACCATCGCGACCGCCGCGAACACGGCGGCCGGCACCTACAGCATCACGCTCACCGGCACCGGCTCCGCCACCCACAGCACCAGCTTCTCGCTGGTCGTGGGCAACGGCCCGACCAACCCCGGCGGCACCTGGACGCCCGGCACCACCTACCAGGCGGGCGACGTCGTGACCTACAACGGGGTCAGCTACCGCTGCCTCCAGGGTCACACCGCCCAGGTCGGCTGGGAGCCGCCGATCGTCCCCGCCCTGTGGCAGGCCGTGTGACCCGCAGGGCACCCGCCTGACACCCCGTAAGCCGCTGCGCCGCGGTCCGTCGAGGGGGACGGATCGCGGCGCAGCCGTGTGCCGGGCGCACCCCCGGGTCACCGGGCGTAACCGGACCGCCACTCGGCTGACGTACAGTCGGCTGCGGGGCGGGCCGCCCGCCCACGACGGCCGACCCCCGAGGAGACTCCTGGTGACCACCGACACCCGCCCCGTACCGGAGCTGGCCGCCGAGGCCGTCGAGCAGTGGCGCGGCGAGGAGGCCGACCTCGTCGACCTGCTCGCCCGGGCGCAGCGGGGCATCGGCGGCATCGCCGCCTTCCGGCTCGGCCCCACGCCCACCGTGCTGGTCACCGACCCGGCCGCCGTGCAGCACGTGCTCGGCCGCCACCCCGACCGCTACGTCAAGCGCTCGCACCGCGCGCGGATGCTGGTCGGCGACGGCGTGCTCTCCGCCACCGGGGACGCCTGGAAGCGCCAACGGCGGCTGCTGCAGTCCCAGTTCACCGGCACCGGGATGCGCCGCTACGAGCAGCGGATCGCCGCCGCCGCCCGCCGGACGGCCGACCGCTGGGAGGGGTACGCGCGCAGCGGCGAGACCTTCGACCTCGGCGAGGAGATGCGCGGATTCGCCCTCGACACCGTCTGGCGGGCCCTCACCGGGCTGCCGCTGGACGACCGCACCGACCATGAACTCCGCTCCGTGGAAAGGGTGGTGGCGGCCATGCCGACCCTGCCCACGGACGCCGGGGACGCCCGGGACGCCGTCGCCGCCGACCTCGCCCGGATCGACGCCGTCGCGCTGGCCGCCATCGACGCGGCGCGCTCGGCGACCGACGCCGAGGAGCCCGGCGTGCTGCGGGCCCTGCTCGACGCCGCGGCCCAACACCCCGAGTACACCGACCGGTTGATCCGCGACGAACTCGTCACCCTGCTCGTCGCCGGGCACGAGACCACCGCCACCACCCTGACCTGGCTCTTCCTCCTCCTCGACCGCCACCCCGAGGCGCGCGGCGCGGACCCGCAGGCCCTGGTCAGCGAGGCCCTGCGGCTCTACCCCCCGGCCTGGCTGCTCCCCCGGCACGCCGTCGAGGACGACGTGATCGACGGCCACCGCATCGCCGCCGGCACCGACGTCCTGGTCTGCCCCTACCTCACCCACCGCGACCCGGCCCTGTGGCCCGACCCCGAACGCTTCGACCCCGCCCGCTTCACCGCCACGGGCGCCCGCCCCGCCCAGCTCGGCGCGTACCTCCCCTTCGGCCTCGGCGCCCGCGCCTGTCTCGGCACCCAGTTCGCCGTCCGCGAGACCACCGCGCTGCTCGAACTCCTGCTGCCCGCCCACACCGTGCGGTTCCGCTCCGTCCCGACCGGCTCCGCCTACAGCATCACCGTGCGACCCGACGGGCCGACGCCGGCGGTGCTGGGCTGACCGATCCCGGTCGCGGTCCCGGTCGCCGGCGGGAGGAAGTCGTCGGCCAGTTCCTCGCCGGCGAGGGCGGCGTCGACGCGGGCGTCGATGTGCGCGTGGGTGACCGGGCAGTCCAGTGGGCGGTCGCGGTGGCAGTCGAGCATGTGGGTCAGGACGGCCGCGGCGCGCTCCAGACGGCGGGCGCGGGCCGTCATCTCGTCCCGCTGCGCCGCCAGCAGCGCCTTCCGCTCCGCCGCCTGCTCGCTGGCCATCACGGCGGCCGTCCCGGCGAGCGGGATCATGCCGTCCACGTGCCAGAGCTGGACCAGGGCGAGGCGTTCCAGGGCCGCCCGGTCGTACTGGCGCACCCGGCCGCGGCGGGCGGCGGGGGTGATCAGGCCGCAGTCCTCGTAGTAGCGCAGGGCGGGGACGGAGAGGCCGAAGGCCTTCGCGACCTCGGTGATCGAGTAGAGCTGCTCCACGCGTCGTCTCCTTCACGGCCGGCGGGTTGCACTCAAGCGCACTTGAGCGTGAAAGCTCAGGCAAGCCTAACTTCCTGCCGCAGCGAAGGGTTCGCCACTCATGCCGCTCAGCACCGCCTCCGCCCCCAGCCGGACCTCACCCGGCCGTGCCGCCCCCGCCTCCGGCGCGCTGCTCGTCGTCGGCTTCGTCCTGCTCAGCCTCAACACCCGAGTCGCGTTCGGACAGGTCGGACCGCTCGCGCCGGTCGCCGGCTGGGGCCAGGGCACCGTCACCGTGCTCGGGCTGCTGCCCCCGCTGTGCATGGGCCTGTTCGCGCCGCTCGGCGCCCTCGCCCGGCGGCGGATCGGCGAGGAGCGCGGGCTGTTCTGGGCGAGCGTGCTGCTCGTCGCCGGGGCGCTGCTGCGCACGGCGGGCCTGCCCGGGCTCTACGCGGGGACGGTGCTGGTGGGCATCGCGGTGGCGGTCGTCAACGTACTGATCCCGGTGTTCGTCCGGGCCCGCTTCGCGCCCCGGCGGATCGGCACCATGATGGGCGTCTACGCCCTCGCGATGGGCGCCGGGTCGGCCGTGGTCGCCGCCCTGGTCGCGCCGGTCGCCGACGCGTGGTCCTGGCAGGCCGCGATCGGCCTCGCCGTCCTCCCGGCCGTCCTCGCGGCGGCGGGCATGGCGCCGCAGCTGCGGGTGGAACGGCGGATACCGGCCGCCGCCGTGCCGGTGCACCGCCGGCCCGTCGGCCGCACCGCGCTCGCCTGGAGCCTGACCGCCTTCTTCGGCATCCAGACCCTGGTCTTCTACGCCACCCTCGCCTGGCTGCCCTCGATCCTGGTCGACGCGGGCCTCAGCCGCACCGCCGCCGGCACCGACCAGGCCGTCCTCATCCTCGGCCTCGCCGTCGGCGGCTTTCTCGCGCCCGTCCTCGCCGCCGCCCGCGCCGACCAGCGGCCGCACCTGCTCGCCGTGGTGGCCGTCTGCGTCCTCGGCCTGCTCGGCGTCGTGCTCGCCCCCGCCACCGGCGCTCCGCTCTGGGCCGGCATCCTCGGCATCGGCATGGGCGGCGGCCAGGCCCTGGCCGCCGTGCTCTTCGCCCGCCGGGGCACCGACCACGACCACGTCGCCGCGCTCTCCACCATGGCCCAGACCTGCGGCTACCTCCTCGCCGCCACCGGCCCCGCCCTCACCGCCGCCCTCCACACCGCCACCGGCTCCTGGACGGCCCCGCTGCTGACCCTGGTCGGCCTGCTCCTGGCCGGCTCCGTCCTCAGTCTGCGCGCCGGCCACGACGCCCGGCCGTGACCGGCGTGCCTCCGCACTGGCGACCGCGCCGTCCCTCGATACTCCGGTAAGCCCCGTACGAGAGGACACCGATGGAATTCCTGGTCGACATGGTGACCACCGTCCCGGACGGAACCACCGAGGACGCGGTCGCCGACATCCGGGCCCGCGAGGCCCGGCGGTCGCACGAACTCGCCGCCCAGGGCGCCCTGTTGCGGCTCTGGCGCCCGCCGCTCGCGCCCGGCGAATGGCGCACCTGGGGTCTGTTCAGCGCCCCCGACGAGACGCGGCTGGAACAGGCGCTCGCCTCCATGCCCCTGCGGGTATGGCGCCAGGACACCGTCACCCCGCTCTCCCCGCACCCCAACGACCCCGGCACGGGAGGCGCCCGATGAGCGACGAAGCCGTGCTGCGCGGCGTCCTCAACCGTTGGAAGGCCGCCGTCGACGCCCACCAACCCGAGCAGGCAGCCGACTGCTTCACCGAGGACGCGATCTTCCAGGGCCTCCACCCGTACACCGTCGGGCGGGCCGGCATCAGTGCCTACTACGCCTCCCAGCCCCCCGGCATGACGGCCGACTACCGCATCCTGGAGTCCCGGCGGCTCACCCCGACCCTCCTCCTCGGCTACCACAGCGTCGACTTCGCCTTCCCCGACCGCCCCACCCTCACCGTCAACCTCGGCGTCCTGCTGCGGCGCTCCGACGACGGCTGGTCCATCGCCCACTACCAGGTCTCGCTGCTGCCCTGAGCTGCCCCGACACATCCCATCGCCGCGATCCGTCGCACACCACGTCGTGAACCCGGCCCGCCGAGCACCCAGCTCGGCGGGCTGACGGGGGAGGTGGCCCCGGGGGACATCGGACGTTGCCCTGGCGTACCTTCCGCCGGAGGTGCGGGGTCGAACAGACTGGGAGGGACTGTCGCCGATCCCACGAAGGGGCCTTTCCTGTGCGTGCCCATGACTCCGGTAGTGCGTTTGCCGCCGACCGACGACCGGGCCGTAGCAGTCGGCCGATGACTCCTGTGCGGCGCCCGTCCGGTGCCGGGGTCGTGACGCCGGCGGCGCTCACCGCCATGCAGCGGGCCGTGGGTAACGCCACGGTGAGCCGGATGCTGGAGCAGGAACAGCACGCCGTGGCCGACGTGCAGCGCTCGGCCGTCCACGAGGTGCTGCGGAGCCCCGGCACGCCGATGGCCGACGGGATCCGGGCCGAGATGGAGACCCGGCTCGGCGCGGACTTCTCCGATGTCCGGCTGCACACGGGTGCGACCGCCCGGGAGTCGGCCGCCGGGATCGGCGCCCGCGCGTACACCTCGGGCAGCCACATCGTGCTCGGCGCCGGAGGGGGCGACAAGCACACGCTCGCGCACGAGTTGACCCACGTCATCCAGCAGCGCAGCGGCCCCGTCGCGGGCACCGACAACGGGAGCGGGCTACGGGTCAGCGACCCCTCGGACCGCTTCGAGCGCGAGGCCGAGGCGAACGCCTCCCGGGTGCTGTCCCAGCCGCTCGCCCGGGAGTCCGAAGCGGAGCACGCGGCCCACGCGCACGGCACGCAGGCCGGCGAGCCCTCGGTGCAGCGGCGCCCCACGGCGAAGCCCGCCGAGGAGGAGGGCGACCACACCCACGTCGACGCCGACTATCCGGGCTTGCGGCTCATCCTGGACCAGAAGCTGACCGACGAGCACTACGAGAAGATCTACCAGCTCGCGGGCACCGAGGAACGCGTGATCTTCGACGAGGACGGCAGCTACGGGTACATCAAGGCCGACGACGACCTGGAGACCTACTACAAGCTCGTCAACATGGAGATCGGCCCCGAGCAGGCCCAGGCGGACCTGAGCGGCCACGTCAACCGGCAGCGGGACTCCAGCTACCACGTCCGGGCCGGCGCCGGGACCTTCCAGGGCGCGCAGATCGACCAGTTGCAGGACTTCGCCGCGCAGGGCGTGCGTACCGGCCAACTGGTCGAAGTGAGCGTCGCGTTGCTGCGGCAGGCCAGCGGTCGTGCGCAGACGGTGGCGGGCGGGCTCGACGAGAAGCGGCTCAGCGCCGCCGTCACCGGCATGAAGAACAGCGCCGCGCTCGAACCGATCAAGATCCGGGTCGACGGGGGCGGCATCAGCATCCAGGACGGGAACCACCGCCTGGGCGCGGCCGTTCAGCTGGGCGCCGCGTACGCGCCCTGCAAGATCGTCTGACCGCCCGTCCCGCTGCCGACCTCGCTGGTGATCCCGGCGAGGTCGGCAGCGGTGACGTCTCAGTGGCGGTGGTGGTTGTCGGGTTGGGCCGGGTCGCCGGGGTGTTCCAATCCCTCGACGAGGGTGAGGCGTCGGGCGCGCTCGTGGTCGAGCCAGCGGACGAAGGCGGCGCGGCGGGCGGCCTCGGTGAGGTCGGCGGTGGGGTCGTGCTCCTCGGTGACGGTGTGCACGGAGCGGAGTGCGGCCCTCCAGGGGCCGGCGGTGACCCAGGTGCCGGGCGGAGCCTCGCGGAGGGCTTCGGCGAGGGCGGCCGGGAGGGTGTCGGGGTCGGCGTCGAGTTCGCCGTCGGGCAGGGCCAGGTGCCAGACGGCCGACGGCGCGCGGGTGGTCAGGGTGCGGTAGTGGGCGACGTCGGCGGCGGAGGGTTCGACGTCGGCGGTGACCGCCGCGTAGACGGCCCGGACGGCTGGGCTGCCCTCGTAGGCGGCGGCGGTGATGGAGCCGAGTTCGACGGCGGCCTGCTGATCCAGGCGGGCCGGGCCGGTGGACCGTACGGGCAGGGCGCGCTCGGTGGCGACCGCCTCGCACAGCGCCTCGGTCAGCAGCACCTGGGCGACCCAGCGGCTGAGCTGGCGGTCCTCCGAACTGCCGGGCTGGGGCAGGGCAGTGGAGCGCAGGCCGGTGCGGAGGGCGGCGAGGCGGTGGTCGAGGGCGGCGCGCGGGAGGGGCTTTCCGTCGAGCAGACCGAGGGTCATGCCTCCACCTCCAGGGCGACGGTCGGGGCGTACTGGCAGCGGCCGAACCACATGACCTTGGCCAGCGCCCAGTACGCGCCGGGGTCGGTGGATTCGGGGGCGGCGATCTCGAAGGCCACGGTCGAGGACGATCCGGCCGGGACGGTGAAGCCGCGGACCGGGTCGGCGATGGCGTCCCAGGTGCCCCAGGGGGAGACGAGTTGGAGTTCGCCGCGGATCTCGCCGCGGGTGCGGTTGGTGAGGGTGAGGCCGAGGGTGGTGCGGCCGCCCACGGTGACGCGCAGGGCCTCCTCGGAGACGGCGACGTCCAGGCCGGTGTCGCGGCCGGTGGTGGCCTTGGTGCCCTGGGCGATCGTCCAGTCCTCGGGGGTGTCGCCGGGGACGGGCAGCAGGTTGGGGAGGTCGCCGACGGCGATGGTCACGACGTCCTCGATCTCCTGGCCGTCGTGCACGATCCGGACGGCGGCGAAGTGCAGGCCGGGCAGGACTTCGGCGGGCGGGGTGAGGGTGACCGGGAAGCGCAGGTGGCCGCCGGGCTCCAGCCGGTAGGGGCGGCTGCCGAGGCTGGTCTGCCAGCCCTCGGGCGGCAGGACGACGGCCGTGCCCTCGACCGCCGCGTCGCGCAGTTGCGAGGACAGGGCGACGGAGAGTTCGACCGCCTCGCCGTCCGTCCGCAGCAGGCCGGGCGAGGCGCCGACGGAGACCGGCAGGTAGCCGAGCGGCGCCGGGCCCCGGTTGTGCAGCCAGTAGCGGGCGTGGACGGGCTGCGCGGGTTCGGCGACCGGGCCGAGGACCGGGCCGCCGGGCTCGGCGGCGACGCCCGGGGCGGCGAGCAGGGTGGCGATCTGCGAGCCGGCGAGGTCGACGCGTTCGACGGCCTCGCCGAGGGGGCGTTCCAGCAGGTCGGCGGGTCGCAGGTGGCTCAGCCCGAGTGCGCCGCCGAGTTCCGCCGTGCGTCCGAGGCCGGTCGACTCGACCAGCCGGACGGCGAGTTCGCGCCCGACGGCCGCCGCCGAGCCGTGCGCGATGGGGTTGCCGGCGGGCTTGAGCGCGCCGAGCAGGACTTCGCGCTGCGGCTCGATCCGCAGCCAGGAGAGGGTGGCCGGCAGCGGGCCGTCCTGCGGCGGCGCGATCCGGGCGTAGAGCGGGTGGTTGAACTCCTGGCCCTGGGCGGGCAGGGTCTGGCTCCGCCAGTCGCCCGGGCCGCCGACCAGTGCGTAACTGAACTCGTGGGTCCAGTGCTGGAGTTGGAAGGAGGCGCCGTCGGGCAGGGTGCGCCGGGGCG
Source organism: Kitasatospora sp. NPDC091276 (assembly GCF_040684355.1). Classification (NCBI taxonomy): domain Bacteria; kingdom Bacillati; phylum Actinomycetota; class Actinomycetes; order Kitasatosporales; family Streptomycetaceae; genus Kitasatospora; species Kitasatospora sp. NPDC091276. The sequence continues at coordinate 5,684 of NZ_JBFBFU010000035.1, read as the reverse complement.
GGTCGATCCAGACGCCGGAGGGCCAGCCGGTGCAGGAGCGCATCAGGGAGAGGTGCAGGGCTCCGGTGGTGTCGACCGCGAAGCCGGGCAGGCCGAAGCTGAGCAACGCGACGGTGTGGTCGGCGAGTTGGTCCACGACCTCGGACGGGCAGACGGCTCCGATCCGGGCGTCGGCGAGGTCCGCGACGAGCGCGGCGGCGTCCGTGACGACCAGTGCGGGCAGCGCCCGCAGGTCCCGCAGGTCGGCGCCGGGCTGCCAGACCTCGGCGAGCGGGGTGAGTGCGGGCACCCACACCGCGCCGTGCGTCTTGAGGACGCTCGCGTACTCCTCGCCGGCCCGCTCGATCAACTCCCGGGCGGCGTCGTTCTCTTCCGGCCCGCCGAGGACGATCCGGAAGTCGGGCAGGTTGGAGTCGACGTCCAGCCAGCCGTACCGGGCCCAGTCGGCGCCGGAGGTGGTGGCGGTGACGCCGACCCGGGCGAGGGCGACCACCAGCGGGCGGGCGTCGGCGGCGTCGTCCAGGCTCGGCACGACCACCTCGGCGACGCCCAACGCCCGCTCCCCCAGCGGCGATCCGGCCGGATCAGACAGCACGGCGCGCGCGGTGGCGCCGAGGCCGAACCAGGTGTTGGCCGGGTTGTCCAAGGTCCACGGCGCCTCGGCGGAGTCGACGTCGGGCAGGGCGAAGCCGCGCCCGACGACGGCGCCGGCGACCTCGCTGACCGGCAGCGCGCCGGGCAGGTCGACGGGGAAGCGCAGCCGCAGCAGCCGGTCGGCGCCGGAGTAGTCGACGACCCGGGTGCGGCAGTCGACCCGGTCGAGGCCGCGCCACAGGGTGACGGTCTGCTCGTAGCGGATCCCGTCGACGGTGCCGCCGATCACCAGCCGCTCGCCGAGCGGGCCGGTCTCGCGGCGCACGTCGGCCGGGGCCGTGCCGGAGCCGCGCACCGGTCCGCTGGGCACCAGGTGCCAGGGGCCCTCGCCGAAGTCGGGGTGCTGCGGGTACTCCTCGTAGACCCGCAGTTCGTTGCCGATCCGGCCGCCCTGGATCAACTCCCGGTCGTGCAGGAGGTCGTGGACGGAGGACAGGCCGCCGCCACGGACGGGGTCGGCGCTCACCCGGTAGCGGTCGTTGGTGATCACCACCCCCTCGGCCGCCGTCCAGGGCTCCGCCGCCGGGCCCTCCACCAGCCGCCAGGTGCGCCATCCGAGCGCGGGGACGTCGGCGGCGAGGAAGCGCAGGGCCCCCCGGTCGACGGTGCTCGGCACGGGCTCGCCCCGGTCGTCGAGCACCCGTACCGCCCCGGTCTGCGGGGGCAGTTGGACGACGACCAGGTCGGTCCGGTCGAAGGAGAGCGTGTTGGTGACGACCACGGCCGAACCGGCGGCCACCGCCGACCCGCCGGCCCCCTCCGGACCGACGCCGGCGGTGGAGATCCGCGCGGTCAGCGCGTCCAGCGCCTGGTCCCGGACGGCGGCCGCGAGGTCGTGCGCCTCTCGCCAGCCGCCGAGCAGGTCGAGGTAGACCTGGTCGGACTCGGAGCCGGTGATGGCGTCGTGGTGGGCGCCGTAGGCGAGTTGGCGCCAGACCTTGTCGAGGGCGGCGGTGGGGTACTGCCCCAGGCCGTGGACGGCGGCGAGGGTGGCGAGCTTCTCGGCGTCGGCGGCCGCGACCTCGCCGGCCCGCTGGGCCTGCTTGGTGTCGATGTACGAGACGTCCTTGCCGGTGTAGACCGGGTTCATGTCGCGGGTCTGCGGGCTGGGCCGGCGGCCGGTGGCGGCGAGCTCGGCCCGGACGGCGTCGAGGAAGTCGCGCGGGGTGGCGCAGACGAAGCGCGGCCAGAGGTACTTGGCGGCCCAGGAGCGGTGGATCTCGGTGACCCACTTGTTGGGCGGGGTGTAGTCGGTGCCGACGGGCAGCAGCAGGTTCCTGGTCGCGCCGACGGGCTTGAGCTTGCGGTACAGCTCGTAGACGGCCTGTTCGGCGGTGGCGAGGTCCGGGGAGGAGTCCATCCACCAGCCGGCCGAGTAGTGGTGCGGCATGTAGTGGGTGAGCACGCCCTCGCCGGAGGGGGCGATCCACTCGAACTCGCTCGGGAACTGCATCACCCGGGCGTCGTCCTTGGCCTCGCGGAAGTTCTTCTGGATCGGGCCCCACTGGTGGAAGGGGCCGCGGGCCCAGGCGCTGCCGGTGAGGCCGGCCGCGGCGAGGTGGCCGGGGAACTGCGGGTCGTGCCCGAACACGTCGAGCTGCCAGGCGGTTTGCGGGTCGCCGCCGAGGATGTCGCGCTGGTAGCCGATGCCGTAGACGAGGTTGCGGATGGTGGTCTCGGCGCCGGTCAGGTTGGTGTTGGGCTCGTTGTAGGTGCCGCCGACGAGTTCGACCTGGCCGCGCTCCAGCAGCGTGCGCAGGGTCTCGCGGCGCTCGGGGTGCTGGTCGAAGTACGGCTTGAGGTAGTCGACTTCGGCGAGGACGAACTTGTACACCGGGTCCCGCAGCGCGAGGTCCATGTGCGCGTCGACGAGCGCGAAGCCGTTGCGCTCCCAGAGCGGCCGGGTGGTGGCGTCGGCGGAGAGCAGTTCCCAGGGGGAGGTGTAGGCGGCCTGGGTGTTCCACCAGACCGGGTCGTAGTGGAAGTGCGAGACCAGGAACATCGTCCAGCCGGGTTCGGCTACCTCCACCAGGGCGTCCACGGAGGCGCCCTCCGCCTCGACGGTGACGGGGAGTTCGGTGCCCGGCTCGGGGGCGCCGGTGAGCTCCAACGGGACTTCGACCAGCCCCGTGCCGGTCGCCTCGCCGCGCACGCCCGGACCGCTGACGGTGATCCGGGCGGCCGGGCCGTCGAGGGTGACCCGCAGCAGTTGGCGCGGGGCTTCCTCGGGACCGGTGAAGAGGTCGGTGTTCTCGACGGCGGTGATGGTGACCGGCACGGGGAGGGTCCTTTCGGTGCAGGTGCGGGGGCCGGGCGCGGGGTTGGGTGCCGCGCCCGGCGGGAGGTGCTGACGTGCCCGGTTACTGGCCCCAGGCCTCGAACTCGTAGATGCGGGTGGCCGGGTCGGTGTTCTGGGTGGGCTTGGTGACGACCAGCCGGACGTAGCGGGCGGTGGTGGTCACCGGGTGGGTGGTGGTGCCCGCGGTGTTGCCGGTGACGTCGGCGACCGTCGTCCAGGGGTCGGTGGTGTTCGAGCGGACCTGGATCGAGAAGTCGCGGGTGTTGAAGGCCGCGCTCTCACCGCCCGCGCCCGCGTGCTTGACCACGAACTTCGACAGCTGCTTGGCCGAACCGAGGTCCACCTCAAGCCACTTGGAGCTGTTCAGGCTGCACCACTTGTCGCCGGTGCCGCCGTTGACGCTGCCGTTGACGGCCTTGGCCGGGCCCTCGTTGGCGTTGCACTGGCCGGAGGCGGTGGCCGGGCGGTTCAGCGCCAGGTTGCCGCCGGTCGCGGGCGGCGTGCCCGTCCAGCCGACGGTGGTGGAGGCGGCGGTGGAGCGGCCGTAGGTGGTGGAGACGGCCTCGACGTCGAGGGTGGTGGCGTCCTCGGTGCCGGCCCGGTCGAGCCGCCCGACGTAGTACGCGTCGTTGGGGGTCGCACCGAGGAAGGTCCGGCTGCCGTCGGCGTTGCGCCGGTACACCTCGTAGTGGTGGACGTCGCCGCCGGGCGCGGCCGTCCAGGAGAGCCGCAGCGACTGGCTGGAGCCCGCCGTCACGTCGCTCGCGCCGAGGACGGTGAGGCCGCTGGGCGCCGCCGGGGCGCCCACGTCGCCGTCGTGGACGGAGATCTGGCCGATCCGCACGTCGTAGGCGGGGTCGGAGCCGTCGGCCCGGAGGGCGAGCTGGGCGATGGTACGGCCCGCGTACGGGGCGAGGTCGAGGGTGTGCCGCTCCCAGCCGGTACCGGAGTTGGCACCGACGTCGATCGTCGTGAAGCTGTTCGGCGCGTCGGTGAAGGAGACCGCGGCCTTGAGCTTGGTGGGCCCGGCGGCCGGGGTCCTGACCACCAGGTCCAGCTTGGTGTTCGCGGCGACGGGCAGTTTGGTCTCGTACAGCCGCACGGTGTTGGCGGCGTCCAGGGTGCCGGTGAGGCGCAGCGAGGAGCCGCCCTGGTAGGCGTCGGTGAAGTCGACGGACGGGGTGAGCTTGCTGCCGCTGGAGTCGACCATCCACCGGTACGTCGGCGGGACGTCCTGGAGGGACAGGTTGTTCCAGCCGCCGGTGGCGACCCGGGTGCCGGCGGAGTTGTAGAAGTCCCCCTGCCCGGTGTTGAAGTTGGTGACGAAGGGCTTGGCGGTGATCGGCGAGGACTCGGCGACGTAGCCGGCCAGGCCGGGCCAGTTGTCGGAGGGGTTGGCCTTGGACGGGTCGTTGTCGGCGCCGACCCAGTAGCGGGCGTCCTTGGCGTAGAAGTCGGCCCGGTCGGTGGCGGACTTCCAGGTCCATTCGGGCCGGTAGAGGCCGAGCGAGGTGGTGTGCGGCTGGCCGGTCGGGAAGAGGGACTTCCAGTCGACGCCGGTGTTGTAGCCGTTGGCCTCGGTGTCGATGCCGGAGTAGAGGTCGTACTCGCTGCGGCCGAGTTGCCGGGCCAGCGCACGGGAGGAGTTCAGGCCGCCGGAGCTCCAGTTGAAGTTCAGGAACATCGAGTCCGAGGTGCGCTTCGAACCGTCCTGGAGGAACGGGGAGTTGGCGGAGGTGAGGGCGTTCTGCCAGTTGACCGAGCCGGAGGTGGTCATGGCGTCGTACCACATGAACTCGGTGCCGCTCTTGGCCTTGCTGTACTGCATGAGGTTGCGCACTTCGGTGGCGAGGGCCGAATCGCCGCCGCCGGTCTCCTGGTTGATGAACCAGCCGTCGAAGCCGTAGTACTGGGCGGCCTGGGCGAGTTTGTCGGCGACGGGGTACGTGTTGCCGGACTTCTGGACGAAGTCGCGGAGCCACTGGAGCTGGCCGCCGTAGGCGGCGGGCGGGAAGAAGACGGTGCCGTAGACCTTGACGCCGTTGCGGTGGGCGGCGTCGATGACGGTCGGGTTGGGGGCGAGGATCAGGCCCTCGCCGGCCGAGCCGCCCCAGAAGACCAGCTTGTCGACGTACTGCCAGTAGCCGAAGGCGTAGTAGTTGGGGTCGGCGGAGCCCTGGGAGGGGTTGTTGGAGGTGGGCCCGAAGGAGACCAGGGAGGCGATCTTCCCTTCACCGGTGCGGGCGTTGGGGTTGGCCTTGAGGGCGGGGTCGCTGGTGCGCGGCTGGAGCGGGACGCGGGAGCGGTTGAAGCGGGCGTCCGGGTCGGTGGCCGGGTCCCAGTTGAGGATGGTGGAGGGGTACCAGTACGAGGCGTAGGGCTGGGTGCCCGGGGTGCCGGCGGCCGGGGTGGTGGGCGCCTGCGGCCCGGCGTGGGCGGCGGGGGCGGCACCCAGCACGGCGGCCGCGAGGGCGGCGCTGAGCAGCAGGGGTATCCGTCGTGACATGCGGTGGCTCCGATCGAGCGGAGGTGGGTGGGGGCGGGCCGTCGGCGTGGACGGGCCGGGTGCATGTGGGCGTGGCGGTGCGCGAGGAGGCGGGGTGACCGTGTCGCGGCTGCGGCCGGCCGCAGCCGCGACGCGGCGGGCCCGCCGGGGGTGCGGGGCGGCGGGGGGGGGGGGGCGGGGGTGGGTTAGGAGGTGCGTGGTGTAGGGGAAGTGGGTTTGGGGGTA
>NZ_JBFBFU010000034.1:0-87833 GCF_040684355.1 Kitasatospora sp. NPDC091276 | reverse complement strand
GCCCCCGCACCACCGAACTCCTCCGGCACGTGCACCGCATGCAGGTCACTCCCCCGCAACGCGTCCAACGCCTCCTGCGGGAACCGCCCCTGCTCGTCCACCTCCGCCGCGAACGGAGCGATCTTCGCCTCGGCCAGCGAACGCACCGCCTCACGGAGCATCTCGTGCTCCTCGGAGATACGGAAGAGATCGAAGTCAGCCGCCCCTGCGCTGCCCGCCATGATGCCCGCCTCGTCCAGTGATCGAAGTCAATCCGGGGTTAACTACCGTTCAGTAGAGATCCTAGGGCTCCGACCTGCGGCTGCCTAGCGTCCCCGGCGCACAGGCGATCGAGGCCGGATCCGTCGGGGCGGATAGCATCAGAGGCACCCGTACAGGTCGAGTCCGCACAAAGGGGAACCCGTGACCCTCCGCATCTCCGTGATCGGCACCGGCTACCTCGGTGCCACGCACGCGGCCGCGATGGCCGAGTTCGGCTTCGAGGTGCTGGGCCTGGACATCGACCCCGACAAGATCGCCACGCTGACCGCCGGCCGCGTCCCGATGTACGAGCCGGGGCTGTCCGAGCTGCTGCTCAAGCACGTCGCCGGGCACGAGGGTTCGACCGGCCGGCTGCGCTTCACCAGCTCCGTCCAGGAGGCCGCGGAGTTCGGCGACGTGCACTTCGTCTGCGTCAACACCCCGCAGCGCAAGGGCGAGTTCGCCGCCGACATGTCGTACGTCGACAGCGCGATCGACGGCCTCGCCCCGTACCTGACCCGCCCGGTCCTGGTGGTCGGCAAGTCCACCGTGCCGGTCGGCTCGGCGAGCCGGCTCGCCGAGCGGCTGGCCGCGCTGGCACCCGTCGGCGCGGGCGCCGAACTCGCCTGGAACCCGGAGTTCCTGCGCGAGGGCTTCGCCGTCCAGGACACCCTGCGCCCGGACCGGATCGTCGTCGGCGCCCACAGCGAGCGCGCCGAGCAGCTGCTGCGCGAGGTGTACGCCGAGCCGATCGCGGCCGGGGTGCCGTTCCTGGTCACCGACTACGCGACCGCCGAGCTGGTGAAGGCCGCCGCCAACTCCTTCCTGGCCACCAAGATCTCCTTCATCAACGCGATGGCCGAGGTCTGCGAGGCGGCCGGAGCCGACGTCACGCTGCTCTCCACCGCGCTCGGGCACGACGAACGGATCGGCCGCAAGTTCCTCAACTCCGGCCTGGGCTTCGGCGGCGGCTGCCTGCCCAAGGACATCCGGGCGTTCATGGCCCGGGCCGGCGAACTCGGCGCCGACCAGGCGCTGACCTTCCTGCGCGAGGTCGACTCGATCAACATGCGCCGCCGCTCCCGGATGGTGGAGCTGGCCCGCGAGCAGTGCGGCGGCGGCTTCCTGGGCCGCCGGGTGGCCGTCCTCGGCGCCGCGTTCAAGCCCAACTCGGACGACATCCGGGACTCCCCCGCGCTCAACGTCGCCGCCCAGATCCAGCTCCAGGGCGCCCAGGTCACCGTCTACGACCCGAAGGCCGTCGACAACGCCCGCAAGATGTTCCCCTCGCTCGCCTACGCCGACTCGGCCCTGGAGGCCGCCGAGGGCGCCCACGTCGTCCTGCACCTCACCGAGTGGGCCGAGTTCCGCGAGCTGGACCCGGCCGACCTCGGCGCCGTGGTCGCCGAGCGCCGCCTCCTCGACGGCCGCAACGTCCTGGACGCCGACGCCTGGCGCGCCGCCGGCTGGACGTACCGCGCCCTCGGCCGCCCCAGCTGACACCTGGCCGACACTTCTCGCGCCCGCCCCCAGGCCCCTGGGGGCGGGCGCGTCTGGAATTCCGCCCTTCGTTCTGAAGTTACGCCTCCCGTTCGACCGACCCGGAGCACGCGATGACGACAGAGTTCTACCGGCGAGAGCCGACGCCACGCACCGCCTGGCGACAGGCCGTCCTGATGGGCCGCAACGCCCGCACGTACAAGTTCGCGCTGGGATCCGCCCTGCTGGAGTGCGCGGCCGCCGGACACACCGAGGTGCCGCTGCAGGAGCTGGCCGAGCCGTACTCCATGGCTCTGGTCACCCGGTTGCGCGACGCCCCGCAGGCACCGGCCATGGGCGGGGACGACGACTTCCTCGCCGTCTCCGCGCAGGAGACCGACGAGTGCCTGGCCGCCGGACGCCCCACCGAGCGACTCCTCCAAGCCGCCTGCAAGTCGATGCCGGACATGGTCATGGACCGGTTCCACAACCTCGCGGGCGGCACCGAGGTCGCACACCGCTTCTACGAGTTGTCCGGGCGTGGACGGGATCGCGTCGTCCTGCTCACTCCCGCCCTCCAGCAGATCGCGACGTCGGAGCAGGCCGCCGGGCTACGGACGGAGTTGGCGGCACGCTGGAGCATCGTGGAGTCCGCCTTCGCCCTGGGCATCGGCCGAGGCCTGCTCGCCGACGAGCTCGATGTGGACGTGGAGCAGTGGCTCCTCATGGACCGACGCCGCCGCCGACCCGTCACCGGGGTCATCGACGCCCTGATCGGCTTCCAGTACGGACGTTGCCTGATCTGCGACGAGCCGATCACCGCCGAGGACAAGGCCGCCGTCGACCACGTCTTCCCGTTCTCGCTCATGAGGCGATTCGACTTCGTGCCGGGCGGGTCGCAACCGGACCTGGACCGCCCGTGGAACCTCGCCCCGACCCACGGGGCGTGCAACAGCGCCAAGAGCGACCGCTGGCCGACCCCTGAGGAGCTCAACCGGCTGGCCCGTCGCAACGAGGCCGTCATGAACTCCCCGGTCCGGCTGAAGGACAACCTGCGGGCGAGCCTCAACCACGCGAAGCTCGGCTCGCGCTCGCCGGGCAGCCGCTGGCCCGCCTTCATCCGCCAGGTGCAGGCGTACTTCGACTGACCTCTCCGTACGGGGCTCTCGGGAATCCGGCGCCCGTGGTCGTCGTTGGCACCGGCATGACGAGCTACGGCGACGACGCGACGGTTCGCGAGATCCTCACCGGCACCGGCGACACCTGGGCGGTGGTCGGCCTGTCCGACAACACCGCCCGGGCCGCCTACGGGGTGGCCGGGGTGCTCCAGCGGTACGGCAAGCGCGTCGTGCCGGTGCACCCGAAGGCCGAGACGGTCCTCGGCGAGCCCGGCTACGCCTCGCTCGCCGAGATCCCGTTCCCGGTCGACGTGGTGGACGTGTTCGTGAACAGCGCGCTGGCCGGGGAGGTGGCCGACCAGGCGGTGGCGGCCGGGGCGAAGGCGGTCTGGTTCCAGCTCGGGGTGGTGGACGAGGCCGCATACGCGCGGACCAGGACGGCCGGGCTCGCCATGGTGATGGACAGGTGCCCGGCCATCGAGATCCCGCGGCTGGGCTGACCTCAGCCCTTCGCGCCGTCCAGTTGGGCGATGGTGGCGATGGACGGGCGGCGGCTGGCCCGCAGCCCGGCGGCGACGGACTCGGCGTCGCGCAGGACGCGGACGGCGTTGTGCCAGGTGAGCTTGGCGAGGTCGGCCTCCGACCAGTGGCGGCCGAGGAGTTCGGCGACCAGGTTGGGGTAGCCGGCCACCGAGTCCAGGCCGTCGGGCAGGAAGGCGGTGCCGTCGAAGTCGCCACCGATGCCGATGTGGTCGATGCCGGCGACCTCGCGCAGGTGGTCGAGGTGGTCCGCGACGGTGGCCGGGGTGGCGATCGGGCGCGGGTTGGCGGCCTCGAAGGCGCGCTGGCGCTCCATGGCCGGCGGGGTGGTGTCCAGCGGGTGGAAGCCGTGGGCACGCATGTTCTCGTCGGCGGCCAGGGTCCACTCGATGGCGGCGGGCAGGATGAACTTGGGGACGAAGGTCGCCATCGCCACCCCGCCGTTGGCGGGCAGCTGGGCGAGCACGTCGTCCGGGATGTTGCGCGGGTGGTCGCAGACGGCGCGGGCCGAGGAGTGCGAGAAGACGACCGGCGCCTCGGTGACCCGCAGGGCGTCGCGCATGGTGTCGGCGGAGACGTGCGAGAGGTCGACGAGCATGCCGAGCCGGTTCATCTCCCGGACGACCTCCTCGCCGAACCGGGTCAGCCCGCCGGCCGCCGGCTTGTCGGTGGCGGAGTCGGCCCACGGCACGTTGTCGTTGTGGGTGAGCGTCAGGTAGCGCACGCCGAGCTCGTGGAGAGCACGCAGGGTGGCGAGCGAGCAGTCGATGGAGTGGCCGCCCTCGGCGCCCATCAGGGAGGCGATCCGGCCTTCGGCGCGGGCGGCCTCCATGTCGTCGGCGGTGCGGGCGAGCCGGAGCCGGTCGGGGTAGCGCTCGACCAGGGCGTGGACGAAGTCGATCTGTTCCAGGGTGGCGCTCACCGCGTGGTCGCCGGCCAGCCGGGTCGGCACGTAGACGGACCAGAACTGCGCGCCGACCCCGCCCTCCGCGAGGCGGGCGAGGTCGGTGTGCAGGCGGTCGCTCTGGTCGGCGGCGAGGTCGACCGCGCCGAGGTCGTACCCGGCCTGCTCGCGCATCGCCCACGGGAGGTCGTTGTGGCCGTCGACCACGGGGGCGGCGCGCAGCAGGGCCCGGGCGCGGTCCAACGGGGTGGGGGAGTCCGGATCGGTAGTCATACCGGCTGTTCTACCCCACCCCCACCACCGGGGTTACTTGCCGAAGCCGAAGGAGGAGGATCCGGCCACCTTGGCGCGGAGCTTCTTGCCCTTCTCGGTGGCCTGGTTGTTCAGCTCGGCCTGGAAGTCGGTCATCCGCTCGGTCAGTTCGGGGTCGAACGCGGCCAGCATCCGCACGGCGAGCAGGCCGGCGTTGCGCGCGCCGGCCACCGAGACGGTCGCGACCGGGACGCCGGCCGGCATCTGGACGATGGACAGCAGGCTGTCCATGCCGTCCAGGTAGCGCAGCGGCACCGGCACGCCGATGACGGGCAGCGGGGTGACGGAGGCGAGCATGCCCGGCAGGTGGGCGGCGCCGCCGGCGCCGGCGATGATGGCCTTGAGGCCGCGCCGGTGGGCGTTCTCGCCGTACGCGACCATCTCGCGGGGCATCCGGTGCGCCGAGACGACGTCGACCTCGTAGGGGATCTCGAACTCGTCGAGGGCCTGGGCGGCGGCCTCCATGACGGGCCAGTCGGAGTCCGAGCCCATGACGATGCCGACGAGCGGGCTCGAAGGGGAGGAGGTCATTCGGTGATCGTTCCTCGCAGGTAGGCGGCCGCGTGGCGGGCGCGCTCGCGGACGTCGTCGAGGTCGTCCCCGAAGACGTTGACGTGGCCGACCTTGCGGCCGGGCTTCACGTCCTTCCCGTACATGTGGATCCGCAGGCCGGGGTCGCGGGCCATGCAGTGCAGGAAGGCGTGGTACATGTCCGGGTAGTCGCCGCCGAGGACGTTGACCATGACGGTCCACTTGGCGCGCGGCCGGGGGTCGCCGAGCGGGAGGTCGAGGACGGCCCGCAGGTGGTTCTCGAACTGCGAGGTGACGGCGCCGTCCTGGGTCCAGTGCCCGGAGTTGTGGGGGCGCATGGCGAGCTCGTTGACGAGGATCCGGCCGTCCCTGGTCTGGAACAGTTCGACGGCGAGGTGGCCGGTGATGCCGAGGTCGCCGGCGATGCGCAGGGCCAGCTGCTGGGCCTCGTCGGAGAGGGCCGGGTCGAGGTCGGGCGCGGGGGCGGTGACCTCGGCGCAGACGCCGTTCTCCTGGACGCTCTCCACCACCGGGTAGGCGACGGCCTGGCCGCTGGGCGAGCGGACGACGTTGGCGGCGAGCTCGCGGACGAAGTCGACCTTCTCCTCGGCGAGCACCGGGACGCCGGCCAGGAACGGCGCCTGCGCGTCCTCCTCGCCGTCGACGACCCAGACGCCCTTGCCGTCGTAGCCGCCGCGGACGGTCTTCAGCACGACCGGGTAGCCGGAGCCCTCGGCGGCGAAGGCGGTGACGTCGGCCGGGTCGGCGACGATCCGGTGCCGGGGGCAGGGCACGCCGATGGCGTCGAGCTTGGCCCGCATGACGCCCTTGTCCTGGGCGTTGACCAGCGCGTCCGGGCCGGGCCGGACGGCGATGCCGTCGGCTTCCAGGGCCCGCAGGTGCTCGGTGGGGACGTGCTCGTGGTCGAAGGTGATCACGTCGCAGCCGGCCGCGAAGCGGCGCAGCGTGTCGAGGTCGCGGTAGTCGCCGAGGACGACGTCGGAGACCACCTGTGCGGCGGAGTCCTGGGGCGTGTCGGCGAGGAGTTTGAACCTGACCCCGAGCGGGATGCCCGCCTGGTGTGCCATGCGGGCCAACTGCCCGCCGCCGATCATGCCCACCACTGGAAAATTCACATTGCCCGGGGAAGTCACCCCGCCAGGATATCCGGGCCGGTCGGGGGCGGTGGAACCGCTGGGGTGGGCTGGACGTCCCAGTCAACCCGGAGCCCTGGGGGCTGAGCCGTTCGGTGGAAGCGGGTAGCCTGGACGGCTAGGTCCTGGTCTGCGCAGTCCGATCATGTGCGTGCACGCAGGGCTCAAGGGGTGGACGCGTCCACGCGATCCGCTCTTCGACCCGCAGGCACATGGAGGCAGCCCGGTATGGCGACGACCGCAGCTTCGAGCCCTTCGCTCTCGCAGAAACTGCGGGGGCTGTCAGGCGAAGTGGTGAAGTTCGGCCTGGTCGGCCTGAGCGGCGTGGTGGTCAACTTCGCCGTGTTCTGGGTGTGCCTCAACGGGCTGGGCCTGGCCTCGCTGCGGTCCAACATCGCGGCGACGCTGATCGCCATCGCCACCAACTACCTGGGCTACCGCTACTGGCTGTACCGGGACCGCGACGCCGCCTCGCGCAAGCGGGAGATCACGCTGTTCCTGGTGTACAGCGGCATCGGCATGCTGATCGAGACCGGAGTGCTCGGCTTCTCGGTGTACGTGCTCGGCCTCGACTCGCACTACGAGCAGCTGGGCGCCAAGGTGGCCGGCCTCGCGGTGGCCACCGTGTTCCGCTTCTTCTCGTACCGGACCTGGGTGTTCAAGGCACTGCCCGAGCCGGTCGCGCAGGAAGCGAGCGGCACCGGCGGCACCACCGGCACCAGCGGCCAGGAGCTGGCCGCCCAGGCCGAACTGATGCTGGCCGCCGAGCAGATCCGCTACGCCAAGGCCGAGTAGCCGACTGACCGTCCGCTCTGGACGGCCGTACCCCCGGCCGCACCCCCGGCCGCACCCGCCCCGGCTCAGTCCGCGTGGCTGCGGCCGAGGAAGAGCGCGAACACCGCGGGCTTCAGCGAGAGCAGTTCGAGCCGCCCGCCGTCCGCCTCCGCGAGGTCACGGGCGACGGCCAGGCCGATGCCGGTGGAGTTGCGGCCGCTGACGGCGCGCTCGAACACCCGGTTCCCGAGGTCCGGCGGCACGCCGGCGCCCTGGTCCTGCACCTCGACCACCACCGAGGTGCCGGAGGGCCGGACCCGCAGGGTGATCGTCCCGGCGCCGTGCATCAGCGAGTTCTCGATCAGGGTGGCCAGCACCTGGGCGACGGTGCCCGGGGTGCCGACGGCGGTGACCCCGTGCAGACCCTCCAGGGACAGCACCCGGCCGGTCTCGCGCAGCGACGGGCCCCACTCCTCGACCTGCTGCTTGATCACCTCGTCCAGGTCGAAGGCCACCGCGGTGGGGCTGCGCGGGTCGCGCTGGGTGGTGAGCAGCCGCTGGACGACGTCGGTGAGCCGTTCGACCTGCTGGAGGGCGATGGTCGCCTCCTCCTTGACGGTCTCCGGCTCCTCGGCGAGGGCGGTGATCTCCTCCAGCCGCATGGAGAGCGCGGTGAGCGGGGTGCGCAGCTGGTGCGAGGCGTCGGCGGCGAGCCGGCGTTCGGCGGTGAGCATCCGGGCGATCCGCTCGGCGCTGGTGTCCAGCACCTCGGCGACCCGGTCGAGTTCGGGCACCCCGTAGCGGCGGTCGCGGGGGCGCGGGTCGCCGGAGCCGAGCCGTTCGGCGGTCTCGGCCAGGTCGGTGAGCGGCCGGGCGAGCCGTTTGGCCTGCCAGACGGCGAGCGCCACGGCGGCCTGGACGGCCAGCAGGGCGACCACGCCGAGCAGCAGCAGCATGTTGGCGATCTCGTGGTCGACGTCCGCGCGGGACTGCTCGACGGTGACGACCTCGCCGCTGTTGCCGCGTTCGACGGCCTTCAGCAGGTGGCCGCCGGCCAGGCGTTCGCCGCTGGAGACGACGTCCTGGCCGGGGATCTGCACCTCGACGTAGCTGCCCTCGGTGACCTGGTTGTCGAAGGCCCGGCCGGTGACCGGCTCGCCCGCGGAGAGCCGGTTCTCGACCAGGGCGAGCACCCGGACGGCGGACGCGTCCACCCGGTCCTGGGCCGAGTTGACGATGGTGCGCTTCTCGACCAGGGCGAGCGGCACGCAGAACACCACGACCACCACCAGGACGACGCCCAGCAGCGAGTTGATCATCCGGCGTTTCACGCTGCCGCTCCCCGAGGTGCTCCGCTTCATCGGCCGACTCCCGGCCGCGTTCTCCGTACGGGGCTAATTCTTCTCGAACCGGAACCCCACTCCGCGCACGGTGGCGATGTAGCGCGGGTTCGCCGCGTCGTCACCGAGCTTCTTGCGGAGCCAGGAGATGTGCATGTCCAGGGTCTTGGTGGAGGTCCACCAGGTGGTGTCCCAGACCTGCCGCATGATCTCCTCGCGGGTGACCACCCGGCCGGCGTCCCGGACGAGGACGCGCAGCAGCTCGAACTCCTTGGCGGAGAGGGTGAGCTCCTCCTCGCCGAGCCAGGCGCGGTGGGACTCGATGTCGATCTTCACCCCGTGCGCGCCGGTGGTGAGCTGGTCGACGTTGCCGCGCCGGAGCAGGGCGCGGACGCGGGCGAGCAGTTCGGCCAGGCGGAAGGGCTTGGTCACGTAGTCGTCGGCACCGGCGTCGAGGCCGACCACGGTGTCCACCTCGTCCGCGCGGGCGGTGAGCACCAGGACGGGGCAGCTCTTGCCGTCGGCGCGCAGGCGACGGCAGACCTCCAGGCCGTCCATCTCGGGCAGGCCGAGGTCGAGGACGACGAGGTCGACCTCCTCGGTCAGGCCCGCGGCCAGTGCGGTCGGACCGTCCTCGCGGACGAGCACCTCATAGCCCTCACGTCGCAGGGCTCGGGCGAGCGGTTCGGAGATCGCCGGATCGTCCTCGGCGAGCAGCACACAGGTCATGTGGTGATGGTAGTCCGCCCGGGTATGGCGGACTGCCTTGTGAGGTAGTTCACAGAGCGTGATCGTTACACAAGAGTCCCTCCAGGCTCAACACGCCGTCACAGACCGGCCGTTCGGCGAAGAATCCGGCCTTCAATCTTGAAATTGAAGGGAAATTTGCCCGTCTACCATGGATAGATCGGGCAGATCTGTCACGGACTTTGCCATTCCCATACCTGATTCGTGGCTTTTGTCATCTGATAACGCTAAATATCGCCACGTAGAGTGGTTCCGTCCACGTCCGCCGCCACCCCCCTTGGCGGACGCTGTCAGGCAAGGAACCCCTACTCATGGCGTCTACCACCCTGGAAGCCGGCCTCACCCCGGCCTCGCCCAGCGGCAAGACCTTCCTCGGTCACCCCCGAGGGCTCGCCACGCTCTTCCTGAGCGAGATGTGGGAGCGCTTCAGCTACTACGGCATGCGCGCCCTGCTGGTGCTCTACATGACCGCCTCCGTCACGGACGGCGGCCTCGGCATGAAGCTGGCGACCGCCGGCGCCGTGTACAGCGTCTACACGGCCATGGTCTACCTGCTGGCCCTCCCGGGCGGCTGGATCGCCGACCGCTTCCTCGGCGCCCGCAAGACGGTCGCCATCGGCGGCACGATCATCATGCTCGGCCACTTCCTGCTGGCCGTGCCGTTCACCGGCGCGTTCTTCGCCGGTCTGGTCTGCATCGCGGTGGGCTCGGGCCTGCTCAAGGCCAACATCTCCACGATGGTCGGCCACCTCTACGACGGCCCGAACGACCCGCGCCGCGACGGCGGCTTCACGATCTTCTACATGGGCGTCAACCTCGGCGCGTTCTTCGCCCCGCTGGTGGTCGGCACCGTCGGCCAGAAGGTCGACTGGCACCTGGGCTTCGCCCTGGCCGGCATCGGCATGGCGCTCGGCCTGCTCCAGTTCCTGCTGGGCACCCGCCACCTGAGCCCCACCAGCGACATCGTGACCTCGCCCATCGGCGCGGACGAGAAGCGCAAGATCTTCCGCAAGGCCGGCATCTGGCTGGCCGCGGCGGTCGTCTTCTACGGCATCGTCGTCTCCACCGGCCACTTCACCATCGACTGGGCCGTCTGGCCGCTGTCCATCGCCGGCCTGGCGATCCCCTTCTTCGTGTTCGCCAAGGTGAAGCGCGACAAGGACCTCAGCGCCGACGAGCAGTCCAAGATGAGCGGCTACATCTGGTTCTTCGTCGCCGCCGCCGTGTTCTGGATGATCTACGACCAGTCCGGCTCGACGCTGAACGTCTTCGCCAAGGACCACACCGCCTCGACGCTGTTCGGGATCAACTTCCCGTCCAGCTGGTTCCAGTCGCTCAACCCGCTGTACATCATGGCGCTGGCCCCGGTCTTCGCCTGGCTCTGGGTCGCCCTGGCCCGCCGGTCGAAGAACCCCAGCACCACCATGAAGTTCGCCTTCGGTCTGCTGATGATCGGCGCCTCCTTCATGGTCATGATGCTGGCGATGGCCGCCGCCACCGGCGACACCAAGGTCACCCCGCTGTGGCTGGCCATGGTCTACCTGGTCCAGACCGTCGGCGAGCTCGCCCTCTCCCCCGTCGGCCTGTCCGTGACCACCAAGCTGGCGCCCGCCAAGTACGCCAGCCAGATGGTCGGCGTCTGGTTCCTCGCCGTCACCGCCGGTGACTGCGTGGCCGCCATCTTCCAGCTGGTGCTGGGCGACAAGGTGGTCGGCAGCAGCTGGTACTTCGCGGTCCAGGGCGGCATGGCGATCGTCGCCGGCCTCGCGCTGGCGATGTACCGCAAGCGGGTCGTCACGCTCATGGGCGACGTCCACTGACGCCCACACCAGCCCGCTCCGGGGCCGCCGCGGATTCCTGAGATCCGCGGCGGCCCCGGCCGTTTTTCGCTCGACAGCGCCACACAGGCCGTGCCTATGGTGCCCGGCATGACGACCGACCCGTTACCGCGCCAGCTCGCCCGCACCCGGTGCTTCACCCTGGGCGCCCCCGCCCACCCGGGCATCACCGCCGACGGCGCCGCCGTCCTGTTCCTGCGCAGCCGCGGCGGCACCGACCCGCTCGCCTGCCTCTGGGCGCTCGACACCGCCACCGGCCGGGAACGGCTGGTCGCCGACCCGGCCGCGCTGGGCGCCTCCGGCGGCATCGCCGCGTACAGCACCGACGCCACCGGTCGGCTCGCCGCCTTCGCGCTGGACGGCACGCTGTGGCTGGCCGACACCGCCTCGGGTTCGCTCCGCCCGCTCGCCTCCGCCGAGCAGCCGGTGGATCCCCGCCTCGACCCGACCGGCCGCCGGATCGCCTACGTCAGCGGCGGCGTCCTGCGGGTGGCCGGTGCGGACGGTACGGGCGACCGGGCGCTGGCCGAGCCGGAGGCCGAGGACGTCGGCTACGGCCTCGCCGAGCACGTCGCCTCCGAGGAGATGCACCGCACCCGCGGCCACTGGTGGTCCCCCGACGGCACCGCCCTGCTGGTCGCCCGGGTCGATGCCGGTGCGCTTACCCGGCTCTTCCTGGCCGACCCCACCGACCCGCAGCACCCCCCGCGCGCCATCCGCTACCCGCTGGCCGGCACCGCCAACGCCGACGTCACGCTCTGGCTGCTCGGGCTGGACGGCCGCCGCACCCGCACGGAGGTCCGCTGGGACCGCGCCGCCTTCGAGTACCTCACCGCCGCCGGCTGGGACGACCACGGCCCGTACGCCGCCGTGCAGAGCCGCGACCAGCGCACCGTCCGTACGTTGGCGATCGGGGCGGACGGGGACACCCGGGTGCTCGCCGAGCGGACCGACCCGCGGTGGGTCGAACTGCTCCCGGGACTGCCGGTGCGGACGGCGGGCGGGGCGCTGGTCGACACCGCCGACCTCGGCGACACCCGGCACCTGACCGTCGACGGTGAGCCGGTCACCCCTGCGGGGCTACAGCTGCGGGCCGTCCTCGGGACGGAGGGCGAGACGGTGCTGTTCACCGCCTCCGAGGAGCCCACCGAGACCCACCTGTGGACGTACGAACCGGGATACGGCGTACAAAGGCTGAGCAGCGGGCCCGGCGTACACGGCGGCGTCGAGCGCGGCGGCACGCTGGTCCTCACCACCGACGGCCGCGCCACCGTTCTGCGGGAGGGCCGCCCGCCGCTGCCGCTCACCTCGTACACCGAAGCGCCCGTCGTCACCGCCCGCCCCGAGCTGCTCCGCCTCGGCCCGCGCGAACTGCGCGCCAACCTCTTCCTGCCCACCGGCCACCATCCCGACGGCACCCCGCTGCCCGTCCTGCTCGACCCGTACGGCGGGCCCGCGATGCAGAAGGCCACCACCGGCGGCGCCTGGCACGAGCAGGTGTCCCAGTGGTTCGCCGACCAGGGCTTCGCGGTGCTGGTGGTGGACGGCCGCGGCACTCCGGGGCGCGGGCCGCACTGGGAGAAGACGGTCTACGGCGACAAGGCCGGGCCCGCCCTGGAGGACCAGATCGAGGGCCTGTGGGAGACGGCCCGGCTGCGGCCGGGAGTGCTCGACCTCGACCGGGTCGGCATCCGCGGCTGGTCCTACGGCGGCTACCTCGCCGCGCTCGCCGTGTTGCGGCGCCCGGACGTCTTCCACGCCGCGTCGGCCGGAGCGGCCCCCACCGACTGGCGGCTCTACGACACCCACTGGCAGGAGCGCTTCCTCGGCCACCCCGACGAGCACCCCGAGCACTACGACAGCGGCTCACTGATCGCCGAGGCGCCGAAGCTGAGCCGCCCGCTGCTCCTGATCCAGGGCCTCGTGGACGACAACGTGCACCCCGCCCACGCCCTGCGGCTGTCCAGTGCCCTGCTCGCCGCCGGCCGCCCGCACGAGGTCCTGCCGTTGCGTGGCACCGGCCACCGGCCGACCGACGAGGCCGTGGTGGAGCACCTGCTCCGGCACGAACTGGATTTCTTGCGGCGGTCGTTGGGCGTGGGCTGAGCGGCGCCCGTACGACCCGACGCCGCAGCCTGGTCCCCGCCGCATAGAGACCGCCTGACCGCGCAGGAAAGCCGATCTGCCCGTGGACCGGGCCTTGGGGAGCGGATCCGACCCCGCCTGGCATCGCTACCGTTGCCCGATGACGGATCTGCGCCGGGTACCGGTGGACGAGGTGCTGGGACGTGTCGAGACGGCCTTGGGGACGCGGCTCGACAGGGCTGCGGTGGTCCGCAAACGCCGATCCGTGGGAGCAGGCACGGCGCGTGGCACGTGGGTACGCATCGAGCGGCGGGGGCTCGACCGGATCGGCGCCCAGGGCGGGGACGGCACCCCCTCCGCCGAGGCCCTGCACGGTATCGCGAAGCCCGCGTGGCTGGCCGGCCTCGCCTGGCGGGACGAGGCCGAGCCGGTGATGTGGCGGGCCGACGAGACCGAACTGCTGCCATCCACCCCAGCGGGGTCCGCAGTCGTGGCCGAGGAGCCCCGGCTGCCGCCCGGATGGTGGTCGGAGCTGAACGCCTCTCTCGATGCGCTCGCCGGCCAGCGGACGAATCGGATCGCCACGCCGGACACGGAGACCATCACCCAGGAGCTGGTGGCTCAGACGATCCGTCAGGTGTTCCCGGACGTCGATGCCACGGTGAGCGGGTGGTGTCCGGCGCACGCGGACCTGAACTGGGCGAACGTGACAGCGCCCGAGTTCTGCCTCTTCGACTGGGAGGACTGGGGCATGGCCCCACGTGGTCTGGACGCTGCCACCCTGTGGGCGGCGTCGCTTGCCGTACCGGCGCTGGCCGATCGCGTCCGCGTCGAGCGGAGCGGCGACTTCGCGAGCCGGGACGGCAAGCTGATGACCTTGTTCGTCGCGGCGAAGATCCTCGGGCCGTACGCGCATCCCGAGGACCCGCGCCTTGAGGGCGCCCGCGTGTTGGCGGAGCAGGTGGCGAAGGAGCTTCAGGCGGACTGACTCAGAGCGGGCAACCGCGCGACCCTCGCCCTGGGTGGGCGAGGGCCTTCGCGTGTTTCAGCGCTGCTCGTCGCGCTCCTCGGGGCGGGGCATCTTGAGGGTCGCGAGGACGCCGAGGGCTACGGTGGCGATCGCGAGGGCGAGGAGGGCGAGGAGGACCGCGACGATGAAGAGCTTCACTGGCGCCACCCCTCGTCGTCATCGTCCAGGTCGCGGAGCAGGTGGAGGAGGTTGAGCAGAGTGCTGACCGGCGCATTCCCGAAGTCGATCAGGATGCGGCCGTCGAGGGTCGTTTCGCCGGGCGAGGCGGATCCCCAGAGGAGCCCGTGCGGCAGGCCGCGCCTGTGCAACTCGCCCAGGAGGTCCATGATGTGGGGCTTGGTGTAGTCGCGCATCCGGGAGTCCTCCGGAACGACGGGGTCGCGGGTCACGCGAGGGAGTCCAGCTCCAGCTCGTACCAGATGGTTTTGCCACGCTTCTGCGGGTCGACGCCCCAGCGGCGGGTGAGCCCGGCGACGAGCTGGAGGCCCCGGCCGGACTCGGCGAAATCGGCGGGGGTTCGCTGCCGGGGGAGGGCGTCGCTCTCGTCGGAGACGGTGACCCGGAGGGTGCGGCCGAGGACGGAGAACCAGACGACGGGCGCGGGGGTGTCGCCGTGCCGCCAGGCGTTGACGATGAGCTCGCAGAGGGCGAGTTCGGCGTTGAAGATGGCGTCGGCGTCCCAGCCGCTGCGGGTCATGGCGTCCCGCAGGGCCTGCCGGGAGAGGGTGAGCGAGGGGGTGTTACGGGTGCACACGGGAACCTCCGTGAGGCTGTGGTGTGGGGAGAGGTGGTGACGGTCGTCGCCGTGAGCCAGGCCGGGGCGGCGGCTGCTCTTCGGCGTGCGGGCAGCAGGCGCCTACTGCCGTGCATGCAGGCATTACTGACGATCCGTCGGATCAAGCCAGAAACGACAGTAGCGCATCCGCTCTTTAATTAAAGCCAAACGGGAGAAGGTTCCTCCTCACGAGGGAAGAAGTCCGGATGGATCCACAGGCGCCCGGCGCGGCACACTGGCCTCTGCACCGGCAGAGAGGACGCCATGCCCCTTCGAGTCCCCACCCTCCGTCAGCGACGACTCGGCGCCGAACTGCGAAGGATGAGAGAGCAAGTCGGCTTCGGCGGCAGCCACCTCGCCCGTCTACTCGGCGTGACTCCCGCCCTGGTGAGTCAGATGGAGATCGGGAAATCAGCCGTCACCGTGGCGCGTCTGCACGAGATCGCAGAGGCCTGCATGTGCGCCAATGCGCCCTTGGTCGAAGCGCTTGCCGACATGGCCAGGGAGCGAGACTCGGCCTGGTGGGACGAGTATCGAGCGGCACTCGCGGCCGCCCCGATCGATGTGGCAGAAATCGAAGGTCACGCGAAGAGACTCAAGAGCTTCACCATTGGCATCATCCCGGGACTACTTCAGACGAACTCGTATGCGACTGCGGTGTTCGCGAGCGGTTTCACCCCTCTCCCGGATCGCGAGATCGGCCGCCGAGTGAACTTCCGCCTACGGAGACAACAGATCATCCGGTCCGGCGAAACGCCTTACATGGCGCTCATCCACGAGGCGGCGTTGCGCATCCAGTACGGCGGGCCTGTGGTGCTCAGAGACCAGCTCGATGCACTCGTCAGCGACTCCCATCTTCCCGGCGTCTCACTGCGAGTCGTGCCCTTTGCTACGGCCGACTTCCCCGGCCCCAGTGAGAATCTGATCTATGCGGAGGGACCAGTGCCCGAGCTGGACACGGTCCAGGCTGACTCGTCGCACGGGTCCCACATCTTCGACTCGCCCGCCCAACTGGCGGGCTACCGCGCAATCTTTGAGCGCATCGAAGCTGTCGCGCTCCCGGAACGAGAGTCGCGAGATCTTATTCGCTCGATCACGAAGGAAATGAACGGCAAGTATGAATAGCACCGAGTGGCAGAAGTCCAGCTTCAGTGAAGCGGCCAACAACTGCGTCGAGATACGTGCGCTTGACGGGCTGGTCGAACTCCGGGAGTCCGATGAGGGCGACGTCATCGTCCGCACCACCCGCCTCAAGCTCGCCGACTTCCTCCGGGGCGCCAAGGCCGGCGAGTTCGACCACCTCACCACCGCCCCCTGAACGAATCGTTCCGGCGGCCTCTTGCTCCCCGCAAGAGGCCGCCGGCAGGGAGAATGCGGCCAAGTCGGCAGAGCTGGGTTCCACCTGCGGCCAGAGGATGCACTCTTGACCGTTGCCGCCGGACGCCGCTGATCGATTTCGCCACCAGCGTCCACCCCGCAGGGGCCGTCATCCCTATGCGACACCTGTGCGCGCCGCAAGCTCCCGCACGCCGGGCACCGTGACCGGCGCGTACAGCAGGTCCGCTGTGAGCGCCCGCAGAGCAGGCCGGCGCACCTCCTCCGGGGCGACCTGCTCGGTGAACCGCAGCAACGTGAACGTCTTGCGGTGGGCGCCGAGGCGGTGCCACATGCGCGCACAGTCCGTGCCGTACCGAGCCCGGCGCTCAGCGGTCGGCAGCTGGCCTGGCGCGATCCGCGCCGCATACGGCACGCCCTCGTCGGGGTGCCCAGCGCCGTGTGTACACCGATCCAGTACAGGTCCGCCCGGGCGCTGGTGGCGTCGACCGTGAACAGCGGGGAGCCATCCTGAGGGAGACGTCATGAGCAGCGTCCTGCTCGACAAGCCCGTCACCGAGACTGAACCCGCCACCGCCCCGACGCCCAGTACCCTGCTGGAGCGGGCCGACGAGCCGAGTGCCCGCGCCTGCCCGGTCTGCGGATCGAGCGCCACCTACCAGACCATGGACGGCCGATGGGGCTGCACCGCGTGCGGCTCCACCTGGGCCTGACCCCGGGGAGGATCCGATGGCGGACTGCACGCAGTGCTCTGCTCCCGCAGTGATCGAGGATCTCGACGTACACCCGCCACAGCCCTGGTGCCTCGGATGCGCGACCACCCTCGTACGAGCCGGCGATCCGGTCATCAACTACCGCTCGCTCAACGGTGAGTGCGACTACGAGCGTGTCTTGGCCGGTGGCAGCACCCAGGTCCTGCGCTTCGGCTGACAGGTCGAGTACAAGGACGACGGCACCGTGCTGCGCACCGCCCAGCTCATCGCAGCGGACGGTTAAGACGTGGACCTGCCGCTGTGGGCGGATGCCGCCAAGTGCAGCCCCTGCCACCCCGGCAACGACTCGCACTGACGGGATAGTTGCGGTGGCCCCAGGCTCAGTCCGAGGCCACCGCGACCCGGAAGAGTGGAGTTCACCCGAACCCCTGCGCCGGCGCACACCGGGCGCGAGGATGACCCGGGTGACGACCACCCCCTCTCGTACCCAAGCTGTCGCGCCGGACCTCTGGCACCACTACGGCCGCGCCCGCGCCGACACGGAGCGGACCGTCCCCGGCGCCTTCCACTGGGTCTGGGCCCAGGACGGCGGGCCAGGAGTCGAGGTGCTGGGGGACTTCACCGGCCTCGTCGTGGCCGACCTCGGCGCGGGCGCCGCCCGTCATGCCGCCCACCTCGTCACCCACTACGCTCCGGCTCGGGTCGATGCCGTCGATGCCTCCCCCGCGCAGCACGCGATGGCCTGCGACCTCTACGGCCACCTCGCACCGCACCTGCGCACGGTACGCGCAGACGCGACCGCGCACCTGGAGGAGCATCCAGACGAGTACGACGTGCTCTACTCCGTGTTCGGCAGCCTCGACTTCGCCGACCCCCGCCGACTGCTTCCGGCCGCTGCCCGCGCCCTTCGACCCGGCGGACTGCTGGCCGCCTCCACTCTGGGCCACTACCTCGGTGGTGCCCCCGCTGAACCGGACGTCCAGCACGCCGACGTTCCGGCCCGTACCCCGGACGGCGCCCCGGCAACCATGCGCCGCTGGGTTCTCCAGGAGACCGTCTGGACGAAGCTGTTGGACGAGGCGGGGTTCACGAAGATCAGTGTCGACCGGCTCTCTCCCACCGTACCGAGTGCACGCGCTGCAGACACCCTGCTTGTCCGCGCCTACCGTCAGCCCTGACGACCTTGGGATAAATCGGCATCGCGGCATGCTGGCCGTTCCGGCTGCCGCATCACTTCACGTCGCCCCGTCGAGCCGCGGCTCGACGGGGCGACGTGAAGTGATCCGGACTCAGACCTCCCGGACGCCCGCGCGCCAGACCGCCGCCGTCAGTGGCACGCCCGGGCGGTAGGCCAGGTGGACGTGCGAGGGCGCGTCCAGCAGCAGCAGGTCCGCCCGGGAGCCGACCGCGACCGTCCCGACGTCGCCGCGACGCAGCGCGTGCGCACCGCCCGCTGTCGCCGCCCACACCGCCTCGTCCGGGGTCATGCCCATCTCCCGGACCGCAACCGCGATGCAGAACGCCATCGAACTGGTGAAGCTGGAGCCCGGGTTGCAGTCGGTGGAGAGTGCCACCACGGCCCCCGCGTCGAGCAGCCGCCGCCCGCTCGGGTACTCGGCCCGGGTGGAGAACTCCGCACCCGGCAGCAGCGTCGCGACCGTCGCCGACCCCGCCAGCGCCGCCACGTCCTCGTCCGTCAGGTGGGTGCAGTGGTCCGCCGAAGCGGCCCCCAGCTCCACCGCGAGCTGCACGCCGGGCCCGTAGGAGAGCTGGTTGGCGTGCACTCGCGGCGTGAGGCCCTTCTCGATCCCCGCCGTCAGAACAGCCCGCGCCTGGTCGCCGTCGAAGGCGCCCTGCTCGCAGAACACGTCCACCCAGCGGGCGTGCGGGGCGCAGGCCTCCAGCATCTCGCCGGTGACCAGGTCGACGTACCCGGCCGGGTCCTCGGCGTACTCGGGGGCCACCACGTGCGCACCCAGGTACGTCGTCTCCGGCGTGTGCTGGGCCGCGATCCGCAGCGCCCGCGCCTCGTCCTCGACCGTCAGCCCGTAGCCGGACTTGCACTCGATCGTGGTGGTGCCCTGCCGCAGCGCCTCCCGGACGAACCCGGCCAGGTTGGCCTCCAGTTCGGCGTCGCTCGCCGCCCGGGTGGCCGCCACCGTGGTGCGGATGCCGCCCGCCGAATACGCCTGCCCGGACATCCGGGCGTTGAACTCGGCCGTACGGTCCCCCGCGAACACCAGGTGGGCGTGCGAGTCGACGAAGCCGGGCAGCAGCGCCCGCCCCTCGGCGTCGAAGCGCTCGTCCGCTGCCGGGGCCTGCGCCGCCGGGCCGACCCAGGCGACGGTGCCGCCGTCCAGCACCACGGCCGCGTCGGTGAGCAGGCCGAGCGGCCCGGTGCCGTGCCCGGGGTCGTTGGTGACCAGGCTGCCGATGCCCGTGATCAAGGTGGTCCTGCTGCTCAAGACGAAGCCTTCCGGGGGAAGTTGGAGAACGACTCAGTGGTCCAGGGCGCCGATCGAGTCCCGCAGCGCGCCCGGCACGTCCGCGACGAGCTGGTGCACGCCGTCCCGGACGATCTGCCGGCCGCCGACCACGACGTGCCGCACGTCGGCCGCCGAGGCCGCGAAGACGGCGGTCTCGGCGCCGAGCCGGGGCGGCGGGCCCGCGGTGCGCACCGAGTCCAGGGCGATGACGGTGAAGTCGGCGAGCGCACCGGCCTCGACCCGCCCCGCCTCCGGCCAGCCGAGCGAGGCGTGCCCGTCCTCGGTGCCGGCCCGCAGCAGGAGGTTGGCCGTCCAGTGCCCGCGGGTGCGGGTGCGCAGCCGCTCGTTCAGCTCCAGGGCGCGGGCCTCCTCGAACGGGTCGATGACGGCGTGGCTGTCGCTGCCCAGGGTGACCGGGCAGCCCGCCGAGGCGAGCCGGCGGGCCGGGCCGATGCCGTCCGCGAGGTCCCGCTCGGTGGTGGGGCACATGCAGATGGTGGTGGAGGTGTCGGTGAGGAGCCGGACGTCCTCGTCGGTGAGGTGGGTGGCGTGCACGGCCGAGGTGCGCGGGCCGAGCACGCCGTGGTCGGCGAGCAGCCGGGTCGGGGTGACGCCGTGCGCGGCGAGGCAGGCGTCGTTCTCGGCGGTCTGTTCGGACAGGTGGACGTGCAGCGGCGCCTCGCGCACCGCCGCCCACTGCGCGACGGTGCCCAGTTGCTCGGCCGGGACGGCCCGCACCGAGTGGACGGCGGCGCCGATCCGGGCGTGCTCGCGGGGCTTGAGCGCGTCCGCCCTCACCGCCCAGGCCTCGGCGTCGCCGTCGCTGAACCGCTGCTGCGGCCTGGTCGGCTCGGCGCCGAAGCCGGCGGACAGGTAGCAGGTGTCGAGCAGGGTGATCCGGATGCCGGCCCGGGCGGCGGCCTCGATCAGCGCCTCGCCCATCGCGTTGGGGTCGTCGTAGCGGGCGCCGCCGGGGGCGTGGTGCAGGTAGTGGAACTCGCCGACGGCGGTGACCCCGGCCAGCGCCATCTCGGCGTAGACGGCGGTGGCGAGCGCCAGGTAGCGGTCCGGGTCGAGCGCCCCGGCGAACCGGTACATGGTGTCGCGCCAGGTCCAGAAGGTGCCGGAGCCGACCTGGACGTGGCCGCGCAGCGCCCGGTGGAAGGCGTGCGAGTGGGCGTTCGCCTGGCCGGGCAGCAGCAGCCCGTCGAGGCGGACGGCCCCGGGCGGGCAGGGCCCGCTGTCCGGGGTCACCGCGGTGATCCGGCCGCCGGGGCCGACGGTGATCAGCACGTCCGGCTCGACCACCGGCCCGTTGTCGTACGGCAGCCAGGCGTGCTGCGCCCAGTACGCCACCGGCTCGGTCCCCGAGGTCAATGGGCTCAGCGACACGCCAGGTCCTCCAGTACGTCGGCGAGGGCGGCGACCCCGGCCAGGCAGTCGGCCTCCTCGGCGTGCTCGGCCGGGGAGTGCGACACCCCGCTGGGGTTGCGCACGAACAGCATGGCGGTCGGGACGGCCGACGCCAGGATCCCGGCGTCGTGTCCGGCGCCGGTGGGCAGCACCGGGGCGTCCAGCAGCTTGGCGAGCCGGTCGCGCAGCGGGCCGTCGAAGTCCACCACCGGGGTGTAGGACTCGCGGGTCAGCTCGACCCGGACGCCGTCGCGCCCGCCGCGCTCGGCGGCGGCCTGCTCGATCTCCTCGACCAGCGCGGTGAGCGTCGCCTCGTCGGCGGCCCGGGAGTCCAGCCAGCCGCGTACCAGCGAGGCGATCGCGTTGGTGCCGTTGGGCTCGACCGCGACCTTGCCGAAGGTGGCCAGCGCGCCCGCCTGCCGGGCCTTCTTGCGGGCCGCGAGCACGGTGTTGGCGTACGTCAGCATCGGGTCGCGGCGGTCCTCGATCCGGGTGGTGCCGGCGTGGTTGGCCTCGCCGTGGAAGTCGAACCGCCAGCGGCCGTGCGGCCAGATCGCGCTGGCCACGCCGACCGGCCGGTCCTCGGCGAGGAGGCGGCCCTGCTCGACGTGGAGTTCGACGAAGGCGCCGATCCGGGCCAGCCGGTCGTCGTCCGCGCCGATCGCGCCCGGGTCGTAGCCGGCCCGCTCCATCGCGTCGGGCAGCCGGACGCCGTCGGCGTCGCGCAGCTCGTACGCGGCCTCGCGGGAGAGCACGCCGGCGGACAGGCGGGAGCCGATGCAGGCCACGCCGAACCGGGCACCCTCCTCGTCGCCGAAGTTGGTGATCGCCAACGGACGGGTGAACTCGGCCCCGCGTGCGCGGAGTTCGTCCAGGGCCGCGAAGGAGGAGACCACGCCGAGCGGGCCGTCGAAGGCGCCGCCGTCCGGGACGGAGTCCAGGTGCGAGCCGGTGACGACCGCCCCGCCCGCGTTCGGATCGCCCAGCCAGGCCCACTGGTTGCCGTTGCGGTCCAGCTCGTAGGCGAGACCGCGGTCACGGGCCTGCTGCTCGAACCAGGCCCGGCACTCGGCGTCGGCGGAGTTCCAGGCGAAGCGGCGGTAGCCGCCGGAGGCGGCGGAGCGGCCCACGGGGAGCAGCTCCGCCCACATCTCTTCGAACGAGGACGTCACAGCTCACCCATCGGGACGCGGACCCCGCGCTCGGCGGCGACCTCGGTGGCCCGGTCGTAGCCGGCGTCCACGTGCCGGATCACGCCCATGCCCGGGTCGTTGGTGAGCACCCGGCGGATCTTCTCGCCGGCCAGCGCGGTGCCGTCGGCGACGGTGACCTGGCCGGCGTGGATCGAGCGGCCGATGCCGACGCCGCCGCCGTGGTGGATGGAGACCCAGGACGCGCCGGAGGCCACGTTGACCATGGCGTTGAGCAGCGGCCAGTCGGCGATCGCGTCCGAGCCGTCCAGCATCGCCTCGGTCTCCCGGTACGGGGAGGCGACCGAGCCGCAGTCGAGGTGGTCGCGGCCGATCACGATCGGCGCGGACAGCTCGCCGGAGGCGACCATGTCGTTGAAGCGCTCGCCGGCCTTGTCGCGCTCGCCGTAGCCGAGCCAGCAGATCCGCGCGGGCAGGCCCTGGAAGTGCACCTTCTCCTGGGCCATCTTGATCCAGCGGTGCAGCGACTCGTTCTCCGGGAAGAGGTCGAGGACGGCCTTGTCGGTCTTGTGGATGTCCTGCGGGTCGCCGGACAGCGCCGCCCAGCGGAACGGGCCCTTGCCCTCGCAGAACAGCGGCCGGATGTACGCGGGGACGAATCCGGGGAAGGCGAACGCGCGGTCGTAACCGGCCAGTTGGGCCTCACCGCGGATCGAGTTGCCGTAGTCGAAGACCTCGGCGCCCGCGTCCTGGAAGCCGACCATCGCCTCGACGTGCCGGGCCATCGACTCGCGGGCCCGCTGGGTGAACTCGGCGGGCTTGGCCGCCGCGTAGTCCGCCATGTCGTCGAAGGCGACGCCCACCGGCAGGTAGGCGAGCGGGTCGTGGGCGCTGGTCTGGTCGGTGACGATGTCGATGGGCGCGTCCATCGCGAGCAGCTGCGGGACCAGCTCGGCGGCGTTGCCCAGCACGCCGATGGACAGCGGCTGCCGCTTGTCGCGGGCGGCGGTGGCCAGCTCCAGCGCGTGCCCGAGGTCCTTGGCCTCGACGTCCAGGTAGCGGTGCTCGATCCGGCGGGCGATCCGGGACGGGTCGCAGTCGATGCAGATCGCCACGCCGCCGTTCATGGTGACGGCCAGCGGCTGGGCGCCGCCCATCCCGCCGAGGCCGGCGGTGAGGGTGATGGTGCCTTCCAGCGTCCCGTTGAACCGCTTGTTGGCGACGGCCGAGAAGGTCTCGTAGGTGCCTTGCAGGATGCCCTGGGTGCCGATGTAGATCCACGAGCCGGCGGTCATCTGCCCGTACATGGTGAGCCCGAGGCTCTCCAGCCGGCGGAACTCCTCCCAGTTGGCCCAGTCGCCGACCAGGTTGGAGTTGGCGATCAGCACCCGCGGCGCCCACTCGTGGGTCTGCATGACGCCGACCGGCCGCCCGGACTGGACCAGCATGGTCTCGTCCTGCTTCAGCCCCTCCAGCGTCCTCACCATGGCGTCGAACGAGCGCCAGTCCCGCGCCGCCTTGCCCGTCCCGCCGTACACGACCAGCTTCGACGGGTGCTCGGCGACCTCCGGGTCGAGGTTGTTCATCAGCATCCGCAGGGCCGCCTCCTGCTGCCACCCCTGCGCCGTCAGCCCCGTCCCCCGCGCCGCCCTGACCTCACGCGGCCCGCTCGCCTGCTGCACCATGTCCTGGCCTCCCTGCGGATGGATTCATTCAGATTCAGCTCGGCTGAATATATCCAAACAATCACCTCCCGACCAGACCCCGAACCCATCCGATCAGCGCCCGCGCCGGTACGCCCGCCAGCCGTACCCTGAGGCCGGAAACACCAGCCACTCGGGCCAGCAGAGGACGCCATGGCGACCATCCCCCTACTCCCCGGCAAGCTCCGCCACGCAGCAGAAGCGATCGAGCAGAGCACCGGACTGCGGGTCGAGATCATCGGAGGCACCCTGCTGCTGCCTCCGCCCCGCCGGGGCAAGCACGCCGGCACCGTGCGGCAGCTGCGCGAACGGATCGGATCACGACTGCCCGGCCTCGGGGCCTACGAGGCGGCATCCATCGCCTCTCCAGGCGACGAGGACGACCACGCGACGCCCGACCTGGTCGCCCTACCCGCGCGGTGGGAGAACCAGCATTCCTCGCGGTCGACCCCCGCAAGGGTGTCTGGACGCTTCGCACCCACCCCCGCGACGGCGAGTACCAGGGCGTGCTGCACGGCAGGTACGGCGAGCCCGTCCCGCTGCCCGCGCCGCTGCCCGCCGAACTGGACACCTCCGCACTGCCGCCGTACGCACCCCGCGCCTGAGTCAGGCCGCGGCGTCACCGTCCCAGTCGATGCCGATCTCGGCGAGCCAGCGGCGGTCGGCGGCGTCGGGGGCGGGCGGGGTCGGCGGGCGGGGGATGTTCTGGACCGGGCCGAGGCCGTACTTCTCGGCGGCCGCGGCGGCGGCGCGGGCGTCGGGTTCGATGACGCCGACGTGCACGGCGGACTCGTCTCCCGGGTCGAGGACGGTCAGTTCGGGATCGGGCAGGCGCCGCAGGGTGACGCGGCGTCCGCAGGTGGGGCAGGACCATTCGTCGACACCCGAGGCCAGGCGGGCGACGAACTTCATCTCGTGGATCACGCGCATGGGCGGCACCCCCTGCTGTAGGGGATGCCCGGGTTCGTGACGGCTACTCCCCGCCGTGTCTACTCCAAAAACAGGCCACGTGCCGCGGCGGACTGCTCGATGGCCTCCAACCTGGCCTCCGCGCCCGGGAGTTCGTCACACATACGCTGCAACAGCACCCGGCCGAGCATCATCGGCGCGCACGCGGTGTCGAAGACCAGCCCGGTGCCGACGGCGGCCGGCAGCATCAGGTCGGAGAGCTTGGCGACCGGCGCGAAGGCGCTGTCGGCGACGGTCAGCACCGTCAGCCCGCACTCGCGGGCCACCACCAGCGCGTCCATCAGCTCCCGCGGGTAGCGCGGCAGCGCGAAGCAGAGCAGCGCGGTGGCCCCGGCCGCGGCGGCCTGTTCCAGCCGGTCGGCGAGCATGCTGCCGCCCTCGTCGAGGAGGCGGATGTCCGGGTGCACCTTGGCGGCGAAGTAGGCGAAGCCGCGCGCCTGCGCGGAGGCGGCCCGCAGGCCGAGCACCGGCAGCGGGCGGGAGGCGGCGAGCAGCCGGGCGGCGCGGGTGATCGGCTCGGGGTCGGCGAGGAGTTCGGCGAGGTGGCGCAGGTGGGCGATCTCGGCGAGCACGGCCTGCTGGTGCTCGTTGCGCACCGCGTCGTCGGGGGTCTCCGGCGCGGCGGTCTCGCCCGCGCCGAGTTCGCGCAGCTGCTTGCGCAGCGCCGGGTAGCCGTCGTAGCCGAGGGCGACCGCGAAGCGGGTGACGGACGGTTGGCTGACGCCGGCGAGTTCGGCGACCTCGACGCTGGAGAGGAACGGCGCCTCGGTGGCGTGCCGGACCAGCGAGTGCGCGATCCGCCGCTGGGTCGGGGTCAGTCGGTGGCCTTCGAACAGCTGGAGCAGCCGGGCGGAGGGGCCGACCGTGCCGGCCTCGTCGGTGGCGGTCATCAGCGGTACCTCCGGATGCGAGCGATTCGGACGACGACTGTGCAGCAGTGCGTCGCGCCTGGCAAAGACGTCTCGTACGGCGGGACGCCGGGTGAGACGGCCCGAGCGGGTGGGAGCTCGGGGTAACCCTGAATTCTCCCTGAACCCGCCCGGATTCCCCCACCGACGGATGGACCGCGCCCCGGCGCGGGCCCAGGCTGGTCCCATGGACACTCGCCAGGACGACCTGC
Organism: Kitasatospora sp. NPDC091276; assembly: GCF_040684355.1. Taxonomy (NCBI): domain Bacteria; kingdom Bacillati; phylum Actinomycetota; class Actinomycetes; order Kitasatosporales; family Streptomycetaceae; genus Kitasatospora; species Kitasatospora sp. NPDC091276. Next base: position 62,076 of record NZ_JBFBFU010000034.1, on the reverse strand, counting down.
GGCGCGACCTCGACGCCGCCCTGCACGCTCGCAAGGAACTCGGCAAGGAGTACGAGCCGGAGCTGGTCGACTCGTTCCTGAGCCGCCTGGACGCCCGGTTGGACGCCCGGGTCGAGCGCCGGGTGGCCGAGCGGATGGACGACTACGAGCCCGCGCACCGGCGCCGACCCCACCGCCCGGGGCCGGGGCTCGGCCTCCCCGGCAACCGGCTTGCGGTGATCTCGCTGGTCCTCGGCATCCCGCTGACCGCGATCGCGGCCAGCCCGCAGAGCGGCGGCTTCATCGGCCTGATCGTCAGTTGGGCGGGCATCGTCGGGGTCAACTTCGCCGCCGCGTTCGGCAACCGCCGGGACCGGGACGAGCCGCGGGCCCGGTCCCGGGACGACTGGGACTGAGCCCCGCCGCCCGCACCGGACCCGACGGCCCGTCACGCCGAACGCACCGAACGCACCGAACGCACCGAACGCACCGATCTCACCAGGTCACGCCAGGTCACACCGGCTCAGGCCAGCGGCCCGGTGACCCGCTCCACCGCCCGCACCAGCTCCCCGGAGGCGACCAGCGCGGCCGCCGCCTCCAGGTCCGGCGAGAGGAAGCGGTCGCGGCCGGCGCCGCCGACCCCCGCCTCCCGGGCGGCGGCCATGGCGGCCGTGGTGGCCGGGGCCGTGCGGCCCGCGCCGTCGGCCTGCTGGCGGATCTCCAGGGCGCGGGCGGCGGCGGTGAGTTCGACGGCGAGGATCCGGCCGAGGTTGTCGACGGCCTGGCGCAGCTTGCGGGCGGCGGACCAGCCCATCGACACGTGGTCCTCCTGCATCGCGGAGGACGGGATCGAGTCGACCGAGGCCGGGACGGCGAGCCGCTTGTTCTCGCTGACCAGCGCCGCCTGGGTGTACTGGGCGATCATCAGGCCGGAGTCCACGCCGGGGTCGTCGGCCAGGAAGGCCGGCAGGCCGTGCGAGCGGGCCTTGTCGAGCAGTCGGTCGGTGCGGCGCTCGGAGATCGAGCCCAGGTCGGCGGCGGCGATGGCGAGGAAGTCCAGCACGTACGCGACCGGGGCGCCGTGGAAGTTGCCGTTGGACTCCACCCGGCCGTCCGGCAGCACCACCGGGTTGTCGACCGAGGCGGCCAGCTCGCGGGAGGCGACCAGCTGGGCGTGGGCGAGGGTGTCCCGGCCGGCGCCGGCCACCTGCGGGGCGCAGCGGATCGAGTAGGCGTCCTGGACCCGCGGCGCGTCGTCCTGGTGGTGGCCGGTGAGGCCGGAGTCCTTGAGGACGGCCAACATGTTGGCGGCGCTCAGCGCCTGGCCCGGGTGGGGGCGGATCGGGGCGTGCAGTTCGGGGGCGAGCACCTTGTCGGTGCCGAGCAGCGCCTCCAGGGTCATCGCGGCGGTGATGTCGGCGGTGGTGTACAGCCGCTGCAGGTCGGCGATGGCCATCACCAGCATGCCGAGCATGCCGTCGGTGCCGTTGATGAGGGCCAGGCCCTCCTTCTCCAGCAGTTCGACGGGCTCGATGCCGGCGGCGGCGAGCAGTTCGGCGGCGGGCTTCTCCACGCCGTCCGGGCCGGTGGCCACGCCCTCGCCCATCAGGACCAGCGCGCAGTGCGACAGCGGCGCGAGGTCGCCGGAGCAGCCGAGCGAGCCGAACTCCCGGACCACCGGGGTGATGCCCGCGTTGAGCAGGGCGGCCATGGTCTGCGCGACCAGCGGGCGCACCCCGGTCCGGCCGGAGGCCAGCGTCTTCATCCGCAGGAAGACGAGTGCCCGGACGACCTCGCGCTCGACGGCCGGTCCCATCCCGGCCGCGTGCGAGCGCACCAGCGACCGCTGGAGCTGCGCCCGCAGTTCGGGGCTGATGTGCCGGACGGCGAGCGCGCCGAATCCGGTCGACACGCCGTAGACGGGGCGCGGTTCGGCCGCGAGGGCGTCGATCCGTGCCCGCGCCGTCGCCATCTCGGCGAGCGCGTCGGGGCCTATCTCGACCCGGGCGTTCCCCCGGGCGACGGCCAGCACGTCCTCGGCGCTGACGTCGGCCTTGCCGACCTGGACCAGCGGAGCGTCGGGGGCCACAGCACTGTGCATATCCATATACACCATCACATCAGGTGAATGAAGATATGACAACAGGTGGTCGCCATCCGGAACGGCCACGATCGCACGCCCCGTACCGGCCGGCAGGATTTTCCCCCGGGCCGCCCCGTGCCGCACGCTGGTGCCCACGGACACGCACGGAGGTGGCAGGGCGATGACGCGGGCGACGGCACGGCGCCGGGTGGTGCGGCTGCGGGGGGACGAGCGCGGGGTGCGACCGGACTCGCTGGCGGCGGAGGAACCGCTGGAGATCCGGCTCGGCGGCGAGCCGCTGACCGTCACCATGCGCACCCCCGGGCAGGACTTCGACCTGGTGGCCGGGTTCCTGGTCGGCGAGGGGCTGGTGCACACCTCCGAGGAGCTCGCCGCCCTGCGGTACTGCGCCGGGACGGACGAAGCCGGCGCCAACACCTACAACGTCGTCGACGCCACCCTGCGCGGCGCCGCCCGCGCGCTGCCGCTGTCCGCGCACCGCAACCTGCTCACCACCAGCGCCTGCGGCCTGTGCGGCCGGGACACCGTGGACGCCGTCCGCACCCACGTCCGCCACCCGGTGGGCGAGGACCCGCTCACCGTCCCGCCGTCCCTGCTGTACGGCCTGCCGGACCGGCTGCGGGCCGCCCAGCGCACCTTCGAGTCCACCGGCGGCCTGCACGCGGCCGGCCTGTTCGACGCCGCCACCGGCGAACTGCTCTGCGCCCGCGAGGACGTCGGGCGGCACAACGCGGTGGACAAGGTGGTCGGCTGGGCGCTGCGCGAGGGCAGGCTGCCGCTGACCGGGCACGTCCTGCTGGTGAGCGGCCGGGCCTCGTTCGAGCTGACCCAGAAGGCCGCGCTGGCGGGCGTCCCGCTGCTGGCGGCCGTCTCGGCGCCGTCCTCGCTCGCGGTGGACCTCGCCGAGGAACTGGGCCTGACCCTGGTCGGCTTCCTGCGCGGGGAGGGCGCGAACGTCTACACCCGGCCGGACCGGATCACCGCGCCCTCCCCCGCCACGTCCTCCCCCGCCGCGCCGGTCACCCCCTGAGCTCGGCCTCGATCAGGTCCGCCGCACGGGCGGTGCCGCCCTCGGCCCGGCCGGCGGCGGCCAGCGCCTTCAGCCGTTCGGCCACCGCCGGGTCACCGACCAGTTCCAGCAGCGCGCCGCGCAGCGCCTCCGGGGTGGCCTCCCCGGTGTCCAGGCGGCGGGCGACGCCGAGCGCCACCAGCGCGTCCGCGTTGGCGTACTGGTCGGCGGCCTGCGGCACGGCGATCATCGGCACGCCGTGGTATAGCCCCTCGCTGGAGCCGCCCATGCCCGCGTGGGTGACGAAGGCGTCCGCCTGCGCGAGCACCGACAGTTGCGGCACCCACCGGTGCACCTCGACGGTGTCCGGCACCTCGCCCAGGTCGGCCAGGTCGGTGTGCGCGCCGACCTGGAGCACCGTGTGCCAGCCGGGCAGGTCGCCGAAGGCCTGGACGCAGGCCCGGTAGAACGCGGGCTGGTGGGTGAAGGCCGAGCCGAGCGAGACCAGCAGCACGTTCTCGGCGGCGGCCGGCCGCCGCCACTCCCCCTGGTGGGCGCGGTCGCCGAAGCACGGCCCGACGAAGCTGACGCGCCGCTCGTCGACCCGGTCAGCGTTGGGCTGCAGGGCGCGCGGGATCAGGGCGACGGCCCGCGCCGGGCGGCCCTTGAAGGCGTCCACGTCGCGTTCCACCGCCCCGGCCTCGGCCAGCCAGTCGGCGAACCGCCGGTGGTGCCCGGCGCCGCCGGGCCCGTTGCGGACCGCCTCCAACACCTCCGCGAGGTCCTGCTCGAAGCCCTCCCAGGCGACGAAGGCGGGCGACAACTGCACCACCGGCACGCCCAGCCGCTCGCCGAACGCCCGCCCGGCGAAGCCCGCGATGTCGTGGAGCACCAGGTCGGGGCGGTCGTCCGCGAAGGCCTCCAGCAGGACGGGGTGCATCGCGAGGGCGTCGTCCAGGAACACCTCCTGGATCGCCACCGGGTCCTCCGGCCACCCGCTCGGGTCGTCGGCGAGCGGCAGCCGCGTCGGGTACGGGACGAGGCGGGCACCGGTGGACTCGACGGCCTCGGCGAAGGAGGCGTCGTTGACGTAGCTGACCCGGTGGCCCCGGGCGACCAGTTCGGCGATCACGGCGAGGCTGGGGTTGACGTGCCCGTGGGCCGGGACCGAGACCATCAGGATGTGGGCGGGGTGGGCGGAGCGGGTCATGGGGCCTCCAGGGTTCAGAACAAGACGAGACGATCCGTCTCGCTGGCGCCCCTCCAGCATGATCCCGGATCCGACGCCGCGTCAAGACGATACGTACCGTCTCGCTACTTCGCTTAGAATTTCCGCCATGGCCCACAGAACCGCCCCCGATCCCGCCCGCCGCAGCGAACGCTCCCGCGCCGCCGTCCTCGCCGCCGCCTCCGAACTCGTCGCCGAGGTCGGCTTCGGCAAGCTCACCATCGAGGCGATCGCCGCCCGGGCCGGCGTCGGCAAGCAGACCATCTACCGCTGGTGGCCGTCCAAGGGCGCCGTCGTCTTCGACGCCTTCCTCGCCACCAACGAGCACGAGGGCGGCCTCGACCTCCCCGACACCGGCGACCTCGCCGCCGACCTGCGGACCGTCCTGCGCCCCACCACCGCCGAGCTCACCGACCCCGCCCTCGACCGCAGCTACCGCGCCATCACCGCCGAGATGCTCAACGACCCGGCCCTGTACGCCGAGTACCGCACCCGCCTGCTGAACCCGCTCCTCGACGTCACCCGCGCCCGCCTGCACAGCGCCCGCGAGGCCGGCCAGCTCGCCCCCGACGCGGACCTCGACCTCGCCCTCGAACTCCTCTACGGCCCGCTCCACTACCGCTGGCTCTACCGGCTCGGCCCGCTCGACCCCGCCTACGCCGACCGCCTGGTCGAGGCGGTCCTGCACGCCCTCGGGCCGGCCTGACCGCGCCGACCAGCCTCCCCCGGCCTCACACCACCGGGGGCGAGGCCGCGCCCGCCAGGGCGACGGCCACCAGGGCGCGCATGGCGAAGGCGGCCTGACCGAGCGGCAGGGTGGCGTCGTCGGCGAAGAGCTCGACCAGCCAGCCGCCGGCCGGGTTCTGGCCGCCGGCGGCGACCATGCCGCGGTAGCCGGAGACGACCAGCATGGCCTCCTCGGCCGGGTCGTTGCCGGCCGCGCCGGCGCGCAGGGCGAAGGCGCCACCGCGGACGGCGCGGCGGGTCATCGGGTAGTGGCGCAGGTCGAAGACGGCGTCCGGGGCCTCGATCTGGGCCCGCTGGGTCTCGGCGCGGGTGCTGCTGGGGCCGCTGGTCATCCGGTAGACGGCGTGCTGGGCGGTGCGCATGAGGTGGGAGCCGGGCGGGACGTAGGAGACCCACCAGCCCACGGCGTCGAGCAGCCGGGCGGAGGCCTCGGCGACGACGACGAGCTTGCCGAGGGTGTCGGCGGGGTGGACGGCCCGGGCGGCGGCGGCCTGGTCGAGGGCCGCGAGGACGGCGGTGAGCAGCTGGCCCGGGTCGGCGCTGTGCGCGGCGCCCCGGAAGCGCCGCCGGTCGCCCGCTCCGGCCCGGCCCGGGCGGGCGCGTCCGTCGGCCCGGTGGTGCGGGTCGGCGGCGTCGGCGAGCAGCACGGTGGGGTCGGGCGAGAAGCCGGGGCCGTGGCTGCGCCCGGCGACGACGGGGTGGGCGGCCCGGGCGGCCTTGGCCCGGTACTGTGCGGCGTCGGCGAGCCGGAAGAGCCGGTCTGGGGTGGTGACCGGGCCGATGGAGTCGCCGGTGGAGGCGACGCCGCAGGCGACGCCCTCGCCTTCGGACAGGGCCAGGGCCCTGGCGCAGAGCTCCTCGGCGACGGCGACGACCTCGTCGGCCTTCTGCCCCTCGGCGAGCAGGCAGAACTCGTCGCCGCCGAGGCGGGCGGCGAGGCTGCCGGGGAGTTTGGCCGCGGCGACCGAGAGCTGGTGGGCGAACCGTTCGAGCAGCCGGTCGCCCATTTCGTGGCCGAGCTGGTCGTTGACCCGCTTGAGGCCGTTGACGTCGCAGACGACGAGCGAGACCACGGTGTTGTCCCGGTTGTGCGCCGTGAGGGCGCTCTCCAGCCGGGCGTCGACGGCGCGCCGGTTGGCGAGGCCGGTGAGCGGGTCGGAGAAGGCGAGTTTGCGCAGGTCGGCGAGGCGTTCGGTCTGGGCGAGGCCGGCCGAGATCTGGGCCGCGAGCAGGGTCGCGTAGTCGGCGTCGGCGGCGACGAACCCGGGCTTCCCGACGCTGCGGGCCAGGTACAGCTCGCCCCAGGCCTGCCCGTGCAGGACGATCGGGGCGACCACGCAGCAGGCGCGGCCACGCCGGCGCAGCGCCGCGGCGCGTTCCTGGCAGTACGCGCCGGCGGTGGGGTGGGTGTGCCCGGCGTGCGGTTCGGCGTTCTCGGCGGTCTGCAGCCAGGCCCGAGGGAGGCGCCCGGTGGTCCAGCGCTCGTCCAGATAGGTGACGATCTCGGGGAAGTCGGCGACGGGGTAGGACTCGTCCTCGGGCAGTTCCTCCTCGCCGGGCGCGAGCTCCCCGTGGTTGACCAGGACTCGGAGCCGGCCGGATTCGCGGTCCCAGACGGAGACGGCCGCCATGGTCGCCCCGAGCGCCTCGGTGGCGCGGGCGGCGGCGGCCCGGACGGCCTCCAGCGGGGTGAGCGCGCGGGCCATGTCCTGGGCCAGCTCGACCACGGACTGCAGCCGCAGGTCGGGCAGTTGGCCGGCCGGTTGCGGGCCGCCGCAGTCGCAGCCGCGGTCCGTCATGATCGCCTCGCTGCTCACCGGCTCGCCTCGCTCCCTGTGCCCGGTCCTGCCGGACCCCCGACGGCGGCCGCACCCACCCGGCCGCTTTCACCAAGACTATGGCGGTTTCGTTCGGTTATGCCCCGTTTGCCGGGGCGGACCCGCAACCGGCCGTACGGGTTTCAACCGTTCGGCACCCCAAGCATCGGGACCGGCCCGGGGCCACGTCCTGGAAAAGGCCGGGGAAGGCTGGAAAGGCCCGGGAAAAGCCGGGAAGGGCACAGGAGAAGACCGGAAGGGGCCCGGACGAGAGCGGAAAGGCTCCAGGAGAGGCGCGAGAAGGGCCCGGGAGGGGCAGCGGCGGAGACCTACTCCGGCTTCAGCCGCCGCGACAGCAGCCACGGCTCGACCAGTCCGAGCCCGCGCACCGGCCGGCGCCACATCGGCTGCAGGTGGAACCGGTGCCCGGCGTCCAGGCCCGGCACCGGCAGGCCCGAGGCGGGCATCCCGGCGGCGGCCGACAGCGCCTCGGCGAGGCCGGGGCCGTCCGCGTCCGGCGGGGCCACGCTGCCGTACTGCTCCAGCGCGGCGGCGAACTCGCCGTCGATCAGCACCGCGTCCTTGGGCGCGATCGAGGTGAGCCGGCTGGCCAGGTTCACGGTGGTGCCGAAGACGTCGCCCATCCGCGAGGTGACCGTGCCGAAGGCCATGCCGACCCGCAGCGCGGGGATGGTCTCGTCCTCGGCGAGGGCCTCGATCAGGCTGAGCGCGATCTCGGCGGCGGTGACCGGGTCCTCGGAGACGTAGAGGATCTCGTCGCCGAGGGTCTTGATGACCCGGCCGCCCTGCCCCGCGATCAGGTCCGAACAGGTGTTCTCGAAGGTCTCGACGAGTTCGCCGAGCTCCTCCTCCTCCAGCCGCCGCGACAGCCGGGTGAAGCCGACCAGGTCGGCGAAGCCCACCGCGAGGCGGCCGCTGGTGATCTCGTTGTCCTCGGCGGCCTGGACCACCCGGCCGGTGACGGCGGCGAGCTGGCGGCGCCAGACGTACACCAGGAACTGCTCCAGCTCCGGCAGCAGCAGCTCGACCAGCGGGTAGGCGACGTCGGCGCGGGTCAGGCCGGGCTCGACGGCCTGGGTGAGGTTCTCCAGGAAGGTGTCCATCTGCCAGCCGGCCAGCCGGGCGGTGGTCTGGCCGGTGGAGCGGGCCACCTGGATCGCCATCGACTCGCTGAGCAGGCCGGACTCGACCAGGCCGGCGAGCCGGCGCAGGGCGATCACGTCGCCGTCGGTGAGGGCCCGGGACTGGCCGATGTCGGGGAAGCCCATGGCCCGCCAGAAGCGGGTCGCCAGCTCCATCGGGACGTCGGCGGCCCGCGCGGCCTGGTACGGGGTGTAGCGGCGTGGCGCGTCCAGGATCAGGCGTTCCAGTTCGAGCGCGACCGTGGGGTCGTGGGTCCCCGATGTCGCGCCGCTGCTGCCGTCCTCTGCCACCGGTCCGTCCCCGTGCGGTCGCCGCACTCGCCTCGTGTCCTGCCTGTCCGGGCGCGCCCGCCACCCGGCGGGCAGTGGCGCGCCTCACACCGCTGCCAGGTGGAATGTTCGCACGGAATCGCGCGATCCGGGGCATCAGCCCGGGTCAAGGAGAGGTGAAGAGTGCCGTTCAGCGGGGCTCGGGGCGCACGTGGACGACGTCCCCCGCGCCGACCGCCCGGCGTGCGCCGTCGGGGGTGCGGACCACCAGGCGGCCGTCGCCGTCGATCGCCACCGCCTCGCCGACCAGCTCCCGGTCGCCCGGCAGGTGCACCTTCACCTGGCGGCCGAGCGTGGTGCAGCGGTCCGCGTAGGCGCGGAGCAGCTCGCTGGTGTGCGGGTCGCCGGCGGCGGCCGTCCAGGTGCGGTACAACCCGGCGAACTCGCGCAGCAGGGCGCGCAGCAGGGTGGACCGGTCGGTGACCTCGGCGCCGGCCAGCGCGAGCGAGGCGGCGGTGGGGACGGGCAGTTCGGGCTCGCGCAGCGAGACGTTGATGCCGAGGCCGGCGACCACGGCGCCGCCGCTCAGCTCGGTGAGGATGCCGCCGAGCTTGCGCTCCGCGCCGTCGACCTCCACCTGGAGGTCGTTGGGCCACTTCAGCCCGACCTCGACCCCGGCGACCCGGCTCAGCGTGCTGGCGGTGGCCACCCCGACCAGGATCGGCAGCCAGCCGTAGCGTTCGACCGGCACCTCCTCGGGACGCAGCAGGACGGACAGGAACAGCCCGGAGCGGGCCGGGGCGCTCCACTGGCGCTCCAGCCGGCCGCGCCCGGCGTTCTGCACCTCGGCGACCAGCACCGCGCCCTGCGGGGCGCCGGCCCGGGCGCGGGCGGCGAGGTCGTTGTTGGTGGAGCCGGTCTCGGCGACGACGTCCACCGAGGTCCAGAGCCCGTCCGGGACCAGCAGGTCGCGGCGCAGCGCCGCCTCGTCCAGCGGCGGGCGGTCCAGGTCGGTCCACGGCGACGGTCCGGCGTGGCCGAAACCGCGCAGTCCACTGCGGCGGGGGGAGTCGGGTGCGGTCATGGTCCAGAACACTAGGGGGTGTGCGGACGCCGGGGGCGTAGGCCGCCCCATCGTCCCGCAGAACGCGCGTTGACACACTGTGTCGATGGCCATAACGCCAGGACGTGACGTCCGGGCCCGCGCGCTGGCTACGCTACCCAACGGTAGTTCGCAGCGCCGCCCTGCCCTCATGCGCGGGCCCCCACTCCGGCCCGCGCGCACTCGAACAGGTCGCGGCCCATGGATCAGGGAGAGCCACCGGATGACCGAGGCGCCGTACGACCCCCACACCACCGCCGGCAAGCTCGCCGACCTGCGGCGCAGGCTCGACGAGGCGGTGCACTCCGGCTCCGCCGCGGCCGTGGAGAAGCAGCACGCCAAGGGCAAGCTGACGGCCCGCGAGCGGGTCGCGGAGCTGCTGGACGAGGACTCCTTCGTCGAGTTCGACGAGTTCGCCCGGCACCGCTCGACGAACTTCGGGCAGGAGCGGAACCGCCCGTACGGCGACGGCGTGGTGACCGGCTACGGCACCGTGGACGGCCGCCAGGTCGCCGTCTTCGCCCAGGACTTCACCGTGTTCGGCGGCTCCCTGGGCGAGGTGTTCGGCGAGAAGATCGTCAAGGTGATGGACTTCGCGCTGAAGACCGGCTGCCCGGTCATCGGCATCAACGACTCCGGCGGCGCCCGGATCCAGGAGGGCGTGGTCTCGCTCGGCCTGTACGGCGAGATCTTCCGCCGCAACGTGCACGCCTCGGGCGTGATCCCGCAGATCTCGCTGATCATGGGCCCCTGCGCGGGCGGCGCGGTGTACTCCCCCGCGATCACCGACTTCGTGGTGATGGCCGACCGGACCTCGCACATGTTCATCACCGGCCCGGACGTGATCAAGACCGTGACCGGCGAGGACGTCGGCATGGAGGAGCTGGGCGGCGCCCGCACCCACAACAGCAAGTCCGGCAACGCGCACTACCTGGCCACCGACGAGAAGGAGGCCGTCGAGTACGTCAAGAGCCTGCTCTCGTACCTGCCCTCCAACAACCTGTCGGACCCGCCGTCCTACCCCGAGCAGGCGGACCTCACCGTCACCGACGAGGACCTCGAACTCGACGCCATCGTGCCGGACTCGGCGAACCAGCCGTACGACATGCGCAAGGTGATCGAGCACATCGTCGACGACGGCGAGTTCCTGGAGACCCAGCCGCTGTACGCGGGCAACATCATCACCGGCTTCGGCCGGGTCGAGGGCCAGTCCGTCGGCATCGTCGGCAACCAGCCGATGGACCTGGCCGGCTGCCTGGACATCAACGCCAGCGAGAAGGCCGCCCGTTTCATCCGGACCTGCGACTCCTTCAACATCCCGGTGCTGACCTTCGTCGACGTGCCCGGCTTCCTGCCCGGCACCGAGCAGGAGTGGGACGGCATCATCCGCCGCGGCGCCAAGCTGATCTACGCCTACGCCGAGGCGACCGTCCCGCTGATCACCGTGATCACCCGCAAGGCCTTCGGCGGCGCGTACGACGTCATGGGCTCCAAGCACCTGGGCGCCGACCTCAACCTGGCCTGGCCGACCGCGCAGATCGCGGTGATGGGCGCGCAGGGCGCGGTCAACATCCTGCACCGGCGGGAGATCGCCGAGGCCGGGGCGGCGGGCGGCGCCGAGCAGAAGCGGGCCGAGCTGATCGCCTCGTACGAGGACACCCTGCTGAACCCGTACCTGGCGGCCGAGCGCGGCTACGTGGACGCGGTGATCCCGCCGAGCGAGACCCGCCGGCACATCGTCCGGGGTCTGCGGGCGCTGCGCGGCAAGCGCGAGGTGCTGCCGCCGAAGAAGCACGGCAACATCCCCCTGTAGGCCCCCGTCGGGAGAGAATTGAGCCATGGCCCCGATCCACGTGCTGCACGGGCAGCCGACCCCCGAGGAGCTCGCCGCCGTCCTGGCGGTGGTCCAGGCCCGGGCCGCCGCCGCGCAGGCCGCCGCCGAGGCGGCACGCCTGGCCGGTGCCGGCCCGGCCGCCCCCTGGAACGACCGCTCCCGCCTGTTCCGCCCGGCCGTCCACCCGGGCGTCAACGCCTGGCGGACGTCCGGCTGGGCGAGCTGATCCGCCGGGTGCGGAGCGGGAAGTCGGCCCGTCCGACTTCCCACTCCGCACCCGTTCGGGCCCGTCCGCCCGGATTGCCCGAAAGCTGAGTACGGATACTCAGGCGCCCGGGGCCGGGCACGGCGCACCCTGGACGTGTGCTCTGGTCAGACCCCCGCGACGAGCCCTCCCCGGAGGCCCGCCGGATGATGGAGCGGCTGCACCGGGCCGGCCGGGTGCTCGCCGCCCTCGCGATGGTGGCCGCCGTCCTCCTCCTGCTGTGACCGCCGCTGATCCGACTGCGGTGACCGTCGTTCACCCGAACGGCGGACACCGGCACCCCCTACCCTGAGGGGCATGACCGACCAGCGCATCCTCGTCCTCGCCTCCGCCTCCCCCGCCCGCCTCGAACTGCTGCGCCAAGCGGGCCTCGACCCGCGCGTGGTGGTCAGCGGCGTCGACGAGGACGCGATCAGCGCCGCCACCCCGGCCGAACTCGCCCTGGTGCTGGCCGAGGCGAAGGCGAAGGCGGTCGCCGCCGAACTGACCGGCGGCGAGCTGGTGATCGGCTGCGACTCCGTCCTGGAGCTGGACGGCCAGGCCCTCGGCAAGCCCGCCGACGCCACCGAGGCGCTCGCCCGCTGGCAGTCGATGCGCGGTCGCGCCGGGGTGCTGCGCACCGGCCACTGCGTGATCGACACCGCGACCGGCCGGCAGTCCTCGGCGACCGCGTCCACCACCGTCCGCTTCGGCACCCCGGACGACGCCGAGATCGCCGCCTACGTGGCCTCCGGCGAGCCCCTGCACGTCGCCGGGGCGTTCACCCTGGACGGGCGCTCGGCGCCGTTCATCGAGGGCATCGACGGCGACCCGGGCAACGTCATCGGCCTCTCGCTGCCGCTGCTGCGCGCCCTGCTCGCCGACCTGGACGTCCGGCTGGTCGACCTCTGGGCCTGACGGCCGGGCCCGCGGGAGCGCGGCGCCCCGCCGCCCGTTCCACCGTCCTTTGAGCCGCCCGCGCGAGAGTGTGTCCGATGCCACCGGGGCACCGGACAACGCCCGGTCACCCGCTGTGGATCCGGCCGGTTCGACCGCACCGGCCGCGACCTGCGGCGTCACCGGACGGGCGGTCGACGGGCCCCGGAAATTCATCACCGTCCGTGTGGGATAGTTCACAACCTGGGGCTACTCGCCGGTACCGCCCAGGAATCCATAAACTCGACCAGGTTCAAGAAGGGAGCCACAGTGCGCAAGGTGCTCATCGCCAACCGCGGGGAAATCGCCGTCCGCGTCGCCCGGGCCTGCTCGGACGCCGGTATCGCCAGCGTCGCCGTCTACGCCGAGCCGGACCGGGATGCGCTGCACGTCCGCGCGGCCGACGAGGCTTACGCGCTGGGTGGAGACACCCCCGGCACCAGTTACCTGGACATCGCCAAGGTCCTGAAGGCCGCGGCGGACTCCGGGGCCGACGCCATCCACCCCGGCTACGGGTTCCTGTCGGAGAACGCCGACTTCGCCCAGGCCGTCCTCGACGCGGGCCTGACCTGGATCGGCCCGCCCCCGCAGGCCATCCGCGACCTCGGTGACAAGGTCACGGCCCGGCACGTGGCGCAGCGCGCCGGCGCGCCGCTGGTCGCCGGCACCCCGGACCCGGTCTCGGGTGCCGACGAGGTGGTCGTGTTCGCCCGGGAGCACGGCCTTCCGGTCGCCATCAAGGCGGCCTTCGGCGGCGGCGGCCGCGGCCTCAAGGTCGCCCGCACGCTGGAGGAGATCCCGGAGCTGTACGAGTCCGCGGTGCGCGAGGCCGTCGCCGCCTTCGGCCGCGGCGAGTGCTTCGTCGAGCGCTACCTGGACAACCCGCGGCACGTGGAGACCCAGTGCCTCGCGGACAAGCACGGCAACGTGGTGGTCGTCTCCACCCGTGACTGCTCGCTCCAGCGCCGGCACCAGAAGCTGGTCGAGGAGGCGCCCGCGCCGTTCCTGACCGCCGAGCAGAACGCCGAGCTGTACCGGGCGTCCAAGGCCATCCTGAAGGAGGCCGGCTACGAGGGCGCCGGGACCTGCGAGTTCCTGGTGGCGCTGGACGGCACGATCTCCTTCCTGGAGGTCAACACCCGGCTGCAGGTCGAGCACCCGGTCACCGAGGAGGTCACCGGACTCGACCTGGTCCGCGAGATGTTCCGGATCGCCGACGGCGAGGAACTGGGCTACGGCGACCCCGAGGTGCGCGGCCACTCGTTCGAGTTCCGCATCAACGGCGAGGACCCGGGTCGGGGCTTCCTGCCCGCGCCCGGCACCGTGACGCTGTTCGCGCCGCCGTCCGGCCCGGGTGTCCGGCTGGACTCCGGCGTGGAGACCGGCTCGGTCATCGGCCCGGCCTGGGACTCCCTGCTGGCCAAGCTGATCGTCTCCGGCCGGGACCGCAAGCAGGCCCTGGAGCGGGCCCGCCGGGCGCTGAACGAGTTCAAGGTGGAGGGCATGGCCACCGCCATCCCGTTCCACCAGGCGGTCGTCACCGACCCGGCGTTCGCGCCCGAGGTGCACGGCGGCGAGGGCCCGTTCACGATCTACACCCGCTGGATCGAGACCGAGTTCGACAACACCATCCCGCCGTTCGCGGGCGCGGCCGGCGACGGCGAGGAGGCCGAGGGCCGCGAGACCGTCGTGGTCGAGGTCGGCGGCAAGCGGATCGAGGTCTCGCTGCCGTCCTCGCTGGGCGTCTCGGCGGCCCCGGCGGCCGGTGCCGCGGGTGCCGCGAAGGCCAAGCGCCGGGTGGGCGCCAAGAAGGCCGGTTCGGCCGTCAGCGGTGACACCCTGGCCTCGCCGATGCAGGGCACCATCGTCAAGGTCGCCGTCGAGGAGGGCCAGGTCGTCGCCGAGGGCGAGCTGATCGTGGTCCTGGAGGCGATGAAGATGGAGCAGCCGCTGAACGCGCACAAGGCGGGCACCGTCGTCGGCCTCAAGGCCGAGGTGGGCGCGAGCGTCAGCAGCGGCGCCGCGCTGTGCGAGATCAAGGACTGACACGCTCCCTGGAGCACCGGCCGGCCCGTACCCCCTCGGGGGTGCGGGCCGGCCGCGTTCGCGCGGCTGTACGGGCCCTCAGCGCCCGCGCGGGAGGCCCAGCTCGGCCAGCCGGGCCGGCATGCCGCCCGGCCCGGCCGGACCGCCGTGCGCGCCCGGCCGGCGCTGGCCGGGCAGCGGGGCGCCGCCGGGGGGCGGGGCGGGACGGCGTGCCAGCGGGCCGGGCTGGGTCTGGTGGACGGGCCCGCTGCCGGTGCCGTGCACCGGGGCGTCCCCGGTGGGGGCGGCGCCGAGCGGCGCCAGGTCGATCTGCACCCCGCAGTCGGCGATCGCGTCGAGTTCCCGGGCGGTGCCGTCGTCGGCGGTCGCCTGCTCGTCCGTGACCAGCCGGGTGATGTTCTCGGTGGGCACGGTCTGGAACATGGAGTCCGCGCCGAGCTTGGTGTGGTCGGCGAGGACGATGACCTCGTTGGCCGACTGCACCAGCGCCCGGTCCACGCTCGCGGACAGCATGTTGGCGGTGGACAGGCCCCGCTCCGCGGTCAGCCCGCTGCCGGAGATGAAGGCCTTGGAGACCCTCAGCCCGTGCAGGGACTGCTCGGCACCGCTGCCGACCAGCGCGTAGTTGGAACCCCGCAGGGTGCCGCCGGTCATCACCACCTCCACCCGGTTGGCGTGCGCCAGCGCCTGGGCGACCAGCAGCGAGTTGGTGACCACGGTGAGGCCGGGCACCCTGGCCAGCCTGCGGGCCAGCTCCTGGGTGGTGGTGCCGGCGCCGACCACCACCGCGTCCCCCTCCTCCACCAGGCCGGCGGCGAGGTCCGCGATGGCGCTCTTCTCCGCCGCGGAGAGGTGGGTCTTCTGCGGGTAGCCGGGTTCGCGGCTGAAGCCGCCGGGGAGCACCGCGCCGCCGTGCCGGCGGTCGAGGAGCCCTTCTGCCTCCAGGGCCCGTACGTCGCGGCGCACGGTCACTTCGGAGGTCTGGACGACGCGGGCCAACTCCCGGAGCGAGACCGCTCCGTTGGCGCGCACCATTTCGAGGATCAACTGGCGACGTTCTGCTGCAAACACAGAACCGACGGTAACGTGCGTGACCGTCTGCTTTCAGGCGTTTGCAGCTAGTAGCTGGAATTGCTCACGCAAGAGCGGCGCGTGACCGTACAATACGCGCCGTCAGCAGCCCGGGACCGCGCCCGCCGTCCGGGTGACGATCACTCCTGCGCGAAGGGCGGCCGCCGATCGGCAGCCGCCCTCAACTGTGCGCCGGAGGTTCAGGATTCGCCCTCGACCCGCTTGCGGATGTGCAGCTGCCGGGCGGCCTCGGCGGTCGAGCCGGAGACCGACGGGTAGACGGTGAAGGCGCTGGCCACCTGTTCGACGGTCAGATTGGCGTCCACCGCGAGCGCGATCGGGTGGATGAGCTCGCTGGCCCGCGGGGCGACGACCACGCCGCCCACCACGATGCCGGTGCCCGGGCGGCAGAACAGCTTCACGAAGCCGTCCCGGATGCCCTGCATCTTCGCCCGCGGGTTGCCGCGCAGCGGCAGCTTGACCACGACCGCGTCCATCTTGCCGCACTCCACATCGGCCGCGGTGTAGCCGACGGTGGCGATCTCCGGGTCGGTGAAGACGTTGGAGGCGACGGTCTTCAGGTTCAGCGGCTGCACCGCGTCGCCGAGCGCGTGGTACATCGCGATCCGGCCCTGCATGGCCGCCACCGAGGCGAGCATGAAGACGCCGGTGCAGTCGCCGGCCGCGTAGACGCCCGGGGCGCTGGTGCGGGAGACCCGGTCGACCTGGATCTGGCCCCAGTCGTTGAGCTTGACCCCGGCCTCCTCCAGGCCCATCTCCGCGGTGTTGGGGATCGAGCCGACCGCCATCAGGCAGTGCGTGCCCTCGATCACCTTGCCGTCGGCGAGGGCCACCTCGACCCGGTCGCCGATCCGCTTGACGCTCTCGGCGCGCGAGCGGCCCATCACGTTCATGCCGCGGCGGCGGAAGACGTCCTCCAGCACCTCGGCGGCGTCCGGGTCCTCGCCCGGCAGCACCCGGTCACGGCTGGAGACCAGGGTGACCTTGGAGCCGAGCGCCTGGTAGGCACCCGCGAACTCCGCGCCGGTCACACCGGAGCCGACCACGATCAGCTCGCGGGGCAGCTCCTCCAGGTCGTACACCTGGGTCCAGGTGAGGATCCGCTCGCCGTCCGGCTGGGCGTCCGGCAGCTCGCGGGGGTGGGCGCCGGTGGCGATCAGCACCGCGTCGGCGCGCAGCGACTGGACGGTGCCGTCCGGCGCGTCCACCAGCACCTCGCGGGAGCCGTCCACCGCCTGCCCGCCGCCGCCGAGCCGGCCGCGGCCCCGCAGCACGGTGACCCCGGCCCGGGTGACCGACTGGGTGATGTCGTGGGACTGCGCGATCGCCAGTCGCTTCACACGGCGGTTGACCTTGCCCAGGTCCACGCCGATGACCTTGGCCGCGTCCGCGGCCTCGTCCTGCGCGACGGTGATGCCCAGCTCCTCGTACGAGCTGTCGAAGGTGGTCATCACCTCCGCGGTCGCGATCAGGGTCTTCGACGGCACGCAGTCGGTGAGCACCGCCGATCCGCCCAGACCGTCGCGGTCGACGACGGTCACCTCCGCGCCGAGCTGCGCGGCCACCAGCGCAGCCTCGTAGCCGCCGGGTCCGCCACCGATGATCACGATCCGAGTCACGTGCACCATTGTCCCGCACGCCGGGAGCGCCGCCACGCCGGGGTCCGGGCTTCCGTGCGATCGCCCGGTCGCCACGGACCGTCCACCGGCCGGGCTAGTCTTCCCCCCATGCCCCTTTACGCCGCGTATGCCACCAACCTCGATGCACGGCAGATGACCCGCCGCGCCCCGCACTCACCACTGCGCGGCACCGGGTGGCTGGACGGCTGGCGGCTCACCTTCGGTGGTGAACAGCTCGGCTGGGAGGGCTCGTTGGCCACCGTCGTCGAGGACGGCAAGGACCGGGTCTTCGTCTCGCTGTACGACGTCGCGCCGATGGACGAGGAGGGCCTGGACCGCTGGGAGGGCGTCCAGCTCGGCATCTACCGCAAGATCAAACTGCGCGCGCAGACCCTGGACGGCGACACCCCGGTCTGGACGTACGTGCTCAACGACTACGAGGGCGGCCTGCCCGCGGCCCGCTACCTCGGCCTGGTCGCCGACGCCGCGGAGAGCGCCGGCGCCCCGCACGACTACGTGATGGACCTGCGCCGCCGCCCCTGCTAGCCCCTGGCCCCGCTAGCTCCGGCCCGCGGCCCAGCCGCGGGCCGTCTGCGCCAGCACCCCGGCCACCTCCGCGCGGCGGGCCGGCTCGGTGCGCAGCCCGTTGCCCAGCTCGACGTGCAGCCACGGCACGCCGAGCCCGGCCGCGAACCGGCCCTCGACGTTGGTGGTGCCCCCGAGCTGCCCGCACTTCTCCCGCCAGGCCCGGCAGGCCGCGTACCCGGCCCTGGACAGCCCGGTGGCGGTCAGCTCGGCGGCCGGGCCCGGCTGGCCGGCGCCGCTGGAGACCACCGCGTCCTGCCCGGGCAGGCTGCCCTCGTCGAAGCCGTGCACCTGGATGCCGGGCAGGCCGCGCCCGGTGAGCGCCTCGACCACCGCCGCGAAGACCGTGTCGGCGCGGTGCGCGACGTCCGAGGCGCCGTCCGCCCCGGCCCGGCGGTGCGCCCCGGCGAGCACCAGCACCCCGCCCGGCTCGGCCCGGAAGAGGTCCACCCCGAGCGCCTCGGTACGGGCGTCCGAGACCGGGTGGGGCACCTGCACGGACCAGCCCGCCCGGGCCGAGAGGTCCAGGTAGACCCGGCCCCAGCCGCGGCTCCCGGAGTCCGTGCCGTCGGCGATCTCCGCCACCCGGCGGCCGGTCGCCGCCTCGGTGAACTCGGTGAGCCGGTAGCCGACCCGCGCCAGCGAGCGCCCGGCCTGCTCGGCCTGCCCGTCCAGCGCGTCGAGCACGCCGTCGGCGATCGCCCGGCGCTGCCCGGCGTCCGGCGCGGTGTACGGGCCGCCCGGGGTGAACCCGGCGGTGTACCCGTCGACCAGGGCCGCCAGGTCCACCGGGGCGGGCCCGGTCGGTCCGCTCCGGCCCGCCGCGGTGCCCGCCGCCGACGGCCGCCCGTCGGAGCCGCGCACGGCCAGCGTCAGCACCGCCGCGAGCGCCGCCAGCACCAGCAGCACCGCCACCGACAGCAGCAACGGGCGTCGCGAACCCCGAGTCTCCATGGCCGTCGAACCTACCGTGCCGCCCGCCGCGGACCGCCGGGGGCCACCCGGGGCCGCGCACCACGCCCGGTCCACGGAAAGAGATCCCGAAGCGGCATCCGATCGACACCGGAACGTGACAACTTTTCGAAATCTCCTTCGTACGCTGTTCCGGCTTGACCGACTCTTGATCAGCGCTTGACCGACGAGAAGGCCGGCGGACCTCCCGGGGACAGGTGCGCCGAGCCCCGAGAAGAACGAGGCCCCGTGAGCACGGCACCCAACCCGCCGCGACAGCACCGCTATCGCCGCCGGGCCGACATGCCGCTGCTGGGAGGCATCCGCCCGCCCATCGCGCTGCTGCTGGTGCTGCTGCTCGCCGTCGCCGCCATCACCGCGCTCGCCGTCGGGGGGCTGCGCGTCGACGACACCCCGCAGGCCGTCCGGGAGTCCCACCAGTACGCCGCCGAGGACACCGCGGCCTCGCTGCGCGCCGGGCTGCACGAGAGCGCCACCGACCTGCGCCGGGCCGCCGCCCGCTACGACGCCGCGCCCGCCGAGCCGGCCGCGGTGCTGTCCGCGCTCGGCCAGGCGTACCACAAGTGGCGCGGCACCGTGGTGGTCCGCCCCGACACCGGCCGGCTGCTCGCCGCCCGCGGCGAGACCGTGCCGCTGGCCGGCCTCGACCTCAGCCGGGTCACCGACACCGCGCCCGCGCCCGTCCTGGTGCCCTCCGCCGCCGGCACCCGGCTGCTCACCTTCGCCCTGGTCGCCACCAAGGCCGACGGCCGCGCCCTGCTGGTCGCCTCCGACAACCTGCGGCTTCCCGGCATCGCGACCCGCAAGGAACAGACCATCCAGGTCCTCGACGCCGCCGGCGCCGTCCTGGACAGCACCGGCGCCGAACTCGGCGCCGAGGCCGACCGCGCCGTGGTCACCGGTGCCCGGGAGCGCGCCGCCCGCGAACGCCCGGCGCCCGGCGGGACGGCCGCCGGCAGCCTGTCCGGCAGCCCGGACGCCAAGGGCGTGCGCCGGGTCGCCGGCTACGCCGCCGTCGGCACCGCGGGCGGGCACGACCCGGCCGCCCCGCTCGGCCTGACCGTGGTCTCCACCAGCACCGTCGACGGCAAGCCCGGCAGCCTGCGCCACCCCGCGCTCGGCCTGGCCGCCGCCGGCGCGCTGCTCGCCCTGGCCCTGCTGCTCGCGTGGTACCTCAGCCGCAGCCTCCAGCGGCCGCTGCTGCGGCTGTTCCTGGAGTCCCGCCGGCTCACCCGCGGCGAACGGCTCGACCTGCCGGTCCGCGGCCCGAAACGGGGGGAGGCCGGCCGGATCGCCCGCGCCCTGGAGGAGCTGCGGCTGCAACTCCTCGACCCGGCCCGCCCGCCGGCCCCCGCCGCGCCGAAGCGCCGCCCCGGCACCGCGCTGCCGCTGGCGCTGTGCGCCGTCCTGGTGCTCGGCTGGTCCGGCCCGCTGCTGTTCCTGGGCGGCAACGACCCGACCGTACGGGTCCCCACCCAGGTGGTGGCGGGCCAGCGCGACCGCACCGACACCGCCGCCGACCGGATCCGCCAGGCGCTCAACGAGGGTTACGCGGACCTGCGTTCGCTCGCCCCCGAACTCGCCGGCGCCTCCGTCGGCAAGGCCGACGCCCTGCTGCGCGCCACCCTCGCCGAGCACGACCGCTACCGCGCGCTGTACGTCCTCGGCGCGAACGGCGAGGTCCTCGCGCGCGCCGGCGACACCCCGCACCGCACCGGCCCGCAGGCCCTCGGCGCGAGCGGCGTGCTGCTGCTCAACAGTTCCGGCCGGGAGCCCAGGATCGCCGCCCGCGCGGCCCTCACCGCCGCCCCCGCCGACGCGGAGGCGGAGGGCGCCGCCGAGCCGCCGGGGCCCGTGCTGATCGGCGAGTTCAAGACGGACTTCCTCAGCGGGCTGCTGGTCCGCCCCGGCCTCGGCCGGGTCTGGCTGGTCGACGACCGGCAGCGGGTGCTCGCCGCCAACGAGGGCTACAGCTCCTTCGGCGAGCTACCCGAGGGCCGCGCCAGGGCCCTGCTGGCCCAGGCGAAGAAGTCGGCCGCCGCCGAGGTGCTGCGCGGCGGCGGCGACCCGGCGCTGTTCGCCGCCGCCCCGCTCGGCGGCAACGGCAGCGTGGCCAAGCTGGGCTGGTCGGTGGTCACCGCCCACCCGGTGGCGTGGCTGCACCTGGACGAGAACCGGGCCGACCGGCGGACCGTACTGGCCGGCATGCTCGGCCTGGCCGCGGCCGCGCTCTGCCTCGGCTGGCTGTTCATCGCGGTCGGCCTGCCGCTGCGCCGGCTCGCGGCGAGCGCCGAGGCGCTGGCCGCCGGGGACCGCCGGACGGTGCTCTACCCCGTCCACCACGACGAGGTCGGCGCCGTCGCCCGGAGCCTGGAGCTGATCCGCCAGGAACTCGTCCGTCAGGAGCCGGCCCGCCCCCGCCGCACCGCCGCCCCCGAGTCCGTCCCCGTGCCCGCGCACGCCCGCTGAGCCCCGCCCGAAGGACCTCCCGTGCTCTTCCTCTACGTCGTGCTGCTGGTGTGCTGCGCCGTGCTGCTGGTGGCCGGCATCGTCGAGCAGCGCCGGCACTTCGCCGCGCTGGAACAGATCCCGACCCGGGTGCTGGTCAACGGCATCCGCGGCAAGAGCTCGATCACCCGGCTCTGCGCGGGCGCGCTGCGCGGCGGCGGGCTGGTGACGGTCGCCAAGACCACCGGCACGGCGGCCCGGTTCATCCACCCGGACGCCACCGAGGAGCCGGTCTACCGCAAGTTCGGCATCGCCAACGTGGTCGAGCAGATCGGCATCGTCCGCCGCGCCGCCACCTACCGGCCGGACGCCCTGGTGATCGAGTGCATGGCCGTCATGCCGGCGCTCCAGGAGGTCAACCAGACCAAGCTGATCCGCTCCACCATCGGCGTGCTGTGCAACGTCCGCGAGGACCACCTCGCCGAGATGGGCCCGACCCTGGACGACGTCGCCCGCTCGCTGTCCCGCTCGATGCCGGTCGGCGGGGTGTGCGTCACCGCCGAGCAGGAGCGCGCGCACATCCTGCGCGCGGAGGCGGCCCGGCGCGACTGCGAGCTGATCGTGGTGGACCCGGAGTCGGTCACCGACGAGGAGCTGCGAGGGTTCAGCTGGTTCACCTTCAAGGAGAACGTGGCGATCGCCCTGGCCGTCGCCGAACTCCTCGGCGTGGAGCGGCGGACCGCGCTGCGGGGCATGTGGGCGGCCCCGCCGGACCCGGGCGTGCTGTCGGTCGAGCGCTACCGCACCGAGGACGGCAAGCGGCTGCGCTTCGCCAACGTCTTCGCCGCCAACGACCCCGAGTCCACGCTGATGAACGTCCGCCAGCTGGAGGGCCTGGGCGCGATCCACCGCCCGCTCAACGTGGTGATCAACTGCCGCCCGGACCGGGTGGAGCGCAACGGCCAGATGGGCCAGATCGTGCCCGACCTCGACCCGGACGCCGTGTTCCTGATCGGCCACCCCACCAGGAGCGCCCGGGACGGCATCCCGGCCGGGTGGTCCGGCCGGGTGGTCGACCTCGGCGGCGACAAGCGCGACCCGGCCCGGCTCACCGCCGAACTGCTGGCCGAACTCGGGCCGGACTCCTCGCTGGTGGCCGTCGGCAACATCCACGGCCAGGGCGAACTGTTCCTGGAGGAGCTGGCCCGGCTCGCCCCCGACGAGGCCCCGGACGCGCCCGACGCCCCCGAACTCCCGTACCACGAGCCCGAACCGCTCTACCCCGAGCCGGTGTACGACTCCGCGTACCGGCCCGTCCACCACCCCGAACCGCTCCCCGACTCCTGGTTCGAGCCCCACCACCACACCCCCCACCACGGAGACCAGCAGTGATCCCCACCGAGCTCACCCCCGAGATCGCCGCCATCGGCATCGCGCTCGGCCTGGTCTTCTCGCTCGTCTGCTACCTGACCACCAACCTCTCCCCCGGCGGCATGATCACCCCCGGCTGGCTGGCCCTCACCCTGGTCGAGGACCTCCAGCGGGTGGCCATCGTGATCGGCGTGACGGTGCTGACCTACCTCGCCACCCGGGTGGTCCAGAAGCTGGTGATCCTGTACGGCAAGCGGCTGTTCGCCGCCGTGGTGCTGATCGGCGTGCTGCTGCAGGCCACCGTGATGCTGGTCCTCCAGCGCGAACTGCCCACCCTGTACGCCAACCAGACGCTCGGGTTCATCGTCCCCGGCCTGATCGCCTACCAGCTGGTCCGCCAGCCCCGGGCGGCCACCCTGATGGCCACCAGCACGGTGACGCTCGCCAACTACGTGGTGCTCACCGCCGGCGTCCTGCTCGGCGCCCTGCCCGGCACCTGATCCCCCCGTTCAGGAACCCTCGCCCGGAATCCCGCAGGAACCCCCAGGAAGACCCCGATGCCCGTCACCCGCAAGTCCCTGCTCAGCGGCGGCCTCGCCGTGGCCCTGCTGGCCGCCAGCGGCTACCTCACCGTCCAGCTGCGCGACCGCGACCACGACCGGCCGTCGGACCCGGGCGGCGGCGCACCGCTGATCACCACCACCGCCGTGCCCGGCCCCGCCCGGGGCACCGCCGCCGAGTACCGCTACGAGCGGCTGGGCGGACCCGACCGCACGGTGGTCCGGGACGCCCGCGGCGGCGTGGTCGCCACCCTGACCGACAGCGCCCGCACCGCCGTCCTGGCCGGCCCGAGCCGCACCTTCGCCGAGCCGGGCACCACCACGGCCACCGTGGTGACCGACACCTGGGTCCGGCTGATGCCGCAGCCGTGGCGACCGGGCGCCGAGCAGGAGGGCTGGTTCCGCGCCTGGTTCCAGCAGTCGCTCGGCTCCACCGCGGACGACGTGCTGGCGGTGGCCACCCAGTACCTGGCCGGCGCGGCGCCGGAGAAGGACGCCAAGGGCGTGCGGTTCAAGGGCGACGCCTCCTTCGGCCCGCTCAACCCGAACGGTTCGGTGGGCAACGACCTGCGGCTGGAGCAGACCGACTTCCTCGACTACCTCGGCGTTCCGTACACGTTCGCCGACAAGGTGGCCAAGCAGCCGGACAGGACGCGGTACGGCGCCTTCGACTGCTCCGGGTACGTCCGGATGGTCTACGGCTACCGCTCCGGTTACCCGCTGCTCTCCAAGGACGTGGCCGGCCCCGGCCTGCCGCGCAGCGCCAACGGCCTGGCCAGGGTCGGCCCGGGCGTCCCGGTGCTGCCGCTGACCACCGCGCCGGGCTCCGACACCACCCTGCGACCGGCCTCGATCGACCCGCTCCAGCCCGGCGACCTGGTGTTCTTCGAGATCGACGCCCGCACCGGCGCCCGGCTCGACCACACCGGCATCTACCTGGGCCTGGACACCGACGGCCACCCCCGGTACATCTCCAGCCGGGAGGAGGCGGACGGCCCGACCTTCGGCGACAAGGGCGGCACCGCGCGACTGGACGACAACGGCCTGTACGCGAAGGGGCTGCGCAGCGCGAAGCGGCTCTGAACCCGGGCCCGGCTCCCGGCCCGCACCGCCCGCGGGCCGACTGCGGTTCGACCTCGCACCGACCTCACACCGGCCTCGCACCGGCCTCGCACCGATTTGTACGTACCGACGAGCGGCGTCACCCGAAAGACGCCACCGAGCTGTGCTTTCGGGTCAACCGGGTAACGATCCGGCATGCCGCGCCGGATTTTCTACGCGCGTAGTCGAAACCCGTCTATCCTCGGAGCCGTGAACGCATCTCCTCAGTCGGTCGTCTCCGCCGACCCCTACGCCGCCGCCCAGGCCGCCGCCGAGCGCCTGCGCGAGCTGACCGGTGCCGAGCGGCACGACGTCGCCCTGGTGATGGGCTCCGGCTGGGTGCCGGCCGCCGACGCCCTGGGCGAGACCGTGGCCGAGTTCCCGGTCACCGAGCTCCCGGGCTTCCCCGCCCCCGCCGTCGCCGGCCACGCCGGCACGATCCGCTCGGTGAAGATCGGCGACAAGCGCGCCCTGATCTTCCTCGGCCGCAACCACTACTACGAGGGCCACGGCGTGGCCACCGTCGTCCACGGCGTGCGCACCGCCGCCGCGGCCGGCTGCGGCATCATCGTGCTGACCAACGGCTGCGGCGGTCTGCGCGAGGGCTGGGTCCCCGGCCAGCCGGTCCTGATCAGCGACCACATCAACCTGACCGCGGACTCCCCGATCGTCGGCGCCAACTTCGTCGACCTCACCGACCTGTACTCCAAGCGCCTGCGCGCGCTCTGCCGCGAGGTGGACCCGAGCCTGGACGAGGCCGTCTACGTCCAGTTCCGCGGCCCGCACTACGAGACCCCGGCCGAGGTCAACATGGCCCGGGTGATCGGCGGCGAGCTGGTCGGCATGTCCACCACCCTGGAGGCCATCGCCGCCCGCGAGGCCGGCTCCGAGGTGCTCGGCATCTCGCTGGTCACCAACCTGGCCGCCGGCATCACCGGCGAGCCGCTCAACCACGCCGAGGTGCTGGAGGCCGGCAAGGCCTCCGCCGAGCGCATGGGCGAGCTGCTCGCGAAGGTCCTTGAGCGGATCTGACGCCCGGCTGGCGCACAATCATGAGCGACGGGGCCCTCGGGCGGCCGTGATCCGTTGATCACGCCCCGCGGGCCCCGTCCGCATGTGCACCCCCCTTCTTTGCGGAACCCTCCGGCCGACCAACCGACGCACTTCCCGATGGAGCAGGCAGCCATGACGCAGGCAACCACCACCGACCTCCTCGCCCGGGCCCGAACCTGGCTGGCCGAGGACCCCGACCCGCAGACCCGCGAGGAGCTGACGGCCCTGCTCGCCCGGGCCGAGGACCCGGCGGCCGAGACGGACGGCAAGCTCGCCTGGTCGGACCTCGCCGAGCGCTTCGCCGACCGGCTCCAGTTCGGCACCGCCGGCCTGCGCGGCGAACTGGGCGCGGGCCCGATGCGGATGAACCGCGCCGTGGTGATCCGGGCCGCCGCCGGCCTGGTCGCCTACGTCAAGCAGCAGAACCTGGGCGACCTGGTCGTGATCGGCTACGACGCCCGCCACAAGTCCTACGACTTCGCCCGGGACACCGCCGCCGTGGTGGTCGGCGCCGGCCTGCGCGCCGCGCTGCTGCCGCGCCCGCTGCCGACCCCGGTGCTCGCCTTCGCCGTCCGCCACCTGGGCGCGGCCGCCGGCGTCACCGTGACCGCCAGCCACAACCCGCCGCAGGACAACGGCTACAAGGTCTACCTGGGCGACGGCTCGCAGATCGTCCCGCCGGCCGACGCCGGGATCGCCGCCGAGATCGACGCCATCGGCTCGCTCCACGACGTCCCGCGCGCCGAGGACGGCTGGGAGGTGCTCGGCGAGGACGTCATCGAGGCCTACCTGGCCCGGGCCGTCTCGATCGTCGACGAGCACAGCCCGCGCAACCTCGACGTCGTCTACACCCCGATGCACGGCGTCGGCCGCGACACCCTGGTCGCCGCCTTCCGCCGGGCCGGCTTCCCGGCGCCCACCGTCGTCGCCGAGCAGGCCGAGCCCGACCCGGACTTCCCGACCGTGGCCTTCCCCAATCCGGAGGAGCCGGGGGCGATGGACCTCGCCTTCCGCACCGCCGCCTCGGTCGGCCCCGACATCGTGATCGCCAACGACCCGGACGCCGACCGCTGCGCGGTGGCCGTCCCGGCCCTCGCCAACGCGGCCGGCAGCGGCAACGGCACCTCCGGCTGGCGGATGCTGCGCGGCGACGAGGTCGGCGCGCTGCTCGGCGCGGCCCTGGTCGCCAAGAAGGCCGAGGGCGTCTTCGCCACCACCATCGTCTCCGCCACCCTGCTGGGCCGGATCGCCGAGGCCGCCGGCCTGGGCTACGCCGAGACGCTGACCGGCTTCAAGTGGCTCTCCCGCGCCGAGGGCCTGCGCTACGGCTACGAGGAGGCGCTCGGCTACTGCGTCGACCCGCAGGGCGTCCGGGACAAGGACGGCATCACCGCCGCCCTGCTGGTCGCCGAACTGGCCGCCACCCTCAAGACGTCCGGCCGCACCCTGACCGACCTGCTGGACGACCTGGCGCTGGAGCACGGCCTGCACGCCACCGACCAGCTGTCCGTCCGCGTGCAGGACCTCTCGCTGATCGCCGACGCCATGCGCCGGCTGCGCGAGCAGCCGCCGACCGTCCTGGCCGGCCTCCGGGTCACCCGCGCGGACGACCTGTCGGCCGGCTCCGCCGAGCTGCCGCCCACCGACGGCCTGCGCTACTACCTGGCCGGCGAGGCCGTCCGCTCGGCCCGCATCGTGGTCCGCCCGTCCGGCACCGAGCCCAAGCTCAAGTGCTACCTGGAGGTCGTCCTCCCGGTCACCACCGCCGCCGACCTCGCCGCCACCCGCGAGCGGGCCGCCGAGCTGCTCGAAGCCGTCAAGCGCGACCTGGCCGAGGCCGCGGGCATCGCCGTCTGACGCCCGCCCGTACGAGAAGGGGCCCGCCGGTCGCGTACCGGCGGGCCCCTCGCGTGCTTCGGCTCAGACCGCGATCACCGTGATCAGCGCGGCCAGGCCGGCCAGCGTCGGCGCGATCACCCACCAGCACCACGCCACCTCGACCGGGCCGGCCGCGTCGGGGCGCCGGGCGTTGCGCTCGGCCATCTCCTGGAGCACGTTGGTCACCTGGTCGGACCAGGCGCGGGTCGGGTCGGGCGAGCCCTGCACCACCGGGTTGGCCTGGCGGCCGAACACCATCCCCATCCGGGAGGCGTGCTCGGCGCCGCCGCGCTGCTGGGCCCGGGTCGCCCGCTTGCGCTGCCGCAGCGACACCGGCACCGCCCACACCTGGTACTTCTTGCCCCCGGCCAGCAGCTCGACCGAGTACCCCGCGCGCAGCGCGTCCACCGAGGCCCACGGCGCGGTGATGGTCCGCCACGGGTTGCGCACCAGCAGTCGGCTGCGGTCCGCCAGCACCGCCGGGCGCAGCGTGTAGGCGATCACCGGGAAGGCGAACACCGGTACCGCCGCGAGCGAGACGTACGGCGTCTTCCCCGTCCCGTTCAGCACCGCGTCGCCGATCAACCAGCCGGCGACGGCCAGCAGCAGCACTCCGGAGATCACACCGGGGACAGAGCGGTACACGCGGTCCGCGTACGCGGGATCCCCGTCGGGGGCGGCGGAACCCTGGCGGGGCTTGCCGTCGGAATCGGTCATGCCGTCGATTCTGCCCCATGCCCCCCACCGAGAGGTCTCGGTCCGGCATCGAATGCCGCCCCCGGACCACCCGGCCGCCGGTCGCCGCGCGGCCCGGCCGTACACGCCCCCTGCCGCCCCTCCGCCTTCTCCGAGGTCTCGGTCCGGCCACGAAAGGCAGGCCCCCTAGCGGTCGACTACGCGCGTAGATATGCTGCTCTGGTGACTATGTCCACTGTTGCAGCCAATGCCCTCGGCGTTGCGGGCAGCGGCCTTCAGGACGTTGCGGCGTCCGAGGCCTCGCTCCGCCGCTTCCTGCACGGCCTGCCCGGCGTCGACCAGGTCGGCCTTGAGGCGCGTGCCGCCACCCTCGGTACCCGCTCGATCAAGACCACGGCGAAGGCCTACGCCATCGACCTGGCGATCTCGATGATCGACCTGACCACGCTGGAAGGCGCGGACACGGTCGGCAAGGTGCGCGCCCTGTGCGCCAAGGGCAGGACCCCCGACCCGACCGACCCGACCACCCCCCGCGTCGCCGCCATCTGCGTCTACCCGGACATGGTCGCCACCGCGAAGGACGCCCTGCGGGGCACCGACATCCAGGTCGCCTCGGTGGCCACCGCCTTCCCGGCCGGCCGCGCCGCCCTCCCGGTGAAGCTCGCCGACACCGCCGACGCGGTCGCCGCGGGCGCCGACGAGATCGACATGGTGATCGACCGGGGAGCCTTCCTCTCCGGCCGCTACTACGACGTCTTCAACGAGATCGTCGCCGTCAAGGAGGCGTGCAAGCGCCCGGACGGCACCAGCGCCCACCTCAAGGTGATCTTCGAGACCGGCGAGCTGCAGACGTACGACAACGTGCGCCGCGTCTCCTGGCTGGCGATGCTGGCCGGCGCCGACTTCATCAAGACCTCCACCGGCAAGGTCGCCGTCAACGCGACCCCGCCGGTCACCCTGCTGATGCTGGAGGCGGTCCGCGACTTCAAGGCGCAGACCGGCGTCCAGGTCGGCGTGAAGCCCGCCGGTGGGATCAAGACCACCAAGGACGCCATGAAGTACCTGGTGATGGTCAACGAGACCCTCGGCGACGACTGGCTGAGCCCGCACTGGTTCCGCTTCGGCGCCTCCAGCCTGCTCAACGACCTGCTGATGCAGCGCCAGAAGCTCACCACCGGACGTTACTCCGGCCCCGACTACGTGACGGTGGACTGATCACCATGGCCAAGAAGAAGAACATCGAGGAGCCCGTGAAGGCCTCCGGCCTCTTCGCCTACGCCCCGGCCCCCGAGTCCCCCGCCGCCGCGGGCGACATCGCCACCTCCTACGGCCACTTCATCGGCGGCGAGTTCGTCGACTCCTCCGGCAGCGAGGCCCTGAAGACGGTCAACCCGGCCACCGAGCAGGTGCTCGCCGAGTTCGCCCAGGGCACCGACGAGGACGTGGACCGCGCGGTCGCCGCCGCCCGCAAGGCCTTCGCCGACTGGTCGGCGCTGCCGGGCAGCGAGCGCGGCAAGTACCTGTTCCGGATCGCCCGGATCATCCAGGAGCGCAGCCGCGAGCTGGCCGTGCTGGAGTCGATCGACAACGGCAAGCCGATCCGCGAGACCCGCGACTTCGACATCCCGACCGTCGCCGCGTGGTTCTTCTACTACGCCGGCTGGGCGGACAAGCTGGACTACGCGGGCTTCGGCCCGAACCCGCGCCCGCTGGGCGTGGCCGGCCAGGTCATCCCGTGGAACTTCCCGCTGATGATGCTGGCGTGGAAGATCGCGCCCGCCCTGGCGACCGGCAACACCGTCGTCCTCAAGCCGGCCGAGACCACCCCGCTGACGGCCCTGCGCTTCGCCGAGATCTGCCGCCAGGCCGGTCTGCCGAAGGGCGTCGTCAACATCGTCACCGGCGACGGCCGCACCGGCGCCGCGCTCACCGCGCACCCGGACGTCAACAAGGTCGCCTTCACCGGCTCCACCCCGGTCGGCAAGGCGATCGCCAGGCAGCTGGCCGGCAGCCGCAAGAAACTGTCGCTGGAGCTGGGCGGCAAGGCCGCGAACATCGTCTTCGACGACGCGCCGATCGACCAGGCGGTCGAGGGCATCGTCAACGGCATCTTCTTCAACCAGGGCCACGTCTGCTGCGCGGGCTCGCGCCTGCTGGTCCAGGAGTCGATCCAGGACGAGCTGCTGGACGCCCTGAAGCGCCGGATGTCCACCCTGCGGGTCGGCGACCCGCTGGACAAGAACACCGACATCGGCGCCATCAACTCGGCCGCCCAGCTGGCCCGGATCACCGAGCTGACCGACGCCGGCGAGGCCGAGGGCGCGGACCGCTGGTCGCCCGAGTGCGAACTCCCGGGCACCGGCTTCTGGTTCAAGCCGACCCTGTTCACCGGCGTCAGCCAGGCCCACCGGATCGCCCAGGAGGAGATCTTCGGCCCGGTCCTGTCGGTGCTGACCTTCCGCACCCCCGACGAGGCGGTCGCGAAGGCCAACAACACCCCGTACGGCCTCTCCGCCGGCATCTGGACGGAGAAGGGCTCGCGCATCCTGTGGACGGCGAGCCGGCTCAAGGCCGGCGTGGTCTGGGCCAACACCTTCAACAAGTTCGACCCGACCTCGCCGTTCGGCGGCTACAAGGAGTCGGGCCACGGCCGCGAGGGTGGCCGCCACGGTCTGGAGGCCTACCTCGATGTCTGATGTCGCGACGCGTCTTGACGTCTTCAAGACCTACAAGCTGTACGTCGGCGGGAAGTTCCCGCGCTCCGAGAGCGGGCGGGTGTACGAGGTGACGGACGCCAAGGGCCAGTGGCTCGCCAACGCTCCGCTGGGCACCCGCAAGGACGCCCGCGACGCCGTCCTGGCCGCCCGCGCGGCGGTCAAGGGCTGGGCCGGCACCACCGCGTACAACCGCGGCCAGGTGCTGTACCGGGTGGCCGAGATGCTGCAGGGCCGCCGCGAGCAGTTCGCCGCCGAGGTCTCCGCCGCCGAGGGCATCGGCCCGAAGAAGGCCGCCGCGCTGGTGGACGCCGCGATCGACCGCTGGATCTGGTACGCGGGCTGGACGGACAAGGTCGCCCAGATCGCGGGCGGCGCCAACCCGGTCGCCGGCCCCTTCTTCAACCTCTCCACCCCGGAGCCGACCGGCGTGGTCGGGATCGTCGCCCCGCAGGCCGGGTACGGGCACTCGCTGCTCGGCCTGGTCTCGGTGATCGCCCCGGCGATCGCCACCGGCAACACGGTCGTGGTCGCGGCCGCCGCGGACGCCCCGCTGCCGGCCCTGTCGCTGGGCGAGGTGCTCGCCACCTCGGACGTCCCCGGCGGCGTGGTCAACATCATCTCGGGCAAGACCGCCGACATCGCGCCCACCCTGGCCTCGCACCAGGACGTCAACGCGGTGGACCTCACCGGCGCGATCGCCGCCGACGGCCCCGGCGCGGCGCAGGCGCTGGAAGCGGCCGCCGCGGATACCCTGAAGAGGGTGGTCCGTCCGGAGCTGGACCCGTTCGCCCAGGACTGGACCAATGCGCCCGGTACCGACCGGCTACTCTCGTTCCTGGAGACGAAGACGGTCTGGCACCCGATGGGGATCTGACCGCCCCGTCGACCACCGAGTAACAACTCCACAGACTGGCCGTCCCCAGTGCCCTCTCCCCCCCAGGGCCCGGACGGTCATTGGACGGACCCGCGCCTCTCCCCCCCTGGCGCGGGTCCGTCGCCCTTCCGTGCCGTTTCGACGCCGTCCTCCGGCTCGCCGATCCCCGGAGCTCTCAGAAGGTGTGATCCGACGGGTTTCGGCATCGGGCCCGGATGCGTCAGACTGGTGTCCCGTGAGTGACGACCCGCTGAATCCTGTGCCGATGACCCACGCCCGGGTCGTCCTGCTGTCCGGCCCCTCCGGCTCCGGGAAGTCCTCGCTCGCCGAGCGCAGCGGGCTGCCGGTCCTGCAACTGGACGACTTCTACAAGGACGGGGACGACCCCACCCTGCCGCTGCTGCCCGACGGCGCGGTCGACTGGGACTCCCCGCTCGCCTGGCACCGCGACCAGGCGGTCGCCGCGATCCGCAGCCTGTACGCGACCGGCCGCGCCGACGTCCCGGTGTACTCGATCCCGGACAACGGCCGGATCGCCACCCGCGCCCTGGACCTGGACGGCGCCCCCGCGTTCATCGCCGAGGGCATCTTCGCCGCCGAGATCACCGCCGAGTGCGCCGCCGAGGGCCTGCTCGGCGATGCCCTGTGCCTGCGCAACGGCGCGCTCACCACGGCCTGGCGCCGGCTGCGCCGGGACGTCCGGGAGGGCCGCAAGTCGCTGCCGGTGCTGCTGCGCCGCGGCTGGCGGCTGATGCGGGCCGAGCGCTCCATCGTCGGGCGGCAGGTCACCCTGGGCTCCCACCCGTGCGCCGGGGCCGAGGCCGAGCGCCGGATCCGCGCCGCGGCCGGGCGGCGGGAGCTGTCCTCCGTCTGAGCCGCCCTCCGTTGGGACGGGCCGTGCTCCGTTCGGGCGGGCCGTGCTCCGTTCAGTCGGGACGTCTCCGGACGAGGGATCGACGCGGGACGAAGACACGAAGAACGACGGGCCCGGTGCGTCTCCCCCGCACCGGGCCCGTCGCCTTCCCCGAACGGCCGTCGGGCTCCCCGTGTTCACCGCTCCCCCGAGCCGGCGTCCACGCACCGCGACCGTCCGCTACCCGTCCCCCGACGGGAGTTCCACTCCTTCGCGTCACCCGCGCCCGCGTCAGGCGACCAGCTCGCCGAACGCCCGGACGGTGTCGCCCGACTTGTTCAGGTGCTCGTCCTCGCGCAGCCGGCGCAGCGCCCGCCAGATGCTGCTCTTGACCGTGCCGACGCTGATCCCCAGCACGTCGGCGATCTCCGGGTCGGTCTTGCCCTCGTAGTACCGCAGCACCAGCATGGTGCGCTGGTTCTCCGGAAGCTTCGCCAGCGCCTGCCAGAGCACGGTGCGCAGCTCGGTGCCGCCCATCGCGTCGGTGTCGCCGGCCGTCTCCGGCAGCTCCTCGGTCGGGTACTCGTTGACCTTGCGGCGCCGCCAGGCGGAGATGTGCAGGTTGGTCATGGTGCGGCGGAGGTACCCGCCGACCGCGGCCTTGTCGGTGATCCGGCCCCAGGCCCGGTAGGTGCTGAAGAGCGCGCTCTGCAGCAGGTCCTCGGCCTCGTAGCGGTCACCGGTGAGGTGGTACGCCGTGGCGTACAGGGAGGCGCGGCGCTCGCGCACGTACGCGGTGAACTCCGTGATGTGGTCCTCCGCGACGGCCGGGTGCTCCCCCTGCGCGTCCGCCCGTCCCGCCTCGGCGGTGCGGGCCGCCGCCGGGTTCAGCTGCAGCAGCGTCGCACCGGCGGCCTCGCGGCCGGCCGACTCCCCCGAGCCGACCGTCCGCAGGCCGTTCCCGCCGACGCCCCGGTTCCCCGCCGGAGCGTCCTTGCCCTCGACGCGGACGGGGAGGATCCCCCGCAGCGTGAGGGTGTTGCCGGAGTCGGCCGCGTTCCCCACCCGGCCGATCCCGTACAGCTCCCCCGTCCTGGCGCCGCCGCTCACCCGGCGGGCGACAGGGTTTCCACCGGTGCTGTGCGCGCACCCCCGTACGGTCACGGCACCGGAGTTCTCGTCGGTCCTGACCTCGTACCGGGTCCGCGGGGCGGTGGCTGACGAACGCGCGGTGCGGACAGCCGGGTTGGTCCGGGTCTGAAGCATGGCGTTCATCGTGCGCCCCCTGGGTCGGTACGAGCGGTTCCTGTTGCCGCCTTCCAGCCGGCCGGGTTGGCCCGCTGTCCTGCGGCGACATGGAAAATCTTGCCCGCCGGTTGTGATGGCGCTGTCCGCCGACTGTCACAGGGGTGTCACAGGGGCGGGCCTTTCGTCCCGGTCCGCCTCCCTCCGTACCGGACGCCGGTGGTGCTCCTTCCGGTTCCCGTACGGGCGGTGACCGGTCCTGGGGGTGATTCGACGCTTCGAGTGGGCCAAAATGGGGCCGTGCCTTTCCTCCTTCTGATCGAGGACGACGACGCCATCCGGACCGGCCTCGAACTCGCCCTCACCCGCCAGGGCCACCGTGTGGCCACCGCCGCCTCCGGCGAGGACGGTCTGAGGCTCTTCAAGGAGCAGCGGCCCGACCTGATCGTGCTGGACGTCATGCTGCCCGGAATCGACGGCTTCGAGGTCTGCCGCCGCATCCGCCGCACCGACCAGCTGCCGATCATCCTGCTGACCGCCCGTTCGGATGACATCGACGTGGTGGTCGGCCTGGAGTCCGGCGCCGACGACTACGTGGTCAAGCCGGTGCAGCCACGGGTGCTGGACGCCCGGATCCGGGCCGTGCTGCGGCGCGGCGAGCGGGAGAGCTCCGACTCCTCCGCGTACGGCACCGTGGTGATCGACCGGGCGGCGATGACCGTCACCAAGGACGGGCAGGACCTCCAGCTCACCCCGACCGAGCTGCGGCTGCTCCTGGAACTCAGCCGCCGCCCCGGCCAGGCGCTCTCCCGCCAGCAGCTGCTTCGGCTGGTCTGGGAGCACGACTACCTGGGTGACTCCCGCCTGGTGGACGCCTGCGTGCAGCGGCTGCGGGCGAAGGTCGAGGACGTCCCGTCCGCGCCGACCCTGATCCGCACCGTCCGCGGCGTGGGCTACCGGCTGGACCCGCCGGCCTGAGCGCCTCTCCCGTCCTCCTGCTTCCCGTCCTCCTGGCTGCCGCCCTCCTGATCCGCCTGGGCTGCCCGAAATTCCTGAACTCCCTGAACTTCCGTACGACGACAGGCTCTTGTGACTGATCATCAGACGACGGCCCGCCGCTTCGCCGCGGGCCCGTGGCGCAGGCTGCGCTCCCTGCGCGTACGGCTGATCGCGGTGTTCGCGGCGGTCGCGCTGCTCGCCGCCGTCTCGGCCTCCGGCATCGCCTACTGGCTCAACCGCGACGCGGTGCTCAAGCGCGCCCAGGACACCGCGCTCAACGACTTCCGGGTCTCGCTCAGCCGCAACGTCTCCGAGCTGCCGCTGAACGCGAGCTGCCCGGACCTGACCACGCTCGCGTCCACCGTCGCCAGCTCCGGACTGAGTTACGACGTGGTGGTGGCCGACCCGGCGCACCCGGAGTGCACGGCCTCCTCCGACCCGGGGCAGTTCACGCTGGCCGACGTCCCGGCGGCGCTGCAGTCCACCGTCGCCAGACAGCGCGAGGTCACCGAGAGCAACCCGTACCCGTACCACCTGTACTGGCAGCGGCAGAACCTGGCGGGCCAGCCGTTCCTGATCGGCGGCACCAAGGTGGTGCCGACCGGCCCGACGGCGTACATGTTCAAGTCGCTGGAGAACGAGCGCAAAGACCTCAACACGCTGGGCTGGTCGCTGGCCATCGCCACGCTGCTCGCGCTGATCGGCTCGGCGCTGCTCGCCCAGGCGGCCTCGTCGACCGTGCTGCGGCCGGTCAAGCGGCTCGGCGACGCCGCCCGACGGCTCGGCGAGGGACACCTGGACACCCGGCTGGAGGTCGAGGGCGGGGACGAACTCGCGGACCTGGCGAGGACGTTCAACCGGGCCGCGGAGTCGTTGCACGAGCAGGTCGAGGAGTTGAGCGCGCGCGAGGCGCAGAGCCGGCGGTTCGTCGCCGACATGTCGCACGAGCTGCGCACACCGCTGACCGCGATGACCGCCGTCACGGACATCCTGGAGGACGAGGCCGAGTCGCTGGACCCGATGATCGCGCCGGCCGTACGGCTCGTCGTCAGCGAGACGCGGCGGCTGTCCGACCTGGTGGAGAACCTGATGGAGGTGACCCGCTTCGACGCCGGCACCGCCAAGCTGGTCGCCGACGAGGTGGACATGGCCGACCTGATCATGTCCTGCATCGACGGCCGGGCCTGGTACGACGCCGTCGAACTGGACGCCCCGCGCGGCATCCTGGCCGTGGTCGACCCGCGCCGGCTCGACGTGGTCTTCGCCAACCTGATCGGCAACGCGCTCAAGCACGGCGGCTCCCCGGTGCGGGTCAAGGTCCGGCAGACCGCGGGCTCGGTCGTCATCGAGGTCTCCGACAGCGGCCCGGGCATCCCCGAGGACGTGCTGCCGCACGTCTTCGACCGGTTCTACAAGGCGGACCGGGGACGGGCCCGCTCGGAGGGCAGCGGCCTGGGGCTGTCGATCGCGATGGCCAACGCACAGATCCACGGGGGCACGATCACGGCGGCGAACGGGGAGGTCGGGGCGGTGTTCACGCTGACGCTGCCGCTGGCCCCGCCGCCTCCGCCGAACGAGGGCGAGACCGGTGACGGCCCCCTCGGCGACGCCGCCCAGGACAAGGACGCCACGTGACCGCCGCCACCCGCACCGCCCTGCGCCGCACCGCCGGCGCCCTGCTGCTGCTCGCGCTCGCCTCCGGCTGCGGCATCCGGCCGACCGCCGTCCCGGTGGACGCGGGCGCCCCGGCCAGCCGGACGGCCTGCCCGACCGCCCCGCACATACCGACCGCGCTGGCCACGCCGCCGGCGCCCACGCCGACCCCGCCGGCCCGCGGCGCCGCCAAGGCCGGTGTGAGCCCGAGCCCGTCGCCCACGGTGGTGCCCGCCAGCCCGCCGGCCGACAACGTGTTCGGCGCGGTGCCGACCGCGGCGCCCTGCCGGTAGTCCCGCCTGCCCCTCGTCCGCCTGCCCGCCGCCCCACCGTTCCGCCGTTCGGCCCCGGGGCGGCGGGAGGCCGGGGGCGCGCCCCGGAATGTTCACGCCCGGGGTGGAACCACCGCGCCACCGGCCCACGTCCTTCCCCCCGTGCAGCGAGATGGCACCAGGACACGCGACGAGCGTTCCGGCGCACGGACCAGGAACCGGCCGGCGACGGCCGTCCACCGTCCCCTTCGAACAGCCGGACTGGCGGGCCTGACCTGTCACCTGGCCCTCGTCCTCTGGCTGGTGGTGCTGAGGCCGCTGCCGGTTCCCTGGGTGTACGACACCAACCTGACGCCGCTGGCCTCCCTCCGCTCCTCCACCGGCTGGCAGGTCGTCGGCGAGTTCCTCCTGCTGGCCCCGCTCGGCGTGCTGCTCCCGCTGGCCGGCGGCCGGCTGCGGGCCCCCTGGCTGCCGTCCTTCCTGCGCACCACCGGCGCCTCCGCCCTGCTGGCGACCGGCCTGGAGTTCCTCTCCTCCTGGACGCCCGGGCACGTCCTCAACGTCGACCACATACTGCTCGCCGTGATCGGCGTGGCCATCACCCACCTGGCCCTCGTCCCCGGCCTGCGGCGGCTGCTGCGCGACCGGCGGCCGCGGGTCCGGGTGCCGGTGCCCGCGCCCGGGGCTGCGCCCGCGCCTGCGCCTGCGCCGAAGGTGACCGCCCTGGTCGGCCCGCCGGTCGCGCGCGCCCGCGCCTACGCCGAGCCCACGCCCCCCGCTCGCTGAGGCCCGTCCTCCCGCACCACGGCGAGTGCGTTCCCGCACTCGCCGTCGAGGCCGCAAAAGACCCGCGGCACCTCATAGTCAGTCATTTCCCACCTCGCCCATTGCCGTTCCGTCGGGGTGCGACGACTCCGTGATGAAAAGGCGACGCCGAATGTCGGCCGCCTCCGGTAATCTGCGCTGTCGTCCCAAAGGCCTCCCCGCCTTATCCCCCGTCCCACAGGAATCCCCCTTGAACAATCTCGATTTCAGCGCCGAGCCGCTTTTCTCCTGGTACGTCGTCGCGCTGACGATCAGCGGTGCCGCCATGCTGGTCCTCGGAGCGGTCAATCCCGGTAGCGGCCTGAAGGTCGGCTGGCGAATCATCAACGTCCTCGCCGGCCTTGGATTCCTGGGGTACGCCTACTACCTCGCGTTCGTCTTCGAGGGCGAACAGTACAGGGTCTTCTTCAAGGCGTTCATCCTGCCGATCGCGCTGATCGCCAGCTCCGTGAAGGCGATCGTCGAACGCGGCAACGCCAAGAACCAGCAGCCGGCCCCGCAGGCGGCGCCGTACGACCCCAACGCCCCGCAGGCGCCGTACGGCCAGCCCGTCCCGCCGCAGGGCGCCGCGCCGCAGGCCGCGCCGTACGCTCCGCCGGCGCAGCCCGTGCCGAACAACCCGTACGCGCAGCCGGTGCCGCCGGCCGGGCAGTCCGGGCAGGCGCAGTAACCGCCTGTTGATCCGCCGCCGACGGGCGGGGGGCTCCGGTCCGTCCGGTGTCCCCCGCCCGTCGGTGTCAGGGCGTCAGGGGTCAGGGCGTCAGGGGTCAGGGCGTCAGGCGGTGCAGGTCGCGCGGGAAGAGCGTGGTCCGGCGGATGTTGTCGGTGCCGGTGAGCCGCGCCGTCCAGCGCTCCAGCCCCAGCGCGAACCCGCCGTGCGGCGGCATCCCGTGCGCGAAGGAGCGCAGGTAGCCCTCGTACGGCTGGACCGGCTCGCCCCGGGCCGCCAGCGCGGCCAGGTAGTCCTCGTACCGGTGCAGCCGCTGGCCTCCGGTGACCAGTTCGAGGCCGCGGAAGAGCAGGTCGAAGCTGTTGGAGTACTCCGGGCGGCCCGGTTCCGGGTGGGTGTAGAAGGGCCGCTTGCGCATCGGGTAGCCGACCACGAACAGGAACTCGCTGCCGTGCTCGCGCAGCGCCCACTCGCCGAGCCACCGCTCGTGCGCCGGGGCGAGGTCCGGCTCGTCGACGCCCAACAGCCGCATCGCCTCGGCGAAGTGGAGCTGCGGGATCTCCGCCGGGACCTCGGGCGGCTTCACCTCCAGCAGGTCGACGGCGGCGCCGGCCCGCTCGGCCACCGAGGCGACCATCCCGGCGACCACCTCGCGCAGCACGGCCATCACCTCGCGGTGGTCGGTGATGAAGCCGAGCTCCGCGTCGAGGCTGGTGTACTGCGCCAAGTGCCGCGCGGTGTCGTGCGGTTCGGCCCGGAACACCGGCCCGGTCTCGTAGACCCGCTCGAACACCCCGACCATCGCCTGCTTGAAGAACTGCGGCGACTGCGCGAGGTAGGCGGGGCGGCCGAACCAGTCCAGCGCGAAGACGTCCGCCCCGGACTCGGTGGCCGAGGAGACCACCTTCGGGGTCTGGATCTCGGTGAAGCCCAGGCCGTCGAGGGTGGCCCGGAACCCGCCCACCGAGGCCGCCGCGATCCGGTGCAGGGCGGACAGGCGCGGGTGGCGGAGGGTGACGGGAGCGCCGTCGAGGATCACCGGGAGGGCGGCCTCGACGGTCGGCCGGAACAGGCTGAACGGGGGCGCCTCGGCGAGGCTGGACAGGACCTCGACGGTGGGCGAGGTCAGCTCGACGCCGGCCGGCGCCTGCGGGTTGGCGGTGACGGTGCCGCGGATCCGCAGGACGGTCTCCTCCGGCAGGTCGGGACCGGCGCCGGTGGCGACCACCTGGGCCGGTCCGGAGCGGTCCCGGATCACCAGGAAGGTGACGGACTTGAGTGCGCGGCGGCGGTGCAGCCAGCCGCTGATCTCTACGGATTCGCCGACGTGGCCGGGTAGTTCGGCGGCCAGGACACGGGTCGTCGGGTGGATCATCGCGGCCCTCCAGGGGCGTCGTGGTGATCCCTTCGGAGTGCGGGCGAGAAGGGCAACTCGCGGTGCCACCGCACTTTCGCCGCCGCCCGCGCGGGCGGCGGCCTCATTGCGGCCCGTTGACGGGGGCCGACCGGCGGGGCATTTCCTCCCCGCACTCGGGAGTGTCTTCGCTCCGGGGCGCGGGGCCGCCTTCACAGCTGCCGGCGGCTCTCTCGGCCCACGGGGCCCGGAGGTACTCGTCTCCCTCGACGTGTTGCCGGAGAGGCTAGAACGGCCCGCCACCGGACCGCAACGGGCTTTCCCGCCGCCGGGCGGGCGCCACCTGGGGCATCCGCACTCCGGGCGACCCTGAGACGGACCCCGACACCCGGCTACGCCTCACCGGCGAGTCGGCGGGGTGGCGAATCGACTGCCAGGTGGACGTTTCCGGGAGCGCGGTGGCGGAGAGTGGAAATTAAGCCCGCCGGATCGGCCGGATCGGGTGCCACGACACGGAGTTGACCCATGAGCGCCCGTCTCGCCCGTCCCCGTCACAACCGCGTCATCGCCGGCGTCTGCGCCGGGCTTGCCGAGCGCTACGGCGTGACGCCGTGGACCGTGCGACTGATCTTCCTGATCTCGATCATCCTGCCCGGGCTCCAGTGCCTGGTCTACCTGGCCCTCTGGGTGCTGCTCCCCCAGGAGCCGTAAGCCCGGGAGCCGTAAGCCCGGCGCCGTCGCGCCGGGCCCGGTACGACGGCGGGCCGCCCGCTCCCGGGATCACCGGGGCGGACGGCCCGTCGCCGTGCCGGCGGCCAGGTCAGCCGGTCAGGCCCGGCAGCGGCAGGGTGTGGGTCAGCCCGCCGATGGGGGTCTTGTCGACGCCCGGGATGGTCGGGATGGCGCCACGCGTGGCGGCACCGGCCTCGGCGGCCGGTGCGGGCGCCGCCTGGCCGGCGGCCGGGGTGAGGGTGCCGAGCGTGCCGGTGACCTTGTCGCCGCCGGGCAGCTTGGCGGCGGTGTCGGTGACCGCGCCGGTCACCGCGGGGTTCGTGACCGCGCCGGTGGGCAGCCCGAGGCCGCCGGGCGCGGGGGCGGCGGCGGCGGTACCGGCGCCCACCGCCGCGATGGCGATGCCGAGCGCCGCGGTGCCGGCGGCCTTGAGAGCCTGCTTCATGGTTCGTCCCTTGGGTCGTCGTCGGTGGCCGACATCGGGACGGGGCGGACGGGCTTCCGCCGCCACGGCCTGTCAGCATGGACGGGCACACCGTAGTGAGTGGGCCGCGCGAGGACCAAAGGGCGTTCACTCACCCGAGTGAGTAGTCGGATGAACGCCAACTCCCTTTCGGGACATGGGCGTTCACCCGACCATTCGAACGGGCCGGGCCGCTCAGCTGTCGCCGGTGCCCGAGCTGAACAGCCACTCCGCCTTCAGTTCGGCGTACCCCGGCTTGATCACGTCGTTGATCATCGCCAGCCGCTCGTCGAACGGCAGGAACGCGGACTTCATCGCGTTCACCGTGAACCACTCCATGTCCCCCAGCGTGTAGCCGAAGGCCTCCACCAGGTGCCCGAACTCGCGGCTCATGCTGGTGCCGCTCATCAGCCGGTTGTCGGTGTTCACGGTGACCCGGAACTTCAGCCGGCTGAGCAGCCCGATCGGGTGCTCGGCGTACGAAGTGGCCGCCGCGGTCTGGAGGTTGGAGGTCGGGCACATCTCCAGCGGGATGCGCTTGTCGCGCACGTACGCGGCCAGCCGGCCGAGCTCGACGCTGCCGTCCTCGGCCACCGTGATGTCGTCGACGATCCGCACACCGTGGCCGAGCCGGTCGGCGCCGCAGCACTGCAGGGCCTCCCAGATCGACGGCAGGCCGAAGGCCTCGCCCGCGTGGATGGTGAAGTGGTTGTTCTCGCCCTTGAGGTAGTCGAAGGCGGCCTGGTGGCGGGTGGGCGGGTGGCCCGCCTCGGCACCGGCGATGTCGAAGCCGACGACGCCCTGGTCCCGGTGGCGGTTGGCCAGTTCGGCGATCTCGGTGGAGCGGGCGGCGTGCCGCATCGCGGTCAGCAGGGTGCCGACCCGGATCCGGTGGCCGGCCGCGCGGGCGTTGGCCTCGCCGAGGCGGAAGCCCTCGTTCACGGCCCGGACGACCTCGTCCAGGGACAGGCCGGCCTCCAGGTGCTGCTCGGGGGCGTAGCGGACCTCGGCGTACACGACGCCGTCGGCGGCCAGGTCCTCGGCGCAGTCGGCGGCGACCTTGATCAGGGCCTCGCGGGTCTGCATCACGGCGCAGGTGTGCGCGAAGGTCTCCAGGTAGCGGACCAGCGAGCCGGAGTCGGCGGCCTCGCGGAACCACTCGCCGAGCTCCTTGGCGTCGGTGGTCGGAAGGCCCTCGTAGCCGACCGCGGCGGCCAGCTCGACGACCGTCTCCGGGCGCAGCCCGCCGTCGAGGTGGTCGTGCAGCAGCACCTTCGGCGCGCGGCGGATCTGGTCGGGGGTGGGGATGCGCGGGCCGGCGCCCGCGGCGGTGACAGGGATCTGCTTCTCCATTGCGGAAATATAGCCCCTACGCGCGTAGACCCACCACTGTTGACGCGGCCGGTTCGGCGAAAGTCCACCGGGAATTCCACCGCCCGGGCCATCCGCGGCACCTTCGGACCGGTTGCGGCCCCGTTGCGGCTCAGTCGTGCTGCAGCAACCGGCCCCGCCGGGACAGCACGAAGTCCCGGAACGCCGCCACCGGCGGAGTCAGCGGCCGCCCCGCCGCCCAGGCCAGCCCGATCGCCCGCCGGGTGCGCGGCGCCGTCACCTCCAGCTCCACCACCCCCGGCCGCGGCACCAGCGCCGGCGGCAGCAGCGCCACCCCCAGCCCGGCCGCGACCAGCCCGCGCAGCGTCTCCGCCTCCTCCCCCTCGAAGGCCAGCCGCGGCACGAACCCGGCCTGCGCGCAGAAGCCGTCCGTGATCGCGCGCAGCCCGTACCCCTGCTCCAGCCCG
Organism: Kitasatospora sp. NPDC091276; assembly: GCF_040684355.1. Taxonomy (NCBI): domain Bacteria; kingdom Bacillati; phylum Actinomycetota; class Actinomycetes; order Kitasatosporales; family Streptomycetaceae; genus Kitasatospora; species Kitasatospora sp. NPDC091276. Next base: position 19,766 of record NZ_JBFBFU010000034.1, on the reverse strand, counting down.
ACGAACGGCTCCTCGGCCACCTCCGCCAGCCGGATCCGCCGCCGGCCCGCCAGCCGGTGGTCCGCCGGGACGACCAGGTGCAGCCGCTGCTCGTCCAGCGGGCGGGCCGTGAAGGCCGGATCGTCCGGCAGCGGCGCGACCAGGCAGAGGTCCAACTCCCCCGCCCGCAACCGCTCCAGCATCGCCCCGACGTAGTCCTGCACCAGCTGGAACCGGACCTGCGGATGCCCAGCCCGGAACCCCCGCAGCAGCGCCGGCACCGCGTCCGTCCCCATCGTGTGCAGGAAGCCGAACGCCACCCGCCCGGCCGCCGGATCGGCCTCCGCCCGGGCCGCCTCCGCCCCCCGCTCGACCTCCGCCAGCGCCCGCTCCACCGAGGCCAACAGCAGCCGGCCGGCCCTGGTCAGCCGGACCGTCCGGCCCTGACGGGCCAGCAGGTCCACCCCCAGCTCCTCCTCCAGCCGGGCCACCGCCCGCGACAGCGTCGGCTGCGGCACCCCGAGCAGCGCGGCCGCCCGCGTCACGTGCTCCAGCCGGGCCACCGCCGCGAACTGGGCCAGCCGGGGCGCCAGCAGCACCGCCGGCTCGTCCGGCCCCAACTCCGCCACCCGGTACCGCGGCTCCGTGCCGTCCGTCACGTCCGCCCGGTCCGCCCCGGCCATCCCGCCACCACCTCGACTCATACGACAACGCATCGATCATCCACCGTTCATGCATTGGACGCATCAACCGCGGCGCGCCTACCGTCGACGACATGCAGCCCGCCGATACCAGGGCATCCGTGACCACCCCGGATGCCCCCGCCCCCGCCCCCTCGCACGACGACCGCCACCGCCCCGGCCAGCGCGCCTTCCGCCGCGCCAACCTCGCCCTGTTCGCCGCCGGAGTCGCGACCTTCGTCCTGCTCTACTCCACCCAGGGCCTGCTGCCGATCCTCTCGGCCGACCTCGACCTCACCCCCGGCCAGGCCAGCTGGACGGCCTCCGCCGCCACCCTCGGACTCGCGCTCGCCCTGCTCCCCGCCAGCGCCCTGTCCGACCGGTACGGCCGCACCGCCGTGATGACGGCCTCCACCCTCGCCGCCGCCACCCTCGCCCTCGCCCTGCCGCTCGCGCCCGACCTCACCACCCTCGTCGTGCTGCGCGTCCTCCAGGGCGCCGCGCTGGCCGGGCTGCCCGCCACCGCCATGGCCTACCTCGCCGAGGAGGTCCACCCCAGCGCCCTGGCCTCCGCGATGGGCCTGTACGTGGCCGGCAACAGCATCGGCGGCATGGGCGGCCGACTGCTCTCCGGCTGGACCGCCGCGGCCTTCGGCTGGCGCTGGGGCCTCGCCGCCTCCGCCGCCCTCGCCCTGCTCGCCGCGCTCGCCTTCCGGCTGCTGATCCCCGCCGCCCGGCACTTCACCCCGGCCCCGGTGGACGCCCGCGCCCTGGCCCGCACCGTCGGCCGGCACCTGCGCAACCCGCTGCTGGTGCGGCTGTACGCGCTCGGACTGCTGTTCATGGCCGTGTTCGGCGCGGTCTACAACACCGTCGGCTACCGGCTGATCTCGGCGCCGTTCCACCTGCCCGAGTCCGTCGCCGCCTCGATCTTCGTCGTCTACCTGGTCGGCACCGGCACCTCCGCCGCCGCCGGCCGCCTCGCCGCCCGGCTCGGCCGCCGCGGCGCGCTCTACGTCTCCATCGGCGTGACCGCCGCCGGGCTGCTGCTCTCCCTCACCGAGTCCCTGGTCTGCGCCCTGCTCGGCCTGGTCCTGATCACCGCCGGCTTCTTCGCCGGCCACGCCACCGCCTCCTCCGCGGTCGGCCGCACCGCCACCGAGGGCCGCGCCCAGGCCTCCGCCCTCTACCTGATCGCCTACTACCTCGGCAACAGCCTCGGCGGCACCCTGGGTGCCGACGCCTACCACGCCACCGGCTGGCCCGGCGCCGCCACCGTCGGCCTCACCGCCATGACCCTCGCCGCCGCCGTCACCCTCTACGCCACCCACCGGGCCCACGCGGCCCGGCGAGCGGTCGCGGACGCCTGACAGTCGCCGCCGATACGCTCCGGGACATGAGCGTCGATCCTGCTGTGTACGCCCGGTTGCGCGAGATCGCGGATCAGCTGCCGAAGGTGCCGGGGACAGGAAAGATCGAGATCGCCGACGGCGAGATCGTCATGATGACGTCACCCGTGAAACGTCACGAGCTCGCCGTCATCCGCCTGGCCCACCAGCTCAATGCCCAGCTACCGCAGACCCACCCCGGCTACATCGCCCACGGCGGCGCGGATCTGGAGGACGTCGGCCTCGGTCGGCTCCGGAATCCCGACCTGATGGTGTTCCCCGACGCGGCCCTGGACGACGACGACCCGGCGTTCCTCCCCCACGAGATCCTTCTCGTCGTGGAAATCGTCTCCAAGTCCAACCCCGAGAACGACTACCACGACAAGGTCCGCGACTACTCGGCCATGGGCATCCCGTTGTACCTCCTGGTCGATCCCCGCAAGGGCACCGGCATCGTCCACGACGAGCCCGGCTACACCCGCCGCAAGGACTTCGTCTTCGGCGACGAGATCGCCGTCGGCCCCTGGACGCTCGACACCAGCGTCCTGCGGACCTACGCCTGAACCCGCATCCGCAGGGCACCGGCCGACCGGGCCCGAGCACACGGAAGGAGCCCGCACCCGGCAGACCGGGTACGGGCTCCTCGTCGGTCCTTCATGCAGCCGGCACGCTGCCGCATGAAGGGCAATCGCATGACTACGCGATGCGGTCGAGGACGATCGGGTTCGGGGTGAAGGCCGTGCCGGCCGGGGAGACCGCGATGCCGCCGGCCAGCGCCTCGATGGCGTAGTCGTAGCGCTCGGGGGTGTCGGTGTGCAGGGTCAGCAGGGGCTGGCCGGCCACGACGGTGTCGCCGGGCTTGGCGTGCATCTCGACGCCGGCGCCGGCCTGGACCGGGTCCTCCTTGCGGGCGCGGCCGGCGCCGAGGCGCCAGGCGCAGACGCCGACGGCGTAGGCGTCGAGCTCGGTGAGGACGCCGGAGGCGGGCGCCGGGATGACGTGCTGCTCGCGGGCGACCGGGAGCGGGGCGTCGACGTCGCCGCCCTGGGCGGCGATCATGCGGCGCCAGTGGTCCATCGCGGAGCCGTCGCGCAGCGCGTCGGCCGGGTCCTTGCCGTGCACGCCGGCCGCGGCGAGCATCTCGCGGGCGAGGGCGAGGGTGAGCTCGACGACGTCAGCGGGGCCGCCGCCGGCCAGCACCTCGATCGACTCGCGGACCTCCAGCGCGTTGCCGGCGGTGAGGCCGAGCGGGGTGGACATGTCGGTGAGCAGGGCGACGGTGTTCACACCGGCGCTGGTGCCCAGGCCGACCATGGTGCGGGCGAGTTCGCGGGCGTCGTCGAGGTTCTTCATGAAGGCGCCGGAGCCGACCTTGACGTCCAGGACCAGGGCGCCGGTGCCTTCGGCGATCTTCTTGGACATGATCGAGGAGGCGATCAGCGGGATGGCCTCGACGGTGCCGGTGACGTCGCGCAGCGCGTAGAGCTTCTTGTCGGCGGGCGCGAGGCCGTCACCGGCGGCGCAGATGACCGCGCCGGTGGTGCGCAGGACGTCGAGCATCTCCTCGTTGGAGAGCAGGGCGCGCCAGCCGGGGATGGACTCCAGCTTGTCGAGGGTGCCGCCGGTGTGGCCGAGGCCGCGGCCGGAGAGCTGCGGGACGGCGGCGCCGCAGGCGGCGACGAGCGGGGCGAGCGGGAGGGTGATCTTGTCGCCGACGCCGCCGGTGGAGTGCTTGTCACTGGTGGGCAGCGGCAGCGAGGAGAAGTCCATCCGGACGCCGGAGCGGATCATCGCGTCGGTCCAGCGGCTGATCTCGTGCGGCTTCATGCCGTTCAGCAGGATCGCCATGGCCAGGGCGGACATCTGCTCGTCGGCGACCTCGCCGCGGGTGTAGGCGTCGATGACCCAGTCGATCTGAGCGTCGCTCAGCTCTCCGCTGTCGCGCTTGGTCCTGATGACGGAGATGGCGTCCATGCGTGCTCCAAGAGGGGTTTCAAAAGCGAAGAGTGTCGCGAGATGACCGGGTTCCGGCCCACTCGCGACACTCTACGCGCGTAACAATTGTCGAAGCTAGAGCCGTTCCGGCCCGAACGCGTCGGGCAGGACCTCACTCATCGGGCGGATCCCGGAGGGCAGCTCGATCAGCAGTTCCGGCCCGCCGTGCTCGTAGAGCAGCTGGCGGCAGCGCCCGCACGGCATCAGCAGTTCGCCCGCGCCGTCGACGCAGGTGAAGGCCGTCAGCCGGCCGCCGCCGGTGGCGTGCAGCGCGGACACCAGCCCGCACTCGGCGCACAGCCCGAGCCCGTACGAGGCGTTCTCGACGTTGCAGCCGGTGACCAGCCGCCCGTCGTCCACCAGCGCGGCCGCGCCGACCGGGAACTTGCTGTACGGGGCGTACGCGTGGGTCATCGCCTCGCGCGCGGCCGCGCGCAGCCGCTCCCAGTCGATCGCGGCCGACGCCGCAGGCGCCGTCACTTGCCCTGGCCCTTGCGGTAGATCTGGCCGTCGGCCTTCGGCATGCGCAGCCGCTGGGAGGCCAGCGAGAGCACCACCAGGGTGATCACGTACGGCGTGGCGACGATCAGCGGGCGCTGCACCTCGTCGGTGAGCGCGTACCAGGCGCCGAGACCGCCGGCGACCACGAAGGAGATCGCCGCACCGGTGAACTTGCGCCGGTACAGCTGCCAGAGCGCGAGCAGCGCCATCGCGATGGCGACGGTCAGGATCAGCACGTGCACCGACTCCGGGTCGCGCAGCTGGAGGCTGTCGGTGAAGCCGAACAGGCCGGCGCCCATGGCGAGGCCGCCCGGCATCCAGTTGCCGAAGATCATCGCGGCGAGGCCGATGAAGCCGCGGCCGAGGGTCTGGCCGTCCTTGTAGAAGTGCGCCGCGACCAGCGAGAGGTACGCGCCGCCGAGGCCGGCGAAGGCGCCGGAGGCGATGACCGCGAGGTACTTGTACTTGTAGACGTTGACGCCCAGCGACTCGGCGGCGGTCGGGTTCTCACCGCAGGAGCGCAGCCGCAGGCCGAACACCGTGCGCCAGAGCACGAAGTAGCTGACCACGATCATCGCGCCGGCCACCAGCACGACCACCGAGATGTTGGTGACCAGGCCGCCGACCACGCCGGCCACGTCCGAGACCAGGAACCAGTGGTGCTTCTCGATGTCGGACAGCCACGAGGACAGCCCGGGGACGGTGATGTACGGCAGCGGATCCGCCGGCGGCGACTGGTTCGCACCCGCGCCGACCGCGATGTAGTCCTTGTAGTAGATCCGGTTGACGTACGCGCAGATGCCGGGGATCAGCAGGTTGATGCCGACGCCGGAGACGATGTGGTCGACGCCGAAGGTGACGGTCACGAGCGCGTGCAGCAGACCGCCGAGCGCGCCGCCGAGCATGCCGGCCAGCAGGCCGACCCACGGGTTGACCAGGTAGCCGGCCCAGGCACCGCAGAAGGTGCCGGCGACCATCATGCCTTCGAGGCCGATGTTGACCACGCCGGCCCGCTCGGACCACAGACCGCCCAGACCGGCCATGCCGATCGGCACGGCGGCGCTGAGCGCGGCGGTGATCTGACCGGAGGAGGTCAGCGCGTGGTTGCCGGTGGCCATGCCCACGGCGGAGAACAGGACCAGGGCGCCCGCGATCAGCAGCAGCACCACCGGCCAGGACATCTTGCGCTTCTTGGTGGGCGCGCCCGGCGCCTTCGGACGCGCGGCGGTAGCCGTGCTCATGCGGACACCTCCTTCTTCTCAGTGGCCGCGAGCTGAGCCGCGAGCTGGGCGGCGAGCTGGGCGCCGACCTTCTGCTGCTGGCGCTTCAGGCCGTAGCGGCGCACCAGCTCGTAGGCGACGACGACGCAGATGACGATGGTGCCCTTCATGACGTCGACGATCTCGAAGGGGAAGCCGCCCTGGAGCGGCAGCTGGGAGCCGGTGGTGTCCAGGAACGCGAACAGCAGGGCCGCGAAGGCCATGCCGATCGGGCTGTTGCGGCCCAGCAGGGCGATCGAGATGCCGAGGAAGCCCAGACCGGGCTGGAAGCTCTGGCCGTAGTAGAACGAGTTCTGCACCAGCTCGGGCATGCCGATCAGACCGGCGATCGCGCCGGAGACCGCCATCGAGATGATCACCATGCGCTTGACGTTCACGCCGGACGCGGTCGCGGCCGACTCCGAGCGGCCGGTGGCGCGCAGATCGAAGCCGAAGCGGGTGCGGGTCAGCGCGAACTGGAACACCACGCCGACCAGGGCGGCGATGAAGATGAAGCCCCAGAGCGGGCCACCCGCCGTCTCCATCGTGAAGAAGTGGCTGGACTGCGAGATCGGGTCGGTCTGGATCGAGTTGCTGGTGGCGCTCGTCTTCGGCGCGAAGATGCCGGGGACGAGCAGCAGGCCGACGACCGCGATCGAGATCGAGTTCAGCATGATGGTCGAGATGACCTCGCTGACCCCGCGGTAGACCTTCAGCAGACCGGCGATGCTCGCGTACAGGCCGCCGACCAGCATGGCGGTGACCAGCAGCAGCGGGATCTGGATGATCGCCGGCAGGTCGACCTTGGCACCGACGAAGGCCGCGAACAGCGCCGCGACCTTGTACTGGCCCTCGACGCCGATGTTGAACAGGTTCATCCGGAACCCGAAGGCGGCGGCAGCAGCGGCCAGGTAGTACGTGGTGGACCGGTTGAGGATCCCCACTTGGCCGTCCGACTTGCCGGCGTACGTGAGCATCACGTTCCACGCGTCGAACGGGTTCTTGCCCGAAGTCGCCAGCAGGACGGAACAGATCACGATGGAGAGCACGACCGCGAGCACCGGCGCCGCCAGTGCGAGCACGATCCGCTCACCGCTGATCCGCTGCGCCAGGCTGCGCTTGGCGGCGGTGTTGGGACTGGTCATGTGGGTTACTCCCCCGCCTGCGGGTCGTCGGCGGTGTCGGTGGGGCCGGCGTCGGACTCGGCCTCGGTGCCCTCCACGAGGATCTCGTGGAACTGCTCGACGGCCTCCGGATCGGACTCGAGGTGGCCGCTGGCGGCACCCGTCATGGCGGTACCGAGGTCCTCGGCGGTGACGGTGGCCGGGTCGGCGTCGGCGACCAGGCGCCCGCGGTAGATGACCCGGATGGTGTCGGACAGGCCGATCAGCTCGTCCAGGTCGGCGGAGATCAGCAGGACGGCCAGACCGGCCCGCTGGGCGACCCGGATGTGCTCCCAGATCTGCGCCTGCGCGCCGACGTCCACACCACGGGTGGGGTGCGCGGCGATCAGCAGCTTGGGCTGGTGGCTCATCTCGCGGCCGATGATCAGCTTCTGCTGGTTGCCGCCGGAGAGGGAGGCCGCGGTGACCTCGATGCCCGGGGTGCGGACGTCGTAGTCCTCGACGATCCGCCAGGTGTCCTTGCGGGCGGCGCCCGGGTCGAGCAGGACGCCCTTGGAGTTGGGCGCCTCGGTGACGTGACCGAGGATCCGGTTCTCCCAGAGCGGGGCCTCCAGCAGCAGGCCGTGCTTGTGGCGGTCCTCGGGGATGTAGCCGATGCCGGCCTCGCGGCGGGCCCGGGTGAGCGAGCCGGAGAGGTCCTTGCCGTCCAGGGTGACGGTGCCGCCGTCCAACGGCAGCATGCCCATGATGGCCTCGACCAGTTCGGCCTGGCCGTTGCCCTCGACACCGGCGATGCCGAGGATCTCGCCCTTGTGGATGCGCAGCGAGATGTCGTCGAGGACGACCCGCTCGATGCCCTCGGCATCGGTCTTGGCGATCCGCAGGTCCTTGACGTCGAGCATCTCGGTCGTGGTGACGGTCGACTCGCGGCTCTCCGGGGAGGGCAGCTCGGCGCCGACCATCATCTCGGCCAGCTGACGGGCGGTGACGGCCTTCGGGTCGGCGTCGCCGACCGTGGTGCCGCGCCGGATCACGCTGATCGCGTCGGCCACCGCCAGCACCTCGTGCAGCTTGTGCGAGATGAAGATGACGGTGACGCCCTCGGACTTGAGCTCGCGCAGGTTGTCGAACAGCGCGTCGACCTCCTGCGGGACGAGCACGGCCGTCGGCTCGTCGAGGATCAGGATCTTGGCGCCGCGGTAGAGCACCTTGAGGATCTCGACGCGCTGGCGGTCGGCGACGCCGAGGTCCTCGACCAGGGCGTCCGGGCGCACGCCCAGGCCGTACTGGTCGGAGATCTCCTTGATCTTCGCCTTCGCCTTGGCGCCGATGCCGTGGAGCTTCTCGCCGCCGAGGACGACGTTCTCCCACACGGTGAGGTTGTCGGCCAGCATGAAGTGCTGGTGGACCATACCGATGCCGCGGGAGATGGCGTCGCCCGGGGTGTTGAACTCGCACGGCTCGCCGTTGATCGCGATGGTGCCCTCGTCCGGCTTCTGCATGCCGTAGAGGATCTTCATCAGCGTCGACTTGCCGGCGCCGTTCTCACCCATGAGGGCGTGCACGGTACCGCTGCGGACGGTGAGGTTGATGTCGTGGTTGGCCACGACACCGGGGAAGCGCTTGGTGATGCCGCGCAGTTCGACGGCCGATGTCGCCGTCCCCGCGCTGGGGGTACCGTCCTCGCGCGGGGGGACGGGGTCGGATGCGGTGATGGCGATCTCCTGGTGGTCTGGAGGCGCGTCGTTGCGCTGGGAGGGCCAAGGGGAAGACGGGGGGACGGGACGGGGCCCGGGGGTACGCGTTGAGCGCACCCTGCCGGGCCCCTCCCGTGATGCTCTGCCGTTCGTCGCGCTGCCGGGCAGGCGGCAGTCGCTGGTGCGTCCGGGACGCGCGGGCCTTACTGGGCCGGCGCGGTCGGGACGGTGGTGGCGCCGGAGGTGATCGCCGTGGCGGCGGCCTTCAGCTTGTCCTGGATGTCGTCGAGCTTGCCGCCGGTGGTGGCGAGCGAGACGCCCTCGGCCTTCAGGTCGAAGAGCTTGATGCCGGTGAACGGCTGGCCCTTCTTGACCGACTCGATGTAGGAGAAGACGGCGTTGTCGACGTTCTTCACCATCGAGGTGAGGATGCTGTTCTTGTACTTCGCCAGGGCCGGCTGGGCGGCCTGGTCGGAGTCGACGCCGATGGCGTAGGCGCCCGGCTTGTTGGCGACGGCCTCGATGGCGCCGTTGCCGGAGGAGCCGGCGGCGGCGTAGATGACGTCCGCGCCCTTGTCGAGCTGGCCCTGCGCGGCCTCCTTGCCCTTGTCGGGCGAGTTGAAGCCGGTGAAGTCCGGAGGCGTGGTCAGGTAGGTGGTCTCGACCTGGATGTTCGCGTCGACGGACTTCACACCCGCCTTGTAACCGGCCTCGAACTTCTTGATCAGCTCGGTCTGCACACCGCCGATGAAGCCGACGTGCTTGGACTTCGACTTGTTCGCGGCGGCGACGCCGGCGAGGTACGAACCCTCCTGCTCGGCGAAGACCAGCGAAGTGACGTTGGACGGCTGGTCCTTGTCGTTCGAGTCGATGATCGCGAACTTGACGTTCGGGTTGTCCTTGGCGACCTTGTCGACCGCCTGCTGGTAGACGAAGCCGACCGCGATGATCGTCTTGTAACCGCCGTCGATCAGGTTCTTGAGGCGGGTCTCCTTGTCAGCCTCGGCCTCACCGGTCTTGGCGTCGGCCTCGGTGACCGCGACGCCGAGCTCGGCCTTGGCCTTGTCGAGACCGCGGGCGGCGGAGTCGTTGAACGACTGGTCGCCACGGCCGCCGATGTCGTAGGCCATACCGACCTTGATCGAGCCGTCGCCCGAACCGGAGGAGGTGTTGCTGTCAGTGCTCTTTGCGCCGCAAGCGGCGAGCGAGGCCATGCCCAGGGAACCCGAGAGCACAACCGCAGCGAGCTTCATTGAACGGCGCAAGGGAGTATCTCCTTCTCACACGCACCTGATTAGCGTGGTCGGACGCCACCGTAACGCGCGTAGAACACGGTTGGGTTACGGGGTGCCGGAGCATTCGGGTTGTTATCAAACCGTGGTCTCACGGTCTTCCCGAGGCCCTATTTCCCGTGCGCGACGGTGATCCAAAGCTGGTTTTGCGGCTCAGTCTACGGAACCGGTCGATTACCTCGGATGGCGGTAAACCGGCCGGTCACCGCGATGGGGTGCCGGCCGGTCGTCCGGGAGGTCGCCCGAGGGGGCGTTCACGCGGTGCCCGAGGAGATGTCCGGGGACGGCGTGCGCCGCTCAATCTCGCGGCCCAGTCCTACTGTTCGGTATCCGCGGCTCGGTCCTGCCGTTCGGTTTCCGCAGCTCAGTCCCGCGACTCAGTCCCGCAGCTCAGCCCCGCGGCTCGTCCAGGGCGAGCGCCGCGAACAGTTCCACGCCGATCCCGATCGCGCGCTCGTCGGCGTCGAAGCGGCCCTGGTGCAGGTCGCGGACGGTGGTGTCACCGGGGGCGCGGACGCCGAGCCGGGCCAGCGCGCCCGGGGCGTGCTCCAGGTACCAGGAGAAGTCCTCGCCGCCCAGGCTCTGCTCGGTGCTCTCCACCACCCGCGCGCCCTCCCGGCCGAACCGGTCGGTCATCGCCGCGTCCAGCAGGGCGACCGAGACCGCCTCGTTGACCACCGGCGGCACCCCTCGGTGGTAGTCCAGCGTCCACTTCGCCCGGTAGGTCTCGGCGAGCTTGGCGATCAGCTCGTGCAGCAGGTCGGGCGCCTCGCGCCAGCCGTCCAGCTCCAGGCAGCGGACGGTGCCCTCCAGTTCGGCGTGCTGCGGGATGACGTTGGGCGCGGAGCCGGAGGCGATCCGGCCCCAGACCAGGCTCACGCCCCAGCGCGGGTCCATCCGACGGGCCAGCGCGCCCGGCAGGTCGGCGGCCATCCGGGCGACCGCGGTCACCAGATCGGTGGTCAGGTGCGGGCGGGCGGTGTGCCCGCCGGGGCCGTCCAGGTGCAGCACCAGGCGGTCGCAGGCCGAGGTGATCGCCCCGGTGCGCAGGGCGATCCGGCCCACCTCCACCTTGGGGTCGCAGTGCACCGCGAAGATCCGGCCGACGCCGTCCATCCCCCCGGCCTTGATCACGTCCAGCGCACCGCCCGGCAGGACCTCCTCGGCCGGCTGGAACACCAGCCGGACGGGGCGGCGCAGTTCGCCGGTGCGGACGGCCTCGGCCAGCACCAGGGCGGTGCCGAGCACCACCGCGGTGTGCACGTCGTGGCCGCAGGCGTGGGCCCGGCCGGGGACGGTCGAGCGGTACGGCACGTCGGTCTTGGCGTCGTCGATCGGCAGCGCGTCGATGTCGGCGCGGAAGGCCAGGAACTCGGCGCCGGGGGCGGTGCCGGCCGGGACGACGTCGACGATCAGGCCGGTGCCGCCGGGCAGCACCCGGGGGCTCAGGCCGGCCGCCACCAGCCGGTCGCGGAGCAGGCCGGTGGTGCGGAACTCCTGGCGGCCGAGCTCCGGGTGCCGGTGCAGGTCACGGCGGAAGGCGATCAGCTCGGACTCCAGCCCCCGGACCCGGGCGCGCAGTTCGGCGGCGGGGCGGGCGGTGGCCAGAGTGGCGCCCGGCTGAGCGGGCTCAGGACGGTTCATCTCAACAAGGGTAGGCCTGTTGGGGGGATTTGGCCCGACTTCCGGAAAACTAGTCCCCGGATGGGCGCATACCGGCCGAACAGGTGGGTATGACATCTCGTTTCAGCCGCCTTCCCCGGTTGCTTGCCCTGTGCAACGATCACCCGGAGCGGCGGTCACGGTCGCCCCAATCTTGACGTGACGTCAGAAGCGCTCCACCGGGGCGTACACGCCCCACACCTCCCGCAAGGCGTCGCAGACCTCGCCGACGGTGGCCCGCGCGGCCAGCGCCTCCTTCATCGGGTACAGCACGTTCCCCGTCCCCTCCGCGGTGCGGCGCAGCCCGTCCAGCGCCCGGGCGACGGCCACGCGGTCCCGCCCGGCGCGCAGCCGGGACAGCCGCTCGACCTGCTGCCGCTCGACCGCCGGATCCACCCGCAGCGGCCGGTACGGCTCCTCGGCGTCCAGCCGGAAGCGGTTGACGCCGACCACCGTCCGCTCGCCGGAGTCGGTCTCCTGCTGGAGCCGGTAGGCGGTGCGCTCGATCGCGGCCTTCTGGAAGCCCCGCTCGATCGCGGCCACCGCGCCGCCCAGCTCCTCGACCCGGGCCATCAGCGCCAGCGCGGCGGCCTCCACCTCGTCGGTCAGCGACTCGACCGCGTACGAGCCGGCGAACGGGTCGGCGGTGGCGGTCACGTCGGTCTCGTGGGCGAGCACCTGCTGGGTACGCAGGGCGAGCCGGGCGGCCTTCTCGGTGGGCAGCGCGATCGCCTCGTCGAAGCCGTTGGTGTGCAGCGACTGGGTGCCGCCGAACACCGCGGCGAGCGCCTGCACCGAGACCCGGACCAGGTTCAGCTCGGGCTGCTGGGCGGTGAGCTGCACCCCGGCGGTCTGGGTGTGGAAGCGCAGCATCCACGAGCGCGGGTCCTTCGCGCCGAACTCCTCCCGCATCACCCTGGCCCAGATCCGGCGGGCGGCACGGAACTTGGCCACCTCCTCCAACAGCGTGACCCGGGCCACGAAGAAGAACGAGAGCCGGGGGGCGAAGTCGTCCACCGCCATCCCGGCGGCGATCGCGGTACGGACGTAGGCGATGCCGTTGGCCAGCGTGAAGGCGATCTCCTGCGCCGGATCCGCCCCGGCCTCGGCCATGTGGTAGCCGGAGATGGAGATGGTGTTCCAGCGCGGGATCTCCGCCCGGCAGTACCGGAAGACGTCCGCGACCAGCCGCAGCGAGGGCTGCGGCGGGAAGATGTACGTGCCCCGGGCGATGTACTCCTTCAGCACGTCGTTCTGGACCGTGCCGGTCAGCCGGGCCGGCGCCACCCCCTGGGCCTCGCCGACCAGTTGGTAGAGCAGCAGGAGCAGGGCGGCGGGCGCGTTGATGGTCATGGAGGTGGACACCCCGCCCAGCGGGATGCCGTCGAACAGCACGGCCAGGTCCTCGACGCTGTCGACGGCCACGCCCACCTTGCCCACCTCCCCGGCGGCGAGCGGCGCGTCCGAGTCGTAGCCCATCTGGGTGGGAAGGTCGAAGGCCACCGACAGGCCGGTGCCGCCGCCCGCGATCAGCTGCCGGTAGCGGGCGTTGGACTCGGCGGCGGTGCCGAAGCCCGCGTACTGGCGCATCGTCCACGGCCGCCCGGCGTACATCGTCGGGTAGACGCCCCGGGTGTACGGGTACTCCCCCGGCCGGCCGAGCCTGCTCGCCGGATCCCAGTCGGCCAGCGCCTCCGGGCCGTACAGCGGCTCGATCGGGAAGCCTGACTCGGCGCGGCGCGGCTCGGCTGCCATGAGGTCCCTCCACGGGATCGGCGGGGGCATCGGTCGGTCCTCGCAATGTAGGACAGGACCCGGAGCGGGACCGGTCGGCGCGGGCGCGGACGCGGTTGAGATGATCGGGTGAACGACCGGATGAGCCCCAGGGAGTGGCAATGACCGAGCAGCAGGTGGCCGTGGTCACCGGTGCCAGCAGCGGAATCGGCGCGGCGACCGCCCGCCGGCTGGCGGCCGAGGGCTTCGACGTGGTGCTGACCGCCCGGCGGACCGAGCGGATCGAGGCGCTGGCCAAGGAGATCGGCGACGGGGGCGGTTCGGCCAGGGCGGTCACGCTCGACGTCACCGACCGGGCCGCCGTGGACGCCTTCGCGGCCGAGGTGGGCCGGGTCGACGTGCTGGTGAACAACGCCGGCGGGGCGATCGGCGCCGAGACGGTCGAGCACGGCGACCCGGCCGACTGGCGGGCCATGTACGAGGTGAACGTGCTCGGCGTGCTGCACGTGACGCAGGCGCTGCTGCCGGCCCTGCGGGCCACCGGCGACGGCACCGTGCTGGTGCTCTCCTCGACCGCCGCGCTGGCCGCGTACGAGGGCGGCGGCGGGTACGTCGCGGCCAAGCACGCCGCGCACACCATCGCGGCGACGCTGCGCCTGGAGCTGTGCGGGGAGCCGATCCGGGTGATCGAGATCGCCCCCGGCATGGTGAAGTCCGAGGGTTTCGCGGTCACCCGCTTCCGCGGCGACGAGGAGAAGGCCGCGGCCGTGTACGCCGGCGTGGCCGAGCCGCTGACCTCGGAGGACATCGCCGACACCGTGGCCTGGGCGGTCACCCGCCCCCCGCACGTCAACATCGACCTCCTGGTCGTCCGCCCCCGCGCCCAGGCCGCCAACCACAAGGTCCACCGCGGCTGACGGCGGTCGGATCCACCGGCGACCCGGCCACCCCGTACGCCTCTGGCGAGCCTCGCCAGAGCCACCCTCCTGAGGCGGGGGTGCCGGGTCAACAGATGCCGGATTAGCGGATGAATGTGGGGAGGGCGCTGACACAAAGATGTCAACGTCACAACTTGATAGCTCGTCCGGATGAATTCCGCGCGCGCCCTCCCCAACTGATGACCGCTCAACTACCTTTGAGGAGCTGCCCGACCGGCGCCGTGACGCCGCCCGCAGCCCCCATACTTCAGCTGCTTCACCCCACCCCACTTCACCGGCACCTTCCCGCCCTCACGAGGAGGACCCGCTGGCCAGCGACGTCCCACCACAGCGGCTCGATCCAAGCTCCGAGCCGACCCTCCTCGGGCTGCACCGCTTCAACGAAGCCGATGCCGGCGCCGCCGAGGAGGCCCTCCTGGCCTGCTGCGGCAGCCACCGCTGGGCCCTGCGGCTCACCGCGCACCGGCCCTACCCCGACATAGAGTCCCTGCTGGCCGCCGCCAGCGAGGCCTCCTACGACCTCCGCCCGGCCGACCTCGCCGAGGCGCTCGCCGACGAGAGCTGGATGCCGCAACCGCTGCTCGGCATGCGGGCACCGGGCAGCCAGGCCGCGCACACCGCGCTGCGGGCCGCCCACGCCGCGTACGAGGCCAGGTTCGGCCACGTCTTCGTGGTCTGCCTGGAGGGCGTGGCCCCGGAGGAGATGCTCGACACCGTGCTCTCCTCGATCCGCACCCGGCTGGCCAACGACCCGGACGAGGAGCGGCTGATCTCGGCGGACGAGCTCCGCCGGATCTCCCTCACCCGGCTGGAGCACCTGGTCGCCACCCATTCGGAGGCCGGGGCGCGCTGAGCCGCCGACTCCTCCCCCATCCCGCCCACTCCCTCTCCGCCCGCTACTCCTTCTTCGCCTGCGCGGCCCGCAGCTTGGCCACCTGCTGCCGGACGATCACCTCGTCCGGCGCGGTGGCCGGCTCGGCGGCGACCCCGAAGGTGGTGAACACCGCGAGCGCCGGCCCGATCCGGGCCAGCACCGCACGCTGCGAGAGCACCGCGCTCCCCGATTCATTCGTCAGGGTGAATCCGAGCGCGGCGTCCGCTCCCCCGGGGGTGGGCGTGTCCTCACGGTTCAGCCGGTGCCTGGTCCGGATCGGCGCCTTCTTCCCCGGCTTCTCGGCCGGCGGCGCCGGGGCCATCGAGGTGAACGCGGCACACGGGCCGAACAGCTTCTCCAGCTCCGCCTGGAGCACGGCCGCCCGCCCCGTCCGGTAGCCGAGCAGCCCGCCGTACACGCCGCCCCTGGGGTCGGCGGCCCGGGCCACGCTCAGGTCCGTCTCCGCGTACGGGTAGCCCGGGGCCTGGGCGGCCGGCGAGGCCGAGGCGGCCGGGGTGGCCGGGGTCACCGCGTCCAGCAGCGGCTGGCAGGCCGGGACGTCCGCGACCTCCCGCCCCGCGCCCGCCCCGGTGTCGCCGTGGCCGGGCGTCATCACCGTCACCGTGTAGCCCGCCCCGAGGTCGGCGTCGGCCACCGCGGCCGCCCGCAGCTCGGCCGCGGACAGCTCGCGGCCGGGCCCGGCCCGGTCCGCGGAGGAGCCGCCGGCCGCGGTGCAGCCCGTGGCGAGCATCAGCAGGGCCGCGAGGGCGGCGGCGGGCGGTCGGACGGGGCGAAGCGGCACGGGGGCCTCGGCAGGGTGTCGGCGGCGGAGCGGGCCGCCACCGTAACGCAGCCGGACAGTCACCCAGAGCGACCAAAGTGCCGCCGGTTCCCGTCCGGCTAGGCCAGTCGTGCCTGATTGATCACACCTGAGACCCCCGGAGGCGGTTCGCGACGCGGCGTCGATAGGATGCTGGCGGCCGGTGGACCGTACCTGGCCGGGCTGACCGACACCGAAGCCGGCCGAGCCCCCAATCGCTTCCGGAGGGTTTTTCCGTGCCGGCTGGAACGCTGTACCGCGGCCGGGAAGGCATGTGGAGCTGGGTGGCTCATCGAGTCACCGGCGTCCTCATCTTTTTCTTCCTGTTCGCCCATGTCCTGGACACCGCTCTGGTGCGCGTGTCGCCCGAGGCGTACGACACCGTCATTCAGACGTACAAGACTCCTCTCGTGAACCTGATGGAGTACGGCCTGGTGGCCGCCATCCTGTTCCACGCCCTCAACGGCCTGCGGGTCGTCGCCGTGGACTTCTGGTCCAAGGGCCCGAAGTACCAGAAGCAGATGCTCTGGACCGTCGTGGCGGTCTGGGTCGTGCTGATGGCCGGCTCCTTCTACGGGATCCTGCAGCACACGCTGATCTCCTGGTTCGGGAAGTGAGCTGACACATGTCCACGGAATACTCCGACGCGCTGGTCGTCCCCTCCGCGCAGGCGCACACCGGCAAGGGCCTCGGCACCGGCAACCCGGCCGACGCGTTCGTCATCGAGCCGCCGCGCAAGCGGACCCCGAAGACCCCACGCCGCACCCGCACCAACTTCGAGATGCTGGCCTGGCTCTTCATGCGCCTGTCCGGCATCGTCCTCGTGGTCCTGATCCTCGGCCACCTGCTGATCATGCTGGTGCTCGACGGCGGCGTCTCCAAGATCGGCTTCGCCTTCGTGGCCGGCCGCTGGGCCTCGCCGTTCTGGCAGGTCTGGGACCTCACGATGCTCTGGCTCGCCATGCTCCACGGCGCCAACGGCATGCGGCAGGTCATCAACGACTACGCCGAGAAGGACTCGACCCGGCTCTGGCTGAAGGGGCTCATGGGTACCGCCACGGTCTTCACCGTGCTGCTCGGCACCCTGGTGATCTTCACCTTCGACCCCAACATCTGACGACAAAGCATCTAATCGGCAATCGGCAGAGGCCAGAGGCGAGTTAGAACCCCCATGCAGATTCACCAGTACGACACCGTCATCGTCGGCGCCGGCGGCGCCGGCATGCGCGCGGCCATCGAGTCGACGCAGCGCACCCGCACCGCCGTCCTGACCAAGCTCTACCCCACCCGGTCCCACACCGGCGCGGCCCAGGGCGGCATGTGCGCCGCCCTCGCCAACGTCGAGGAGGACAACTGGGAGTGGCACACCTTCGACACGGTCAAGGGTGGTGACTACCTGGTCGACCAGGACGCCGCCGAGATCATGTGCAAGGAGGCCATCGACGCCGTCCTCGACCTGGAGAAGATGGGCCTGCCCTTCTCCCGCACCGAGCAGGGCCGGATCGACCAGCGCCGCTTCGGCGGGCACTCCCGCAACCACGGTGAGGCCCCCGTCCGCCGCTCCTGCTACGCGGCCGACCGCACCGGTCACATGATCCTCCAGACGCTGTTCCAGAACTGCGTCAAGCACGGCGTCGAGTTCTTCAACGAGTTCTACGTCCTCGACCTGCTGATCAACGAGGGCAAGACGGCCGGCGTCGTCGCCTACGAGCTGGCCACCGGCGAGATCCACGTCTTCCAGGCCAAGTCCGTCGTGTTCGCCTCCGGCGGCACCGGCAAGTTCTTCAAGGTCTCCTCCAACGCCCACACCCTCACCGGTGACGGCCAGGCCCTGGTGTACCGCCGCGGCCTGCCGCTGGAGGACATGGAGTTCTTCCAGTTCCACCCGACGGGCATCTGGCGCATGGGCATCCTGCTCACCGAGGGCGCCCGCGGCGAGGGCGGCATCCTGCGCAACAAGGACGGCGAGCGCTTCATGGAGCGCTACGCCCCCGTCATGAAGGACCTCGCGTCCCGTGACGTCTGCTCCCGCGCGATCTACACCGAGATCCGCGAAGGCCGCGGCTGCGGTCCGGACGGCGACCACGTCTACCTGGACCTGACCCACCTGCCGCCGGAGCAGCTGGACGCCAAGCTCCCGGACATCACCGAGTTCGCCCGCACCTACCTCGGCATCGAGCCCTACACGGACCCGATCCCGATCCAGCCCACCGCGCACTACGCCATGGGCGGCATCCCGACCAACGTCGAGGGTGAGGTGCTGCGCAACAACACCGACGTCGTCCCGGGTCTGTACGCGGCCGGCGAGGTCGCCTGCGTGTCCGTGCACGGCGCCAACCGCCTGGGCACCAACTCGCTGCTGGACATCAACGTGTTCGGCCGTCGCGCGGGCATCGCCGCCGCCGACTACGCCAACGTGCACGAGTTCGTCGAGCTGCCCGAGAACCCGGCCGAGAAGGTCCAGACCCTGGTCGACGGCCTGCGCGAGGCCGCCGGCACCGAGTCCGTGGCGCAGATCCGCAAGGAGCTGCAGGAGACCATGGACGCCAACGCGATGGTGTACCGCACCGGCGCCACCCTGAAGCAGGCGGTCGAGGACATCGCCGCGCTGAAGGAGCGCTACAAGAACGTCTCGATCCAGGACAAGGGCTTCCGGTACAACACGGACCTCCTGGAGGCCGTCGAGCTGGGCAACCTGCTCGACCTGGCCGAGGTGCTGGCCGTCTCCGCGCTGGCCCGCGAGGAGTCGCGCGGCGGCCACTACCGCGAGGACTTCCCGACCCGTGACGACGTGAAGTTCATGCAGCACACCATGGCGTACCAGGAGGTGGCCGCCGACGGCAGCACCTCCATCCGCCTCGACTACAAGCCGGTCGTCACGACCCGCTACCAGCCGATGGAGCGTAAGTACTGATGAGCACTCCTACCGTGGAGAAGCACTCGGCCGCTCTGGACGCGGTCGAGGCGGGCGGCGTCGAGCTGATCACCGTCACCTTCCGGATCCGCCGGTTCAACCCGGAGGAGCACCCGGACCCGGTGTGGGTCGACTACCAGCTGACGCTGGACCCGAAGGAGCGCGTCCTGGACGCGCTCAACAAGATCAAGTGGGAGCAGGACGGCACCCTCACCTACCGCCGTTCCTGCGCGCACGGCATCTGCGGCTCCGACGCCATGCGGATCAACGGCCGCAACCGGCTGGCGTGCAAGACCCTGATCAAGGACGTCAACCCGGAGAAGCCGATCACGATCGAGGCCATCAAGGGCCTCACGGTCCTCAAGGACCTGGTCGTGGACATGGACCCGTTCTTCCAGGCGTACAAGGACGTCATGCCGTTCCTCATCACCGAGGGGAACGACCCGACCCGCGAGCGCCTGCAGTCCGCCGAGGACCGCGAGCGCTTCGACGACACCACCAAGTGCATCCTGTGCGCCGCGTGCACGTCGTCCTGCCCGGTGTTCTGGAACGACGGCCAGTACTTCGGCCCGGCCGCGATCGTGAACGCGCACCGCTTCATCTTCGACTCGCGCGACGAGGGCGCCGAGCAGCGCCTGGAGATCCTCAACGACCGTGAGGGCGTGTGGCGCTGCCGCACCACCTTCAACTGCTCCGAGGCCTGCCCGCGTGGCATCGAGGTCACCAAGGCGATCCAGGAAGTGAAGCGGGCGCTGGTCACCCGCCGCTTCTGATCTCCGCCTGACACGGCGAAGGCCCCCGTCCGATCGGATGATCCTTAGGTTCTAACGGTCCTCGCAACACCCGCGATCTGTGGGAGTTGCGAGGACCGTGGGCGTTAGGCGTAGTGATCTTGCTGGGTTGCGGGAG
>NZ_JBFBFU010000033.1:0-88590 GCF_040684355.1 Kitasatospora sp. NPDC091276 | reverse complement strand
CCCCGTGGCCGTCCGCGGGCGCGCCGGGGGCGGCGCCCCCCGCCGCCGGCGCGGGCGGGGGCGCCCCCGGGACCGGGGCCGTCAGTACGGTGCAGCGGTCAGGACCGTCAGAACTGGACGTCGGTGCAGGAGTAGAAGGCGTTGCCGGTGTCGGCGACGTCCCAGACCGCCACCACCACCTGGTGCCCGGTACGACCGCTGGGGAGGGTCGCGGTGTGGGTGGTGGTGGCGGCGGGCTGGCGGCCGTTGTAGGGGACGGTCAGGAAGGGGGTGAGGTCCAGGCTGGCCCGGGTGATCGGCTGGCCGGCGTCGTAACCGGGCTTGGTGAGGTAGTACCTGAAGTTCGTGGTGGAGTGCCGGGCCTCGATGTACCAGGTGAAGGTGAGCTGCTGGCCCGCCGTCACCCGGGTGGTCGGCCAGGTGCCGTTCCGCGGGTCGTCCAGCGGGGCCCAACGGGCGTCCCCGCCGGCGCAGATGGTGCCGTCGGCCGGGCCCCGGCCGGGGAAGCCCTTCGGGCCCTCGACGCTCTGCGGTTCCCACTGGATGTCGCCGCAGTCCCACGGCACCCCGCCCGCTCCGCAGAGCGCGGACCGGCTGGGCGGCAGGTTGATGTAGCCGTGCGACTGGGCGGGCAGGGCCAGCACGAGCGGGAGCGCGATCGCGGCCGCGGCCGCGCCGGCGAGATGACGTTTGCGCATGGTGCTCCTCCGTGGGGGTGGATGGAGTGTGCGCCCGACGTAGGGCGCGCGCGTGGGGGCGCGGCCGAAGATCGTGGCATGCCTGCGTCAGGTCGGTGCTGACACCGTAGAAGCCCCCGTCCGGGCCGTCAATGGTCTGAACCATTGCCGGGTCATTGCCGAGTCATTGCCGGGCCCCGTGCCCCCGTGCCCCGCGGGTCAGGGAATCAGGACGATCTTGCCGCTGACGGTCCCGGACTCCGCCAGCCGCAGGGCCTCGGCCGCCCGGGCGAGCGGGAGCCGGGCGGCGATCCGGGCGGTGACGTCACCGCGGGCGACGGCGGCGAACACCTGGGCGAGGTCGGACCGGAGGCGGGCGCGGAAGCGGTCCCGGCCGAGGGCGCGGCCGGCCCAGATGTTGTAGAAGTGGGCGCGGCGGCCGTTGGGCAGGGTGTTCCAGAGCCAGGTGCGGGCGAGGATCTTCAGCACGGGCCACTGCTTGGAGCCGGTGTCGTCGCGGGTGGAGGCGCTCCCGTAGGCGACGAGCGTGCCGCCGGGGGCGAGCAGGTGCCAGGAGTCGATCACGCTGCGCCCGCCGACGTGGTCGAACACGGCGTCCACCCCGCCGGGCGCCAGCTCCCGGACCCGGGCCGCCACGTCCTCCGTGCGGTAGTCGACCGGGGTCGCGCCGAGCTCCCGCAGGGCGTCGTGGTGCCGCGCGGACGCCGTGCCGATCACCTGCACGCCGGCCGCGCGCGCCAGCTGGACCAGGACGGAGCCCACCCCGCCGGAGGCGCCGTGCACCAGGATCCGCTGCCCGGCGCGCACCCGTGCCCGGCGGTGCAGCAGCTGCCAGGCCGTGATGCCGTTGACCACCACGGTCTCCGCCTCGGCTGCGGTGAGGCCGTCCGGGACGGGCACGGCGTCGGCGGCGTCGACGGTCACGTGGCTGGCCCACCCGCCGACCTTCATCAGCGCGGCCACCCGCTGCCCGGCCAGCCCCGGGTCGACGCCCTCGCCGGTGGCCCGCACCCGGCCGACCAGGTCGTAGCCGGGGACGAACGGGAACGGCGGCTGGTCGTAGTACCGGCCGCGGCGCATCTGCTGCTCGGCGAACGAGACGCCGCTCGCCTCCATGGCGATCAGGACCTGCCCCCGGCCGGCCCGCGGCACGGCTCCGTGCCGGATCTCCAGGCCCTCCGGCGCCACGATGCCCGGCAGCACGACCTGGACGAGGCGTTCGGTGTCCATGACGCCCTCCTTCTCGATAGATATTGTTGCCTTCGTTAGAAGTTATAACGGCAGGCATCGGTGAGAGTCAAGAGGGGGAGTGATAGCCTCTAACGAGATGGTGATGTCGTCGTCGTGAGGTCTGGAGGCGGCCATGGGCGCGTCGGATGTGAGGACTCCCCGGGAGCGCTACCGCGCCCAGGTGCAGGAGGAGATCAAGGAACGGGCCTGGGAGCAGATCGCCACCGCCGGAGCCTCCGCGCTGTCCCTCAACGCCATCGCCAAGCGGATGGGCATGAGCGGCCCGGCCCTCTACCGGTACTTCGCCAGTCGCGACGAGCTGATCACCGAACTCGTCCGGGACGCCTACCGGAGCCTCGCCGACGCCTTCCGGGCCCGCGCCGACGCGGGCACCGACGTGGCCGGGCTGGCGCAGACCCTGCGCGGGTGGGCCCTGGACGACCCCCAGCGGTACCTGCTCGTCTACGGCACCCCCGTGCCCGGCTACCGGGCGCCCGAGGACACCACCCGGATCTCCGTCGAGATCATGGCCGTCCTGCTCGATGCGTGCGCCGCCGAACAGTCGCCCGTCGAGCAGGCGCCGGCGGAGCGGTCACCGGCCGTGCCGCCGTCCCCGTTCGACGCCCACCTCGCCGAACACCGGGCCTGGGCCGGGGAGCACCCGGCCCCGCCGGCGGTCCTCCGCCTGGCCCTCGCCGTCTGGACCCGGCTGCACGGCGTGCTCTCCCTCGAACTCGCCGGCCACTTCACCGGCATGGGGTTCGACCCCGCCGAGCTCTACGCCGCCGAACTCCGCTCGCTCACCGGCCGCTGACGGCGCGGCGCGGGCCCGTGTCCGCGGACGGACAGGGCCCCGGGCGGCCGTGTGGCGCCCGGGGCCCGTCGGAGGTCAGGCGTCGGAGTAGCTGAGGTCACCCACCGTCCAACTGCTCACGTCCTCGATGGCGATCCGGTACATGCCGCCGGTGTGGGGCAGTCCGAAGTCGCCCTGGAGGATCCGCGCCCGGTGCAGGTGCAGGTGCGTCGGCCGTGCGGGCGCGCCGGCGGAGGGCGGGGAGAAGAGGGCGGCGAACGGCTTCAAGTGCTGCGAGGTGTGCAGGACTTCCGACACCCGCTCGAACCAGAGGTCCATCGGTGCGAGCCGGCCGGTGATGACCGCTCCGGGGACGACCACGGTCAAGGACATCTGGTTGCTGTGCTCGGACTCCACCATGGCGGCGATGTCAACGAGGAGCTCATCAGAGTTCGACATGCACCCAGACTATTGCGCCGCCGCCGGCTTCGGTGGCCTCGTGCACGGTTCGGCGCAGGCCGGGCGCGTGACCGTGCGCGCGGCCTGTCCTACGGCCTACGCACGGTCCGGCGTCCTGGGGAAGGTCTCGTGGATCGTTCCGGGGCCCGGGCCCTGGTGTCCCGGGGGGAGCCCCGGGTCAGAGCTTCCACATCTCGGCGTACGGAGGGGTGAGTCGCTCCTGGCGGGAGCCGAAGTCGACGAGGACCGCGATGTCGCTGCCGTCCTCGACGTCGACGACCCGGCCGAGGCCGTGCTTGTCGTGGGTGACCCGGTCGCCCGCGGCGAACCGCTTGCGGGGCACCTCGGCCGGGGCTTTGAAGGGACTGGTGGGCAGGTGGCGCCGGACTGCCGGTGATTTCGTCATCCCGATCAGTATGCTCCGAAAAACCGGGGAGCGGACCCTTCCGGAGGGCCGGAACCCCGCCGGGTGACAGGGCGCGACCAGCCGGCCCTGGCTCGGCGGACCCGCCCGGCCCGAAAAAATTCTCCGCCCGACCGGGCCCCGCCGCCGGTGACCCAACTGCCGTGGCGGCACCCCCCGTTGCCGAGCCCGTCGGCGGGTGAGCCGCTCCCGTGAGGGAGGGGCCGGAAGGACCGGCCGCGGAATGTCCACCGCGACGAGCCCGGGCCTGCTACAGTCGATTTAGTTGCAGTAGTGGTTCCCATGAACTTTGTGTGCGCCTGCTGATGTATTGCAGGCGCATTTTTTGTTTTCCGGCTCTTTCCCCGGCGGGTGCTCATCGCGGCGACTCGACGGTCCGCACGGTGCGGACTTCGTACAGTCTCTCGAAGGAGATTTTTTTATGGCTACTGGTACCGTGAAGTGGTTCAACGCGGAAAAGGGCTTCGGCTTCATCGAGCAGGAGGACGGCGGCGCTGACGTCTTCGCCCACTACTCGAACATCAACGCCCAGGGCTTCCGTGAGCTGCTCGAGGGCCAGAAGGTCGAGTTCGACGTCACGCAGGGCCAGAAGGGCCCGCAGGCCGAGAACATTCGCCCGCTGTAGTTCTCTGCCACGGCACTCGCCTGGTAGCGAGGGGCCCGCACCGTGCACTACGCCCGGTGCGGGCCCCTCGGCCGTTCCACCCCCCGAATCGCCTCCGGTCG
Organism: Kitasatospora sp. NPDC091276; assembly: GCF_040684355.1. NCBI lineage: Bacteria > Bacillati > Actinomycetota > Actinomycetes > Kitasatosporales > Streptomycetaceae > Kitasatospora > Kitasatospora sp. NPDC091276. The sequence goes on along the minus strand of NZ_JBFBFU010000033.1, from coordinate 84,260 downwards.
TCCTGGCTGCCAGGCCGCCCCGGCCGTACCGGGCCCTGTGGATCCGCCTTCGGCCGTTGTCCGCCGTCCCGCGCGGGCCGTGTCGCGCCGACCGCGCACCGGCGCCCGCCCACCGGCGGCTGCACCGTCCATGCCTCGCCCGGCCGCATCGTCCGCGCCCCGCCCGGCACATCTCCGGCCCGTTTCTTGTGATCTCCGCGCGCCCGTGCAGCGGAGCCTTCCTCGCGACGTGCCGTCTTGAGGAAGGTTCCGTATGAACCGCTCGAATCGCCCGTCGCACCGCAGCCCGCACCGCCGGACCGGAGCCCCGAACCGGGCCCAGGGCCGCTCCTCCCAGCAGGAGTTCGAACTCCCGGTCAGCACCACCCCCGCCCTGCCCGCCGTCGAGTCGTTCGACGAACTGGACATGCCGGCGGCCCTGTTGAAGACGCTGACCCGCCAGGGCGTCACCTCGCCGTTCCCCATCCAGGCCACCACGCTGCCGAACTCGCTGGCCGGCCGTGACGTGCTCGGCCGGGGCCGGACGGGCTCCGGCAAGACCATCGCCTTCGGCCTCGCGGTGCTGGCCCGCACCGCCGCCCGTGCCGCCGGCCGCAGGGCCGAGCCGGGCAGCCCGCTGGCCCTGGTGCTGGTCCCCACCCGCGAGCTCGCGCAGCAGGTCACCGAGGCGCTCACCCCCTACGCGCACTCGGTGCGGCTGCGGATGGCGACCGTGGTGGGCGGGATGTCGATCGGCCGCCAGTCCCAGGTGCTGCACCGGGGCGCCGAGGTCGTCGTCGCCACCCCCGGCCGGCTGAAGGACCTGATCCAGCGCGGCCACTGCCGACTGGACGACGTCGGCATCGCGGTCCTGGACGAGGCCGACCAGATGGCCGACCTCGGCTTCCTGCCGCAGGTCACCGAACTGCTCGACCAGGTCTCCGCCGACTGCCAGACGCTGCTCTTCTCCGCGACCCTGGACCGCAACGTCGACCGGCTGGTGCGCCGCTTCCTCAAGGACCCGGTCACCCACTCGGTGGATCCGTCGGCCGGAGCGGTCACCACCATGGAGCACCACGTGCTGCATGTGCAGAACCACGACAAGAACACCCTGATCGTCCGCATCGCGGCCCGGGACGGCGGGGTGATCATGTTCACCGACACCCGGGACCGTGCCGACGCGCTGGTCGATGACCTGCTCGCCAACGGGGTGAAGGCCGCGGCCCTGCACGGCGGCAAGTCCCAGCCCCAGCGCACCCGGACCCTGGAGCAGTTCCGCACCGGCCAGGTCACCGCGCTGATCGCCACCAACGTCGCCGCGCGGGGGATCCACGTCGACGGCCTCGACCTGGTCGTCAACCTGGACCCGCCGGTCGACCACAAGGACTACCTCCACCGGGGCGGCCGCACCGCCCGGGCCGGCGAGTCCGGCACCGTCGTCACCCTCGTCCTGCCCAGCCAGCGCCGCCAGATGGCCCGGCTGGCGGCCACCGCCGGGATCGCCCCCACGGCCACCCGCGTCCACTCCGACGACGACGAACTCGCCCGCCTCACCGGCGCCCGCGTTCCGACCGGCATCCCCGTGACGATCCCCGATCCGGTCGTCGAGCGTCCCCGCCGCTCCGCCCGGGGCGCCGTCGGTGGCGGGCGCCGCCGCCCTGCCGGCGCTGCCGCCGCCCGTCATCCGCGCTCCGTGAGGTCCGCCGCGCGGTCCTGACCCGGTTCGTGCGGGCCCGGTGCGAACCGGCCCGGTACGACGGCCCCGTGCTCCTCGCCCCGACGGGCGGTGGAGCACGGGGCCGCTCGCGTTCAGGCCCGGGGCGGGCCGCCTTCCTCGGCGAGGAGGAAGTCGAGGGCCGGCCGGGTCTGGTCCCTGAGCAGGTGGCCGACCTCGGGGAGGAAGGTGACCGACACCCGGGGGGCGGCCCGCTGGAGCCGGCGGCGGGTGCCGTGCGAGTCGATGAGCCGGTCGCGGCCACCGATGGTGACCTGCACCGGCATCTCCAGGCCCGCCAGGTCGTCGTCGGTGACGACCGGCAGCTTCTCCCGCCGCGGCCGGAAGTGCTGGTGGATGAGCAGCACGTACTCGCCGAAGGCGCGTTCCTCGGCCGTGGGCGGGACGGTGGTGGGGGCGGGGCCCAGGGCCAGCCCCAGCATCGTGCGCCGCCCCCAGTCCCCGAACGGCAGCACGAACAGTGCGGCGACCAGGACCCCCCGTTTCTGGCGGCCGATCCCGCAGGGGCAGCGCAGCGCCAGCCGGTCCACCCGCTGCGGGCGGCGGATGGCGTAGTCGAGGGCCAGCAGCCCGCCCAGCGACGTCCCCACGAAGGCGGCGCGTTCGACGCGCAGCGCGTCCAGCACGTCGTCCAGCCACAGCGCGTGCGCGTCGGAGTGCAGTTCGGGGCGCACGGGGGCGCTCAGGCCGGGCTCGCCGATCACGTCGACGGCGTAGACGCGGAAGTGCCGGGCCCACAGGGCCGCGTCGTCCGCCCACATCGCCGCGTTCGCCCCGGACCCGTGCAGCAGGACCAGGGGCGCCGCGTCCTCGGGGCCGCAGGCCAGGACGAAGGTCGAACCCTGGCGGGTGGGGACGTGCAGCCGTTCGGCGGGCACGGGCCAGCGGTCCAGGAGGGCGGTGTACTCCTGGGCGAGGACGCGGGCGCCCGCGTCGGAGGTGTAGATGGTCATGCCGTACTCCAGCTCGCTCGATAGGTTGGTATCTATCCTTAAACCACCGTGAGGAGTGAAGTAAAGGTGATTTTAGGGAGTGATGGGGAGCGGGTCACCTCGGGCGGAAACGACTCCGGCCCGGCCGCCGTGGGGGCGACCGGGCCGGGAGGCGGGAATGCTCAGGAGCGTTTGGGTGGCAGCACGGCCAGGGCGAGGAGGAGCACCAGGACGCCGCCGCAGGCGTTCCAGAAGCCGTTCTCCAGATCGCCGATCCCGAGCGAGAGCGGCTTCACCTCCCGTCCCTTCTGGTACACCCAGAGCACGCCGGTGACCACCGCGACCACGGCGGCCAGGAGCAGGCCCGGGCGCGAGCGCACCAGCAGCGCCAGCACCGCGATCGCCGCGGCGACGGCCAGGAGCAGGAACATCGACATGCCGGTCGACGTGGTGCGGGTGGGTGACATGCCCCGGAACAGGTCGGCGACCGGTACGGACCTCGGATCGCTCTTGGCGTACCAGGGCTGGAACGAACTGAGCACCAGCCCTGCCGCGCCGGCCAGGGCCAACAAGCTTGCTACGACGGTTCGCATGGGACGGGACCCCCACTTTCCTCTTGGTCGTGTTCCTCATGGCCGGCCGATCGTCATCACGATCGGCGCCCCCGCCTGGAGCATGCCATGGACGACCGGCCGGTCGGTGCCCAACAGCCGGATCAACGCCACAAGTTGGGCGACGGCCGGGTGCGACGCGCGGAGCCCGCGGAACGCCGGAGCGCCGGGGCGCGGGGCGGCGGTCGGGAGGCCGTCGGGAGGCCGTCGGGAGGCCGTCGGGAGGTCAGAAGATCGAGCAGCCGGAGAGGGTGGTCAGGGCGTCCAGGGCGGTGACCGCGGCCACCGAGTTGCCGGCCTGGTCCAGCCGGGGGCCCCAGGCGCAGACCGCGGCCCGCCCGGGCAGTATGGCGAGGATGCCACCGCCCACGCCGCTCTTGCCCGGCAGCCCGACCCGGAAGGCGAACTCGCCTGCCGCGTCGTAGGTGCCGCAGGTGAGCAGGACGGCGTTGACGCGCTTGGCCTCGCTGCGCGACATCAGCCGGGTGCCGTCGGTGCGCACCCCGTAGCGGGCCAGGAAGGAGCCGGCCAGGACCAGGTCCCGGCAGCTGGCGGACACCGCGCAGTGCGCGTAGTAGTGGTCGAGGACGGTCTCGACCGGGTTCTCCAGGTTGCCGTGGCTGGCGATGAAGTGGGCCAGGGCGGCGTTGCGGTGGCCGTGCTCGGCCTCGGACGCGGCCACGACCGGATCGGTGTCGAGCAGCGGGTTGCCGGACTCCCGGCGGAGGAACTCGCGGACCGTCCCGGCGGCGTCGCCCGTCATGGTCTGCAGGCGGTCGGTCACCACGAGCGCGCCGGCGTTGATGAACGGGTTGCGCGGGATGCCGTGCTCGCTCTCCAACTGCACCAGCGAGTTGAAGGGATTGCCGGACGGCTCCCGCCCCACCCCGCGCCAGACCGTGTCCCCGCCGTACGCCAGGGCCAGTGCCAGGGTGAACAGCTTCGAGACGCTCTGGACGGAGAACGGCTGCTCCCAGTCCCCGACCCCGTACAGCTCGCCGTCGACGGTGGCCACCGCCATGCCGAAGGCGTCCGGGTCGACGGTGGCGAGGGCCGGGATGTAGTCGGCGACATGCCCTTGGTCGCCGGTCGCCCGCGCGGCCGCCGCCGCGGCATCCAGCAGCAGCCGGTAGTCGAGGTTCTCTCCGGCGGGCATACCGTTCAACGCTGTTCCTCCATGAGCACGATCAGGACCACGACCTGGTCCGATACAGGATTATCCGTGCTCCGGCATGCGCGGATGAGCACCGAGGACGAGGTCGGCGCCCGCGGGAGGGGCGGCCGGGGAGGCCTCGGGCGTCCGTCGATCCCCGGACCCGCCCAAAACACAACTCGGTCATTCTCTTAACTGGGTTCAGTTATGCTGCTCCGTGCGTACGTGCTGCGGGCGCACGGCCGGGCGGAACCGGTGGCAGGGAAGTGACGGGGAAAGGGGTACGGCGATGGCGGGAGACCTCCGGCGCGCGGACGGCGAGCGGAAGGCGGCCGGCCTCGACGGGGAGCTGGAAGGCGAACGGGCCCATGTCGAGGCCTGCCGGGCGGCACTGGCCCGGCAGGTCGAGGACGCGGACCACCAGGTCGTCGCCGCGGAGGACGTCTCCGGCGACGGTGCCGGCGCGGAGGCCCTCGGCCGCTACCTGCGGACCCGGGCCCGGCGGATGCGGGAACTGCCGCAGAGCCCGGCGTTCTTCGGCCGGCTCGACTTCGACGACGCCCCGGAGACCGGCGACCACCGGCGCCAGCGCTACCACGTGGGCCGCCGCCGGATCTCGGCCGACCCGGCCGCGCCGCCGCTGGTGATCGACTGGCGGGCCCCCGTCTCCCGGGCGTTCTACCAGGCGAGCGCCGACCGGCCGCTCGGCCTCGCGAGGCGACGGCGCTTCGGCTGGGCGCCGTCGAGCCCCGGCGCGCCCGAGGACCTCACCGGCCTGGAGGACGAGTACCTGAGCCGCGCCGAGGCGCGGGGCGGGCGGCGAGGCGCCGGCGGCATCCTCACCGCCGAGATCGAACGCCCACGGACCGGGCCGATGCGTGACATCGTCGCCACCATCCAGCCCGAGCAGGACGCGCTGGTGCGCGGCGGGCTGGCCGAGTCGGTGTGCGTCCAGGGCGCGCCGGGCAGCGGCAAGACCGCCGTCGGCCTGCACCGCGCCGCCTACCTGCTCTACACCTTCCCCCAGCGGATCCAGCGCGGTGGCCTGCTGGTCGTCGGCCCGAACCCGACCTTCCTGCGCTACATCGCCGAAGTCCTGCCCGCGCTCGGCGAGATCGACATCGCCCAGTGCACCGTCGAGGACCTGGTGGCCACGCACCCCGTCCAGGCGGACGACGACGAGCGGGCCGCCGTGGTCAAGCAGGACGCCCGGATGGCGGCCGTGCTGCGCCGGGCGCTGTACGGGCGGGTCGGCGCGACCGGCTCCGAGGCGTTGGTCGTCCCGGACGGCTCCTACCGCTGGCGCGTCCCGGCGGACGAACTGGACCGGATGGTCGCCGAACTGCGCGAGCAGGACGCGCCGTACGCGATCGGCCGGGAGAACCTCCGCACCCGGGTGGTGGCCGCACTCCAGGACCGGGCCGAGCGGCGGTCCGGGATCAAGGGTGGAGCCTGGCGGACGAGGATCGGCCGCTGCCGGCCGGTGGCGGCCTTCCTCGACGCGGCGTGGCCCGCGCTGCGCCCGGAGGCGGTGCTGGCGGCCCTGCTCGGTGACCCCGCCGTCCTGGCCGAGGCCGCGGACGGCCTGCTCGCCCCGGCCGAGCAGGCGGCGATCCGCTGGCACCGGCCGCCGCGCTCGCCGAAGAGCGCACGCTGGTCCGGGCACGACCTGCTGCTGCTCGACGAGGTGGCCGGGCTGATCGAGCGGCCGGCCGGCTTCGGCCACGTGGTGGTCGACGAGGCGCAGGACCTCTCGCCGATGCAGTGCCGGGCGATCGCCCGCCGCAGTGCCTTCGGTTCGCTCACCGTCCTCGGCGACCTCGCGCAGGCGACCGCGCCGTGGTCGGCGCGCAGCTGGCCCGAGCAACTGGCCCACCTGGGCAAGCCGCAGGCGGCCGTGGTCCCGCTGACCACCGGTTTCCGGGTGCCGGCGGCCGTGCTGGCCCTGGCCAACCAACTGCTCGCCGCGCTGGACGTGGGAGTCCCGCCGGCCCGCTCGCTGCGCCAGGACGGCGAACTGACGGTACGTCAAGTCGGCGATCCGGGGCGGTCGGTGGTGGAGGCGGTGCGCGGCGCGCTGGAGCGGGAGGGGTCGATCGCGGTCATCGCCGCGGACGCGGAGGCCCCGGGGGCCGCCTCGGCACTGCGGGAGGCCGGGGTGGCGGCCGCGTCGGCGGCGGAGGTCGGCACCTCGGCGCGGGTCACGGTGCTACCGGCCTCGCTGGTCAAGGGACTTGAGTACGACCATGTGATCGTGCTGGAGCCCGCCGCCATCGTCGAGGCCGAACCGCGCGGCCTGCACCGCCTCTATGTGGTCGTGACCCGGGCGGTGTCCCGGCTGGACGTACTGCACGCCCGTCCGCTGCCGGCCGCCTGGTCCTGACGCCAGCCGGGCGGCCGGGCGGCCGGCCGCGGACGGGAGGGGCGGGCCGTCAGGGAGCGGAGGTGGGGGCCTGGACGGGCGGGCCGGTGAGCAGGGTGCCGGTGTCGGAGTAGGGCCAGCCGTTCGGGACGCAGCCGTGCAGGCCCTTGATCTGCTGCATCATCACCGGTGCCGGCGCGCCCGCGCCCGGGCAGTCGACGTGGCCGTTGCCGAGGATGTGGCCGACCTCGTGGTTGACGGCGAGCGCGTGGTAGAGCTCGGGCTTGCCGACGTAGAACTCCGACAGCTCCGTCCAGCGCTTGAGGTTGATGACGACCTGGTGGCCCACGCCGCAGTTCACCGTGCCGCCGGTGTCCAGGCCGTACTGGCCGCAGATCCGGTCGGTGGTCTCCGGGGTGGCCAGGTAGACGGTGAAGTCCACCGGGTCGGCGGGCATGCGCTGGAAGGAGGCGGTGCCACCGGCGGCCCAGCCGTACTGGACGTTCCCGAGGACCGCGTCGACCTCGGCGGCGAACTGCCCGGGGCTCTCGGCGATCCCGTTCTCCGCCCGCACCTTGTAGCGGTACAGGTGCTCGCCGGTGCCGAAGCGGGGTGAGCCGCCGGCGGCCGTGGTGAACTGCATCGGCTTCTGCCCCTCGCCCGGGGCCCACGGGTGCCACCACAGCAGGCCGGCGGTCACGGCGCCGGCCGCCACCAGGGCGAGCGCGCCGTGCCAGAGCCGCAGGCGCCGGAATCCGGTGAACCTCTTCATCGGCTGCCCCCGGCCGCGAGGCGCGCCCTCGCTCCGGTGGTCGGGTCGGGTCCGGTGGACCCGCCGGGTATGGAGGTGTGGGGCGTCGGGGTGGGCATGGCGGTGAAGGGCTCCTGGGCGGGTCCGGTCGGGATCAGACGAGTCTAGGCGGAGTTCGGACGGGTTCAGGCAGGTTCGGACGGGGTTCGGTCGCGGAAAGGAAGGGCGTTATGGGGAGGAACGGGCGAAAGCGGACCACCGGTTCAGTCGGTCGGTGACGACCCGTCGGTCGCGCGGACCGATCGGTTCCCGGAACCACTCGAAGGTGCCACCCGTGCGGCGTGTCCCTCGGCGTCGGCGGCGCTTTCCGCTGTCGTGGTGCACGTTGATCACCGGCCGCGTCCGAGCGGGCCCGGCCGGGCTTGCCCACCCCACCCCACCCCACCTCACCTCACCGGAGGCACCACCATGTCCATCACCACCGTCCTCACCGTCGACGGCATGAGCTGCGGCCACTGCGAGAGGACGGTCAGCGCCGGGCTGGCCGCCCTCCCCGGCGTCACCGGGGTCAGCGCCGACGCGCCGACCGGCCGCGTCACCGTGGCGTCCGCGCAACCGCTCGACGACGCCGTGCTCCGTGGCGCGGTCGCCGGGGCCGGGTTCACCTTCGTCGGCCGGGGCTGACCCGCCCCCGGCAACCGGCCGAGGGGGAGGGGCGGCCCGGGGCCTGTCCGGCGGATCCGCCGGACAGGCCCCGGGCGCCCGGGCCGTCCACCGGCGTCAGCCCATGCTCTTCGCGCCGTCCAGGGCCTCGCGGATGATGTCGGCGTGGCCCGCGTGCTGGGCGCTCTCGGCGACGATGTGCATCAGCACCCGGCGGGCCGACCACTCGGTGTCGGCCTCGAACCAGGGGGCCTTCGGCAGCGGCTGGGTGGCGCCCAGATCGGGGAGGGTGGCGACCAGGTCGTCGGTGCGGCGGGCCACCTCGGCGTACTCGGCCAGGACGCCGGCCAGCGTCTCGCCGGGCAGCAGGCGGAACTCGTCCGCACGGCGGGCGAAGTCGGCCTCGGTGAAGCTGCTGAAATCGGGCATGGCGGACGGGCCTTCCACGATGAAGGCCACCCAGAACCGCTCGACCGCGCTCACGTGCTTGATCAGGCCGCCCAGGCACAGTGCGCTGACGGTGGTCCGCAGGCCGGCCTGCTCGTCGGTGAGGTCGCGGGTGGTGAAGCGCAGGAAGTGCCGCTGCTTGGCCAGGGCCGCCAGCAGGTCGGCGCGCTCGCCGGTGGTGGTGCTGTTGTTCGGGGTCGCGGTGCTGGTCATGGTGGTGGCCTTCCGTTCGGTTCCTGCTCCTTCGGACAAGGTCCACGCTAAACGCGATAGCGGCCACTTTCTGGCCTGAATTCCGGGATGATCGGAGTCATGGCGAACACCAGCACCCGGACGCTGCGACTGCTCTCCTTGCTCCAGACCCACCGTTACTGGCCCGGCGAGGAACTGGCCGACCGGCTCGGGGTCTCGATCCGCACCCTGCGCCGCGACATCGACCGCCTGCGCGAACTCGGCTACCCCGTGGAGGCGCAGCGCGGCGTCGACGGCGGCTACCAACTCGCCGCGGGCGCCGCCCTGCCCCCGCTGGTGATCGACGACGAGGAGGCGGTCGCCCTGGCCGTGGGCCTCCAGGCCGCGGCGGAGAGCCCGGTGGAGGGCATCGCCGAGGCCTCGGTGCGGGTGCTGGCCAAGGTGGTGCAGGTGATGCCCGCCCGGCTGCGGCACCGGGTCGAGGCGCTGCGCGCGGTGACCGTCCCCGTCGGCGGGGGCGCCACGGCCGGGCCGGGCGTCGATCCGGACCGGCTCACCGTGGTCGCGCTGGCCTGCCGGGACACCGAGCGGCTGCGCTTCTCCTACACCTCCGCCGACGGCCGGCACGCCGAACGGCAGGTCGAACCGCACCGGCTGGTGTGCCTGCACCGCCGCTGGTACCTGGTCGCCTACGACCTCGACCGGCAGGACTGGCGCACCTTCCGGCTCGACCGGCTGAGCGCGCCGCAGGGCGGCGGCGTCCGGTTCGGGCCCCGTTCGCTGCCCGCCGCCGACGCCGCCGAGTTCGTCCGGGCCGGTCTCAACGGCGTGCCGCGCCCGTACCGGGTGGCGGCGCTGGTGGACGCCCCGGCCGCGACCGTCCGCGCACGGGTCGGCCGGTGGGGCACCGTCGAGGAGGTCGACGCCGGGCGCTGCCACCTGGAGATGACCGCCGACTCCCTGGACTGGCCGGCCATGGCGCTCGGCTCGCTGGGCGCGGACTTCCGCGTCCTCGGCCCGCCCGAACTGCTCGACCTGGTCGAGGAGTGGGGCGCGCGGTTCACCCGGGCCGCGCGGGGCGGTGTGGGGGAGTAGGGCACCGGGGCAGGACGTCGGGCGGGCTCGTGCGGGCGGTGGCTGTGCGTGCGGTCGGGTGCTGTGCCCTGGAGCTGATCCTGACCGGGGACCCGGTCCCGGCCGCCCGTGCCGCCGAGATCGGACTGGTCAACGCCGTCGTCCCGGCCGGCGAACTGCTCGACGCGGCCCGGGGCCTGGTCGACCGGATCATCCGGCACGCGCCGACCGCGGTGTCCGCCTGCCTGCGGGCCGTCACCCGTGGCATTAACCTGCCGATCGACGAGGGCCTCGCCGTCGAGGCGGCCTGCTTCGCGGCCACCGTGCCGACGGACGGGGTGCGGGAGGGGCTCCGGCGCTTCCTCGACCGCCCGGCGGCCGGCTGAGCCCGGTTCGTGCCCCTGGTCCCGGCGGTTCCGGGCTGGACTCGGCGTTCTTCGGCCAGGACGACGACAACGCGGACGGCCGGGCCATCCGATCGGATGACCCGGCCGTCGCGGCTCACAGCGGCTCGGTGCTTGCCGGGGGCGGGCGCGCTCACCAGGAGACCGGGTAGCGGACGGGATGCCCGCCGATCCGGCCGGGGATCGGCGGCTATAGGTGGGATGTTTCGTCTGTTGGGCAACCGTTGGACACTCCGTGGACGGACGGACGGACAGGCAGGCAGACGGGCGGGCGGCTGGGGTGGGGCGGTCAGAGCGTCGGGGGCTGTATGAGCGTCGCCGGGAGGTAGCCGGAGGAGAGGCCGAGCTGCCAGCCGTGCGCCTGGACGGCGAGTGCGGCCAGGGCGATCGGGAGGACCGGGAGCAGGCTGCGCGGGGCCGCGTCCGGGGCGCTGCTCTCGCGGTGCTGGTCGAGGCGGGTGGCGAGGGCCCGCTCGAAGGTGCTCCGGTCGTCGTCGAGCAGGACGCGCAGCAGCTGCTGGTCCGGCGTGAGCGGACCGGCGGCGTCCAGCGCCCGGGCGGCCGTGGCGCGCTCCTCGGCGTCCGGCTTGCGCAGGGGCACGGGGCCCGGGGCGACCCAGGGTGAGACGGCGGTCGGCACGACGTGGAGGTAGGAGCAGAGCGCGTCCAGCTCGGCGAGGCTCGCCGGATCGGAGGTCGAGTCCAGGTCCGAGTGGGGCAGGCCCTTGCGGACCGAGGGCCCGTAGTCGTCCTTCAGCAGCGGGCCGAGCATGCGGTGGAGCTCCTGGATCAGGCCGCTGATCACGCACATCGCGAAGGCCTCGACCCAGGTGGCGGCCGTGGGGGCGAAGTCGATGGTGTCGCCGAAGCTGGTCTCTTCGCTGGTCAGCGTCTCGCCGATGAACGGGAAGGGGACCTCGAAGTCGCCGCGGGGGAAGCAGCCGAGGGACAGCACACCGAGGGAGCACTCGGCCGCGGTTTCCAGGATGACTCGGGCGGGGTAGCCGCTGAGCGGTCGGCCCTCCAGGGTGAGCGCGCCGATGTGGTCGAGGAGCTCCTCGCCCATCGTCCGGATCTCCTGGATGGCCAGGCGGCCGTAGTGGATCCGGTACCAGCTGGTGAGGGCCCGGTCCTCGATGCCCTCCAGGGCCTGGGCGATCCGCTGGGGTGCGACCTGGTGGCGCGTGACCTCGACGTCCACGATCCGATGCCGCCTTTCCTTGATCGTCTGCTGACGGAACGGCACGCTAGCACCGGCCACCGACAGTCGATCACCCGTACGGACGAGGGGCGGCGGCCCGGCCGCCGCCCCTCGTCCGGGCAGGTCAGAACGCCGAGTTGGCGCACCAGTGCGCGAGCAGTTCCTCGTCCCCGCGCACGTCGAGGCGGGCGGAGGCCAGGTCGAGGCGGCCGTACAGGAGCAGCAGCAGATCGGCGGCGCTCGCGCGGACGGTCACGTCGGCCTCCGGGCCCGGGCCGTCCGCGTCGAGCCCGAAGCGGTCGAGCCCGAAGCCGTCGGGCCGCAGGCGGATCAGCCAGTCGCCGTCCGCGGAGGTGGCGCTGCCGTCGGTGCGGGTGAAGCGGATGGTGCGGTCCGCGCCGCGCAGTTCGGCGATCCCCGGGGCGAAGAACGCGGCGAAGGGCAGGTTGGTGAGGAATTCGGACACCCCGTCGGCGGCCAGCTCCTGGTCGAGCACCGGGGTGCGCCCGAGGGCGAGTTCCGCGTCGGCGCGGTGCACCAGGGTCTCGAACAGCATCCGCCGTACCCAGAAGCGGGCGTGCTGGTCGGCGCCCCAGGCCCACATCGGGGCGTCGAGGTCGGTTTCCGCGAACGCGGCGCCGGCCTCGGCCGCGGCCTCCGCCAGCCAGGCGGGGTAGCCGTCCGGCCCGGCGGGCAGCCGCAGGTCGACCTCGCGGCTGCGGGGCGGCTGCTGGATCCGCTGCCGGAGCAGGACGGTGAACCAGCGCTGCACGCTGCCGGTGTGGCGGGTGAGGTCGGTCAGTGTCCAGCCGGGGCAGGTGGGCACCGGGGTGGCCGGGTCGGCGTCCTGGAGGGCGGCGACGAGCCGGGCGGTCTCCGCGGCGACGGCGGCGCCGTGGTCGATGGTGGTCATGAGGGTGCTCGCTCGGTGTCGGGGTGGCGGGGAGGGGGGAAACGATCGGACGAGGGGGAGCGGTCAGGCGAGGGGCTTGTCGACGACGGCCTTGGCGTGGCTGAAGGTGTCGAGGGAGTACTCGCCGTGGTAGCGGCCCATGCCGCTCTCGCCGACGCCGCCGAACGGCAGCTCGGGCATGGCGAGGTGGGAGACCGGCAGTCCGAAGGAGAGCGCGCCGGAGGAGGTCTCCTCGGTCAGCCGCTGCTTGGTGTGCGCGGACTCGGTGAAGGCGTAGAGGGCGAGCGGCTTGTCGCGCTCGTTGATGAAGGCGATCGCCGCGTCGAGGTCGGGCACGGAGACGACGGGGAGGATCGGGCCGAAGATCTCCGCCCGCATCACGGGGGCCTCGGGGGAGACGTCGGCGAGGACGGTCGGGGCGAGGTAGCGGTCGGCGCGGTCGTGGGTGCCGCCGGTGACGGTCCGACCGTCGCCGAGCAGCGCGGTGAGCCGGTCGAAGTGGCGCTCGTTGACGATCCGGCCGTACCCGTCGCCGGTCGCCGGGTCGTCCCCGTACAGCTCCCGGATGGCGTCGGCGAGGTGCGCCTCCAGCGCGGGCGCGCTCTCGCCGATGGCGAGGACGTAGTCGGGGGCGACGCAGGTCTGGCCGGCGTTGAGGAACTTGCCCCGGGCGATCCGCCGGGCGGTGACCGCGAGGTCGACGCCGGGTTCGACCACCACCGGGCTCTTGCCGCCGAGTTCCAGGGTGACCGGGGTCAGGTGCCGGGCGGCGGCCGCCATGACGATCCGGCCGACGGCGCCGTTGCCGGTGTAGAAGATGTGGTCGAAGCGCTGCTCCAGCAGCGCGGTGGTCTCCGGGACGGCGCCCTCGACGACCGCGACGGCCGCCGGGTCGAGGTAGCGCGGGAGCAGTCGGGCGAGCGCGGCGGAGGTCGCGGGGGCGAGCTCGCTGGGCTTGAGGACGGCCGCGTTCCCGGCGGCCAGTGCACCGACCAGCGGGGACAGGGCGAGCTGGAGCGGGTAGTTCCAGGGCGCGATGATCAGGACCACGCCGAGCGGGTCGCGCACCACGCGGGCCGCGGCGGGCTGGAAGAACTCGGGCACGGCGGCGGGCTTCGGCCGCAGCCACTGCTCCAGGTGGGTGACGGTGTGGTCGAGCTCGTTGAGCGTGAAGCCGATCTCGGTGCGGAAGGCCTCGGCGGTGCTCTTGCCGAGGTCCTCGTGCAGGGCCTGGAGGAACGCCTCGGACTGCTCGGTGAGCAGCGAGCGCAGTGCTGCCAGCTGGGCCTGGCGCCAGGCGAGCGGCTTGGTCCGGCCGGTGTCGAAGGTGGCGCGCAGGCGGGTGACCGTGGCGGCGGCGGTCTCCGGGGCGGCTTCGGCAGCGGCATCCGGGGTGGCGGCGGGGGTGTGGTTCATGAGGGTCTCGCGGTCCTTCCAGCTGCCTTGAGGTCGTCGATGGTTTATGACCTCAAGCATTCTTGGACGGTAAACCTCAATGGTTGAGGGTGTCAAGCAATGTGCCTATGCTCGAACCGTGCACCAGAACTCCCACCCGGACCCACCGGCCACGCCGGGCGAGCTGATGGATCAGCTCGCCCGGGTGGCCGCGGCCTACTACCGCCACTTCGCCTCCGCCGCGGCCGGGCACGGGCTGACCCTGATGCAGGGCAAGACCCTCAGCCTGCTCACCCGGCCGCGCTCCATGCGCGCCCTCGCCGGTCTGCTGTCCTGTGACGCCTCCAACGTCACCGGCATCGTCGACCGGCTGGAGGGCCGCGACCTGGTCCGCCGCGAGCCCGACCCCGCCGACCGCCGGGTCAAGAGCATCGCCCTGACCGACCGGGGCGAGCAGACCGTCCGGCTGATCCGGGCCGACCTGATGTCCGGCCTGACCGCGCTGGAACAGCTCTCCGCTCAGGACCGGGCCGCCCTGGGCGCGCTGCTGGACCGGGCGTTCCCCGAGACGGCGGCCCCGCCGGGCTGAGGCCGGCCGCCGATCCGGGGCGGGGCCGGAGCCCGGTCAGAGCTTCCCGGCCTCGTGGACCTGGTGGAGGTGGACGAGGACGTCGTGGGCCCGCCCGAGGGCGACGGAGGGCAGCGGGTCCTTCGTGAACGTGGACCCGGCCTCGTAGACGGGGCGGGCGGTGTCCAGCCAGTCGCGGACCACGCGCGGGGCGGTGCGCAGGTCGACGTAGTAGTCCTGGCGGCGGACCTGGTCCAGGGTGTACTCGTTCATGCCGGGCGTGGCCGGGGGCACGGTGTTCTTCTCCCAGTCGGTGTCGAGGGCGGCGCCCATGGTGAGGAAGGAGCCCCGGTCGAAGGTGAACCCGATGTTCATGTACTCCGGGCCGAAGGTGTCGCGCAGGATCGCGCCCTGCGTCCTGGGGTACATCTCGGGATCGCTGGCCAGGTAGCCGACGTGCCCGTTGTGGGCCGAGAGCAGCATCCGGTCGCCGGTGCGGCGCTGCCACCACGCGGTGTTGTCGGCCATGGCCTGGTCGCGGATGACCTCCGCGGCGTTCACCGAGGCCGGGTCGGTGAGTTCGAAGGTGGCGAAGGCGAAGGTCTGGGCGATGATGCGGGCGTGCTGCACGGCCCAGTCGTACTCCTCGCCGCCGGTGCCCCTGGCGGCGGTGACCAGGTCCAGCGCCTGCTGCGCCTTGGCGGCGTTCTCCTTCCGCTCGGCCACCGGCCGCTTCAGGTAGCCGACGGTGTCGTCGAGCGGGCGCAGGCCCGCGTACAGCCCGTCCACGCGCGCCAGGGCCGCGGGGTCGGCCTTGCGCAGGTAGGCGTCGACCCGGGCGAAGACCTCCTCGCCGAGCTTGGGGGCGCCGACGTCGTCGCCCATGAAGTGGACCGGGCGCTCCGGGTGCTGGCGGTTGTACTCGCGCATCCAGCTGATCAGGTCCACGAACTCCTGGCGCTCCCAAGGCGACTGGCCCAGCTCGTCCTTGACGATCTGCCGGGCGTCGCCCTTGCCGTCCTGGAGGAACTTGTCGATCTTCAGGCCCGCCGACCAGCTCATCTCCAGGGCGAAGGTGGTGAAGCCCTTCTCCTGGACCAGGTAGCGGAAGACCCGCTGCTTCATGGTGAAGAACTCGTGCGAGCCGTGCGTGGCCTCGCCGAGGCCCACCACCTTGGCGTCCCCGACCATCGCGCCGAGCGCCCGCAGGTCGCTGGTGCTGCCGCCGGGCTCGGTCGACCGCAGCGGGTGCGCGGACCGCTCCAACGCGCGGACCACCGTGCTCCGTTGGCCGTCCGCCGCAGGGGCGGCGGAGGCCACCGGGGCCAGCAGGGCGGTGCCGGCGGCCGCCACCGTCACCGCGATGAGTCCGCGTCGGCCGACCGTTCGCCTGTTCGCCGTGGTCATGATCTCTCCTCAGTTTTCTTGTCCCGAAAGCTCGGTGAGAAGATCATCGTTCGCGGCGGGGGTGCGGCGCGCTGGGGCCGACCGCCGGGTTCCTCGGGGGGATAACCCCCGACCTGCGTCGATGCGGGCTCCGCCGGATGGGGCGGACAGGACACTGAGGGGGCCTCTGGCCAGGCTCCCATAAGGTCATGCTCCGCCCGGCCGGGGCCTTGGGAACGGGCCCCGGCAGCCGGACGGAACGACCGGAGGACAGCCCGGCAGGGCGTCAGTCAGTGGCAGGGCCACGACCACCGGAGACCCGGTTACCACTATCAGTGTCAGTGGCGTCCGTTAGGGTGCGGACCGGCAGCCCGGCCACGCGGGCCGGCGCGAGGTGAGGGGGCGTCATGACGGACGGTAGCGAAGGGGCGGGGGGCGAGGAGGGCATCCGGTGGCTCGCGGACGCCGGGTGCTCCGTCGACGGCGTCCTGTTCGCCCGGGGGATACCGCCGCAGGAGCTCGCCCGCCGGATGGGCGCCGATCCGGCCGCCGCGGCCGGACCGCTCAGCGGCACCGAGGTGTGGGACCTCGACATCGAGGTGTTCCGTCCGAGCGACGACGGCGACGGCGTGATCCGGGTCGGCGAGTCCGGTGACTGGTCCTTCGCGGTCGAGTACGGCGACTCCACCGGCGGCGAACGGCTCACCGAGATAGCGCGCGACGGGGTCGAGGTGGTCCACTTCCGCCCGATGCCGGACCACCCGCCCGCGCTGCTCGACTACGCCCGCGACGGCGCCGTGCTGTGCGGGTTCGGCCTCGCCGAGGAGCGCTGGCGCTGGGGCCGGGAGCCCGACCTGCTGGTCCCCGAGCTGGTCGCCGCGGGCGTCCTGGCGCCCGACGGGATCACCCGCGGCCCCGGGGGCGATCCGCCCGTGGCCGTGCGCCGCCGCACCCTCGGCGTGGTCGGGCGGCGGTTCGGGCTGAGCCTGCCCCGGGCCGTCCTCGGCGAGCTGCGGCTGCCGGCGTACGCGGTGCGGGGCAGGCCGGGGATGGAGCCGCAGGGCAGTTGAGCCCTGCCGTCCCCGGGCCCGCCCGGGCCGCGCGCCGGACGTCCCGGACGAGTGATCAGCCGGAGCGTGGCCCGGTCCGGCCGGCCCGGGCCTCCAGGTAGCGCCGCTCGGCGAGGCTGGCGGTGGCCTTCGCGGCGCGCCGGTAGTGCTCGTGGGCGCCGGCCGGGTCGCCGGCCTTCTCCAGCAGGTGCGCCCGGACGGACAGCAGCCGGTGGTGCCCGGCCATCCGCCCGTCACCGTCCAGGGCGGACAGCAGGGCCAGTCCGGCGGCCGGGCCGTCGGTCTCGGCGAGCGCGATCGCCCGGTTGAGGGTGACCATCGGGTTGGGCGCGATCCGTTCCAGGATCAGGTAGAGGGCGTGCACCTGGGGCCAGTTGGTCTCCTCGGCGGTGGCCGCGTCGGCGTGCGTGGCCGCGATGGCGGCCTGCAACTGGTAGGGCCCCAGGGTCGGGCCGGCCAGTGCCGCCTCGACCAGTGCGACGCCCTCGTCGATCAGCGCCCGGTCCCAGGTCTTGCGGTCCTGCTCGTCCAGCGGCACCAGGTCGCCGGCCGGGGTGGTCCGCGCCTCCCGGCGCGCGTGGGTCAGCAGCATCAGTGCGAGCAGCCCGGTGACCTCGTCGTCCCCGGGCAGCTGCGCGTGCACCGTCCTGGTCAACCGGATCGCCTCGCGCGCGAGGTCGGGGCGGTGCAACTCCGGTCCGGAGGTGGCGGTGTAGCCCTCGTTGAAGATCAGGTAGAGCACGTGCAGCACGACCCGCAGCCGTTCCTCGCGCTCCGCGCCGTCCGGCAGGGCGAACGAGCTGCCGGCGGCCCTGATGCGCTGCTTGGCCCGGCTGATCCTGGCCGCCATGGTGGCCTCCGGCACCAGGAACGCGCGGGCGATCTCGGCGGTGGTCAGACCGCCGACCGCCCGCAGCGTCAGGGCGGTCCGGGAGGCCGCGGTGAGCGTCGGATGGCAGCACAGGAACAGCAGGACGAGCGTGTCGTCGGTGTCCGGCACCTCCGGCGGCGCCACCTCGGCGGCCGTCGCCGACTCCCGTTCGCGGCGCGCGCGGTCGCGGCGCAGCTGGTCGATGAGCCGCCGGGCGGCGACGGTCACCAGCCAGCCGTGCGGATTGTCGGGCATGCCCTCGGACGGCCACTGCACGGTGGCGGCGAGGACGGCCTCCTGGACGGCGTCCTCGCACCCTTCGAACCGGCCGTACCGGCGAACCAAGGTGCCGAGGACCTGCGGCGTGAGCGCACGCAGCAGGTCCTCGAAGTCCGGTGCTGTCATGCCTCCAAGTGTCCGTCGGCGAACATCACCTGCCGCACCTCGACCCCCAGGCCCTCGATCGCGGTGTCCGGGATCAGCGCCGCCAGCGCGATCGCCCGCTCCTTGTCCTCGCAGTCGATCAGGTAGAAGCCGCCCAGGTACTCCTTGGCCTCCAGGAACGGGCCGTCGGTCACCACCGGCTGGCCGTTGCGGACGGTCACCACGGCGGCCTGGGCCGGATCGGCCAGTGCCTGGGTGGTGATCAGCTCTCCGGACGCCTTCAGCGCCTCGATGAACTCGCCGTGGCCGTGGCCGATCGCCGCCTTCTCCTCGTCGGTCAGCGCGTCCATCACGGCCGGGTTGATGTGCAGGCTGATCAGGAACTTCATCTCGTGCTCCTCGTGCTCCTCGTGGTTCGCGGGCCCGGCTGGGCTCCTCGACCGGTGGTCGGAGCCGTCGCCGCGGTCTTGACGTCCTCCGCCGGACGTTCGGAGGAATCTTCGCGGCCGGATCGCCACCTCGCACCTCGCACATCTCCGCATGGCCCGCATCGGGAGGGCCGGGGGCCGGGAACCGTCCCGCCGTCACCCGGGAGTGTGATGGTCACGTCACCTCGGGCGCCGCTACTGTGACCCGGTGGCGGAGCGTCACATGGAGCGGGTGGGCCGTCCCGGCCCGGTCCTGTCAGGAGGGGCAGTCATGAAAAGCACTCGTCGTGTGTTCGGAGCGGCGCTCGCAGCCGTCGCCCTGGCCGCCTGCGCCCCGTCGACGTCGCCCGCCGCGGCCTCGATCGCCGCGCCGGCCGCCTCGGGGTCCGAGCGAGTCGGGGGAGCCGCGCCGGCCGCGGTGGCGAGCGGGAAGGCGGCCTGGACCGGCCAGTTCCGCGGTTACGGGACGGACCAGTGGAAGCACGCCTGGGGCGCGGTCGACCAGGGGACGTGGGGCGGTTCGGACCTGAGCGCGGTCGACGACGCGGCCGCTCCCGGGGGCGGCTCGGCGCTCCAGGTCACCTACGGCGCCGGGTCCTCCTCCAACCAGTGCACCGACTGTCCGAACCCGGGCGGCGGCCAGTTCTACACGGATCTGACCACCCTGGGCCTGTCCGCCCTGGCCCAGGGCCAGACGCTGGACCTGAAGTACTCCCTCAAGTTCCCGGCCGGCCGGGACTGGGGCAAGGCGGGGAAGCTGCCCGGGCTGTACGGCGGCAAGATCGGCGAGGAGTCGGGCGGCAACCACGGCGCGGGCTGGTCGACGCGCTACATGTGGCGCGGCGCCAAGGGCGTGCCGGACAACGGCGAGGTCTACCTCTACACCCCGACCAACTCCGGTCCGACCGGCTACGGGGTGGACGAGGGGCTCGGTGACTGGCGGTTCCAGGCCGACGGCGCGTGGCACAGCGTCGAGCAGCTGGTCGACCGCGGCACCGGGGACGTCACCGTCTGGTACGACGGCCGCCAGGTCTACGCGGCGCGCGGGGTGGCCTCGGGCATCGGCAGGATCCCCTTCGGCGGCGTGTTCTTCTCCACCTTCTACGGTGGCCACGACACCAGTTGGGGCCCGGCGAGCACCCAGCGCGCCTACTTCGCGGACTTCTCGCTGTCCTCCGGCGTCCAGCACTGACCGTCAGCCGACGGTCACCGTCGCGGTGAAGGCCCGCTGCCCGGGCGGGCAGGCCAGCGCCTCGCCGCAGGTGGTGCGGTGGGCGGAGAGACGGGCGGTGCCGGGGGCGGCGGCGAGGAAGCCCGCGGTGACCTGGCCGCAGCCGCCGCCCGGCCGGCAGGAGGGGGCGGGAGTGGTCGCGGTGGCGGTCGGACGCAGCGTCCGCGGGCTGTCGCCGGCGGCCGGGGACCAGTAGGTGCTGTGCAGCTCGACCCGGATGACGGTGCCGGGTGCCACCCGCACGGTCGTGCCGTCGGCGTGCTCGTCGAGCACCAGGGCGGGCGGGCCCGGTGCGGCGGGGCCGGTGTTCGACGAGCAGCCGGCCGCCAGGGCGAGCAGGGCGGCCGCCGCGAGCGTTCGCACGGTCACGGCTCTCCTCCTTCACGGGGTGCGGGGCGCAGCGGTGCCGGGGCGCGGTGCCGCCGGGGCGGGCCGTGGTGGCCCGCCCCGGCGGCGTCAGGGGCGTGGACTGGCGGCCGTCAGGAGACGGTCACGTCGTCGTAGTAGGTGTAGGTCGGGTCGCCCGGGTAGTTGTCGTCCACGTTGGTGAGGGTGAGCGTGTAGCTGTGGCCCGGGGTGACGGTGCCGGAGGCGGACTTCCAGCCGAGGCCGCTGGTGCAGGTCTTGGCGAGCACCGTGGTCGTGGTGTTGGTGGTGTTGTCCTTGAGGGTGGCGGTCGCCCAGTCGTAGGTGACGGTGTCCGGGCAGGTGACGTCGTACCAGAAGGCGACCTTGCTGCTGCCGGCCGGGGCGGTGAAGGTCTGGCCGGCCGTGGACGTGGTGGTGGGGCCGGTGGAGCCGAGCATCGCGCCGTAGCCGCCGGTGTGCTTGGCGGCGCTGGCGGCGGCGGCGCTGCCGGTGGAGGTCCAGCCGCTCAGGGTGCCGGTCTCGAAGCCGCCGTTGGTGAGGCCGCCGCCGCCCGCGGAGGTGACGGTCCAGCCGAAGGCGGCGGAGCCGGAGGCGCCGGTGGCGTCCTTGGCGGTGACCGTGACGCTCGCCGTGCCGGCGGTGGTCGGGGTGCCGCTGATCAGGCCGGAGGCGGAGATGGACAGGCCGGCCGGCAGGCCGCTCGCCGTGTAGGTGAGGGTCTGGCCGGAGGCGCTGTCGGTCGCCGCGATCTGGAGGCTGACGGCCTTGCCGGTGGTGCCGGCCTGGGCGCCAGGGTTGGTGACGGTGACGGTGTTGCCGGTCGTGCCGCCGACGATCGGGTGGGACATCTCGCAGCCGCCCGCACCGCTGTTGAAGTCGTTCGCCCAGGTCGACTGCATGGCGAAGCTGCCGGTGGTGAAGCCGACGTTCGCCGACGCGCCCTGGCCGCTGCTGACCCAGGCGCACTTGTCGCCGTTCTCGGCGCCGCTGCTGTCGGTCCAGCCGCCGGCCGGGTTCTGGTCGGTGATGGTCTCGGCGTACTCGTGGCCCTCGACGATGGTGACGCCGTCCAGGGTGCCGGCCGTCCCCGCGTTGACGAAGCCCTGGCCGCAGCCGGAGCCCGCGTCGGTCACGTACGGCAGGTTGGTGAAGGCCAGTTCGCCGTACGGGGAGGAGACGGCGCCGCCGGTGAGTGTGGTGTCGCCGGTGTAGTCGTGCCAGGCGCAGAAGTTGCCGGACGCGGTGTTGAAGCCGTCGGGGGTGGTGCCGCTGGGGGAGACGACGACGTACTGGTCGTTCCGGTTGGCCGCGGCCGTGGTGTTGCCGAAGTGGCCGGACGCCTTGACCGCCTCGGCGCCGATCTGGTTGCCGGTCGCGGAGGCGGGCGCCGCGGCGGAGGTGTCCACCCAGACGCCGGCGAGCGCGCCGCCGGTGGGGTAGGCGACGTGCGCGGAGCTGCCCGGGCAGGTCTGGGAGCCGGTGGTGACGCCCTCGCAGTACTGCGTCATGACGCCGGACCAGAGTTCGCCGCCCGCGCCGATGCCCTTGAACAGCTGCTGCAGGCGCGGGGCCATGCCCTTGGCGTCGCCGCTGAGCGTGGTGTTGCCGTTGGCGTCGGTGCCGGAGCTGCCCCACTGGGAGCCCCAGAACACCAGGTAGACGTGCTCCGGTCCGGTGGCCACGCCGATGCTCGGACTGCCCGCCCCGCCACCGTAGTTGAGGTTGTTGGCGGAGGTGGCGCTCGGTGCGGCCTGGTGGCCGCGCAGCGGGACGGCGCCGTGCCGGTACGGGTGGTTCGCCGACGCCGTGGGGTGCGCGGCGTCGTCGGGCTGCGCCTGGGCGGGTGCCGCGGTGAAGCCGGCCGCCGCGAGGGCGAGCGCGGCGACGCCGGTGAGCGCCGCCCGTCCGGCGTGACGGAACGTGGGGGTTCGGCCCATGTGAGGGTTGCCTCTCTCATGCCGACCGCCCGGGCACCGGTGGGTGACGGGTGGTCGCGAAGGACAGGGAGAGGCCGGAGGCGGTGGAACGCCTGGATGACCCGCCGCACAACGGATCACCGGGGGGAAACAGGCCCGCCTCGGCCGCCGAGAAGCAAAGCAGCCGCCGGAGAACTGGGTCAACGAGCCTGACGGTAAAGTGAGTTGCCTTGATTCCCGCGTAATGGAAAAGCCCCCAGATCGAGGGGGCGGCGGTTCGGATTCTCCGAGCCCGCACACTGTATGCGGGTTTCCGTTAACCGTATGAACGGCCTTGGCCAAAAACGGATTTGATGGTGAGAAACAGGTAAGACATTAGTCGCCGGGCAGGCACGCGTGCAAGCGCGAGCCTCCGACGTGTGGAGACCGCCTCCCTTGTACGTGGGGGGCGGTCTCCAACATCACCAGGGGGGGCTGGCGAAACGTCGGTGTTGATTGGTGAAGCCGGTTCAGGCCATGAGCGCGGCGTTGCGCAGCCGGGCGGCGGACCGGGCCAGGAAGAACGCCGCGAGCAGGGCGGGGCAGAAGCCCACCGCGCAGGCGGCGAGGACGGCTGCCGCGGTCAGGCCGACCGGGGACACGACGGCGGCGGCGATGCCGGCCAGCGGAGTGACCAGGACGGGGGAGAGCAGCAGCAGGGCCGCCAGCCGCTTCTCCCGGCGGCTCCACTGCGTGGACCGCCAGACCCTGCTCGCGGCGATGACGGCGGCGGCCAGCGCGAGCGGGGGCCCGACGACCGGGACGAACGACAGCGGAACCGGCAGCACCGCGAAGACCAGGGTGCGGACGGTGCGGCCGCGGCTCTCCGGCTCCGGTCGGGCGCCGCCCTCCTCGTCGAGCGCGGCGTCGGCGATCTGCCGGGGGCTGCCCAGCTGCTCCAGGACCCGCCGGACGGCGGCCTCGTCGGCGGGGTCGCGCTCGGCGAGCGAGACCTCGACGTGCTCGCGCAGGTCCGCGAGCAGTTCGCGGCGGCGCTCCTCGGGCAGCGGGGCGGTGTACCGGGCGACCGCGTCCAGGTGGGCGCGGACCAGGGGGTGCTCGATGGGGTTGTTCACGGGTTCTCTCCCGGGGCCAGGACGTGGTCGACGGTTTCGCGGAAGGCGGGCCACAGCGTGGTGAACTCCTCCAGTGCGCTGCGGCCGGTGTCGGTGAGGGTGTAGTACCGGCGGGACGGGCCGCTGGCCGAGTCGCGCAGGAAGGTGTCGGCGAGGCCGGCCCGGCGCAGCCGGGACAGCAGGGGGTAGATGGTGCCCTGGCTGGTCGCCAGCATCGGGAACCGGCCGAGTTCCTGCAGCAGCTCCACCCCGTACCGGGGGCCGTCCCGCAGCAGCGCCAGGACGCAGTACTCCAGTACGCCCTTGCGCAGTTGCGTCGCCACCGGCCCGTCGGCCGCACCGGCGTCGCCGTCGTGGTGTGTGATGCCAGGTACCATGCGATGCAAGATAGCATGCGACGCCAGGTAGTGGGCGATCCGGACGCTGCCGGCCGCCGAGGGCCGCGGGAGCGGGGATCACCTCACCCGGACGGCGGATGGCAGCCGGACCGGCGCACGCCCCTCCACCGGGCCTTCCGACGGGCGCGACCGCCCCACCGCCCCTAGGGTCTGTGGTGCGTTGACCGTGCCGAGCGCCGGGGCGCACGCCGCCCCGCCGTCCGCCGGGGCGCGCCCGGTAACCCGAGAGGTGGACCGCTCCATGCACACCGTCGTCCGCGGCGCCGGCGCTTTCGGCCTGGCCGCGCTGCTGCTCGCCTCCGCCGCCGGCTGCCAGGGCGACGCCCGCTCCGCCGTCGAGCCCGCGCCGACCTCCCCGGCCTCCCCGCCCGGTTCGCCCGGTTCGCCCGCCGCGTCCGCGACCGGACTCGCGGCCCAGCGGCTCGACTGGCAGGCCTGCCCGGCCCCCAGCCCCGCGCAGGGCAGCGGCACCGCGCCCGCCGGTGACTGGCAGTGCGCCACCCTCAGGGCGCCGCTCGACCACGGCAAGCCGGACGGCCCGACCATCGACCTGGCCATGATCCGGAGCCGGGCGAAGGACGAGAAGCACCGGATCGGCTCGCTGCTGTTCAACTTCGGCGGCCCCGGCGCCTCCGGCGTCGCCACGCTGCCCGCCCTCGCCGCCGACTACGCCTCCCTCAACGCCCGCTACGACCTGGTGAGTTTCGACCCCCGTGGGGTCGGCGCCAGCGCCGGGGTGAGCTGCCTGGACGACAAGGCGATGGACACCAGCCTGGAAATCGACAACACCCCCGGGACCCCCGACGCGGTGAAGGCGCTGGACGCCAGCAACGCGCAGTTCACCGCCGCCTGCGAGCACAACTCCGGTCCGGTGCTGCCCTACGTGGACACCGAGAGCGCCGCCCGCGACCTCGACCTGATGCGGCAGGTGCTCGGCGACCAGAAGCTCTTCTACTTCGGCATCAGCTACGGCACCCAGCTCGGCGGCGTCTACGCGCACCTGTTCCCGCAGGAGGTCGGTCGGATCGTCCTGGACTCGGTCGTCGACCCGACGAAGGACCCGCAGCAGGCCGCGCTCGGCCAGGCCCAGGGCTTCCAGCTCGCGTTCGACAACTTCATGAAGGCCTGCGCCGCCGAGGAGGCCGCCGCCTGCCCGACGGGTGCCGGCGGTGTCGAGGGCACGGCGGCGGTCACGGCGCTGCTGCAGAAGCTGGAGCAGTCCCCGCTGCCCACCACCAGCGGGCGGCAGCTCACCGAGACCCTGGCCGTCACCGGGATCGCCGCGGCCCTGTACAGCGAGGAGACCTGGCCCGTCCTGGCCGCCGGGCTCACCGAGGCGATGCAGCAGGGCACCGGCAACACACTGCTCCAGCTCTCCGACGCGATGTTCGGGCGCGACCCGCAGGGGCGCTACACCAACCTGAGCGCCGCCAACCGGGCGATCAACTGCGTGGACGCCCGGCAGCGCTACTCCGACCAGGACGTCGAACAGCAGCTGCCGCAGTTCCGCACCGCCTCCCCGGTGTTCGGTCCCTACTCCGCCTGGGGCCTGACGAGCTGCACCGGCTGGCCGGTGCCGGGCAAGGCCGACCACCCGGACGTCTCCGCCGCCGGCGCGGCCCCGATCCTGGTGGTCGGCACCACCGGCGACCCGGCCACCCCGGTCGAGGGCGCCCACGCGATGGCGCAGCAGCTCGGCCCGGGCGTCGGCGTCAACATCACCCTCCAGGGCGAGGGCCACGGCGGCTACAACACCGGCGACCCGTGCCTGAAGCAGGCCGTGGACGCCTACCTGCTGGACGGCACCGTGCCGGCCGACGGGAAGACCTGCAGCTGAGAAGTGGCCCACCACGATGGTGATCGATTGGCCCTGGAAAGCGGTCCACACGGCGCCTAGGCTCTTCACCGTGACCACCAAAGTCGATTTCTACTTCGATCCGATCTGCCCGTTCGCTTGGATCACCTCCCGGTGGATCCTGGAGGTCGAGCGCCACCGCGAGCTCGACCTCACGTTCCGGGTGATGAGCCTGTCCGTCCTCAACGAGGGCCGCACCGACCTGCCCGAGCGCTACCAGCGCCTGATGACCACCGGCTGGGGCCCCGTCCGGGTCTGCATCGCCGCCGCCGAACAGCACGGCGAGCACGTGCTGCGCGACCTGTACACCGAACTCGGCACCCGCCTGCACGACCAGGACCGGCCCGCCGACGACGCCGTCATCCGGGAGGCCCTGGTCGCGGCCGGACTGCCGGAGGAACTCGCCGCCGCGGCCGACAGCACGGCGTACGACGTCGCGCTGCGCAAGAGCCACCACGAGGGCATGGACCCGGTCGGCGAGGAGGTCGGCACGCCGACCATCCACGTCGACGGCGTCGCCTTCTTCGGCCCGGTGCTGAGCGCCATCCCGCGCGGCGAGGACGCCGTCCGGGTCTTCGAAGGGGTGCGGCTGCTGGCCGGCTACCCGAACTTCTTCGAGCTCAAGCGGACCCGGACCGGCTCGCTCGACTTCTCCTGACGGCGCCGCCGGCCCCCGCGCCGGGGCCGACCGGTTCGTCCTGAACCTCCCGTCCGGGCCCTTCTCCCCCCACCATGGAGAGGAGGGCCCGGCGGCGGAGAGGTGGTGGGCGTGGATGATCACCCGAATCCGGCTGCGCGCTGCCCGCCACCCCGCGACCCCGCCGCCCCCGGGCAGGGGCCCCGAGCGGCCCCGCACCCCCGGCGGCCCTCCGCCGCCCAAGCCGCCCGCGCCCGCGATGCGCCGCTGGCTGCTGCCCGTCGCCGTCCTGGTGACCCTGCTGCTCCTCATCCTGTTCTCGCGCTCCGGCTCGACCGGCGCCAGCTACGGCTACACCGACTTCCTCAACCGGGTCGGCGCCGGGCAGGTGAAGACCGTGGACATCACCGACACCGGCGGGGTCACCGGCACCCTCAAGGACGGCACGCACTTCACCACCCAGATCCCGACCGCCCTGGACACCTCCCAGCTCAGCGGCGAGCTGGCCGGTCAGCACGTCGACGTCACCGCCAGCCGCAGCGGCGGCAGCTCGATCTGGTCCACGCTGCTGCTGTTCCTGCCGCTGCTGCTCTTCGGCGGGCTGTTCCTGTGGTCCGGCCGGATGGCCGCCCGCTCGCTCGGCGGCGGCCTGAGTGCCATCGGGCGCTCCCGCGCCAAGATCATCGAGGCCGAGCGGCCCGCCACCCGCTTCGCCGACGTCGCCGGGTACGAGGGCGTCAAGCAGGAGGTCAGCGAGGTGGTCGACTTCCTGCGCAGCCCCGAACGCTACGCCGCCGCCGGCGCCAAGGGCCCGCGCGGGGTGATCATGGTCGGCCCGCCCGGCACCGGAAAGACCCTGCTCGCCAGGGCCGTCGCCGGAGAGGCCGAGGTGCCCTTCCTCTCCGTGACCGGCTCCGGCTTCGTCGAGATGTTCGTCGGCGTCGGCGCCTCCCGCGTCCGCGACCTCTTCGACGAGGCCCGCAAACGCGCGCCGTCCATCATCTTCATCGACGAGATCGACGCCGTCGGCGGGCGCCGCGCGGGAGGCACCCGGCTCGGCGGCAACGACGAGCGCGAACAGACCCTCAACCAGCTGCTCTCCGAGATGGACGGCTTCGACCCGACCACCGGCATCGTCGTCATCGCCGCCACCAACCGCCCGGACGCCCTCGACCCGGCCCTGCTGCGCCCCGGCCGGTTCGACCGCCAGGTCACCGTCCCGCTGCCCAACCAGGCGGAACGGGCCGCGATCCTCGCCGTCCACGTCCGCGGCAAGACCCTAGCCCCCGATGCCGACCTGAACCGCATCGCCCGCGGCACACCCGGCTTCTCCGGCGCCGACCTCGCCAACCTGGTCAACGAGGCCGCCATCAACGCCGTCCGCGCCGACCGCGCCACCCTCACCGCCGACGACCTCGACACCGCCCGCGACCGCGTCCTGCTCGGCCGCCGGGACTCCTCCAACGCGCTGCTGCCCGAGGAGCGCCACGCCGTCGCCGTCCACGAGTCCGGGCACGCCCTGACCGCCGCGCTGTGCGAACACGCCGACCCCGTCGCCAAGGTGACCATCCTCCCGGCCGGCGTCTCCCTCGGCGCGACCGAACAACTCCCCGAAGCGGAACGCCACCTGTACACCGAGGGCTACCTGATCGACCTGATCACCGTCCAGCTCGGCGGGCGGGCAGCCGAGCTGGTGGTCTTCGGCGAGGGTTCCACCGGCGCCGCCAACGACCTCGCCCACGCCACCGGCGTCGCCACCCGGATGGTCCGCGAATTCGGCCTCTCCCCGGAACTCGGCCCGGTCGGCTACTCCAGCGGCTCCCCGAACTACCTTGGCGACGGCCCCGAGGACCTGTTCCGCCGCCCGTACTCCGAGCAGACCCAGCGCGCCGTCGACGAGGCGGTGGCCCGCCTGCTGCGCCGCGCCGAACGCCGCGCCGTCGACCTGCTCCGCGAACACCGCCACCACCTCGACGAACTGGCCGCCCTGCTGGTCGCCCAGGAGACCGTCGACGGCGCCGTCGTCCTCGACATCCTGCGGCACCCCGCGTAGGCGCTCGCCCCGGCCAGCCGCGGCACCGACACCACCTCGTCGAACGCGTCGAACCCGCTGGTAGCGTCCAGGGCGGGCACCCACCGTGTCACCTTCACCCGGGAGTCGATATGACCGAAACCCTGTCCGCCGACCTCCAGCGGGAGATCGCCCGCACCCTACGGGTGGCCCCCGTCCCCAGCCCCGAGCAGGAGGCCGAGCGCCGGGCCGACTTCCTGGCCGACCAGCTCCGGGCGGCCGGCGCCCGCACACTGGTGCTCGGCATCAGCGGCGGCGTCGACTCCACCACCGCCGGGCGGCTCTGCCAGCTCGCCGTCGACCGGTTGCGCGCCGCCGGACACCAGGCCGAGTTCTGCGCCATGCGGCTGCCCTACGGCACCCAGGCGGACGAGGCGGACGCCCGCCGCGCACTCGACTTCATCCAGCCGGACCGGACCCTGACCGTCGACATCAGGCCCGCGACCGACGCCGCCCTCGACGCGCTGGCGTCCGCCGGCCTCACCTTCGCCGACCGCTCCCACGAGGACTTCGTCCGCGGCAACGTCAAGGCCCGCCAGCGGATGGTGGCCCAGTACGCGGTCGCGGGCGCCACCGGCGGCCTGGTCGTCGGCACCGACCACGCCGCCGAGGCGGCCGTCGGCTTCTTCACCAAGTACGGTGACGGCGCCGCCGACGTGATGCCCCTGGACGGACTGACGAAGCGTCAGGTCCGCTCCCTGGCCGAAGCCTTGGGGGCTCCAGCGGACCTCGTCCACAAGACCCCCACCGCCGACCTGGAGAACCTCGCCCCCGGCCGCCCCGACGAGGACGCCCTCGGCGTCCCCTACGAGGCCCTGGACGACTTCCTGGAGGAGCGGCCGGTGAGCGAGGAGGTCTTCCGCACCGTCCTCGGCCACTACCGCCGCACCGAGCACAAGCGCCGCCCGCCCGCCACCCCGGCGTAGGGCGTGCCTTCAGGCCGGGTGGGGACACCACCGTCGGCAGCCCCCGGTGACGACCCGGGCGGGGGCGTGGTTACGTACGGGGAACAGGCTTCGACATCGAAGGGGGACGGCGTGGACGAGGTGACATCGCGTCCGGTGGCATGGGTGGTCGGCGGTCGGGAGGACGTCCGGGACGACGGCTGGGGGAGCGTCGGGGCGGTGATCCGGGTGGACGGCGCGCAGTTCGGTGAGGAGGCGCTGTACGGGCTGGCGGACTTCTCGCACCTGGAGATCGTGTACCACTTCGACCGGGTGCCGGCCGACAGGGTGGAGACCGGTGCCCGGCGCCCGCGCGGCAACCCGGACTGGCCGCTGGTCGGCATCTTCGCCCAGCGCGGCAAGAACCGCCCCAACCGGCTCGGCGTCTCGCGCTGCCGACTGGTCCGGGTGGAGGGCCTGGACCTGTACGTGACCGGGCTGGACGCGGTGGCCGGCACGCCGGTGCTCGACATCAAGCCCTACCTGGCCGAGTTCGGCCCGCGCGGAGAGGTCCGTCAGCCCGTCTGGTCGGCCGAGCTGATGCGCGCCTACTACGTCGCCGAGACGGACTGACGCACGGACGGGTCGGCGCCGGTTGGGGTGAGGAGTTCACGCCGGGGAGGTCGCGGACGCCCTGGTGGGCCGCGCCGGCACCCCCGCCGACGTCGCCGAGACGGGCCCCAGGGGCGGTCAGTCCCCGTCGGTGTCGGCGGCCGGGGTGGGGGAGCCGCCGGACTTGATGCCGAGTTTGGCCTCGGCTGTGGTCCAGTCGGTGGCGATGGCCTGCTGGGCGGCGGCGAGGGTGGCCTGGCCCTTGCAGATCGCGGTGTGCAGGTGCGTCTCCACCGAGTCCTTGGGGTTGTTGGGGCCCTTGCCCGGGACATGGCCGGGGGAGGGCGGCTGCACCCACAGGTTGCGCGGGTCGTTGGGGTCGCCGCCGAGTTGCAGGCTGATCAGGTGGTCGTACTCGGCGTCGCCCATCGGGCCGGTGTAGCCGTAGGACTTGGCGTTCTCGGCCTTCTCCTTGCCGGTGATGTTTGCCGGCGGGCGGATCGTCGAGGTGTAGCCGCCCGGTTTGCAGATGGTGTCGTTGATGTTGCCCTGGTTGACCGCCGGGCTGATCGCGCCCGGGGTGCACTTCGGGTCGGGCAGCGGCTGCTTGTCCGCGGTGTAGCGGTACGTGCAGCTGCCCGGCGCGGGCTGCGGCTGGACGTCGTAGGAGCTCTTCGGGCCGGCGCCGGTGACGATCGCCGCCGGGGCGGGCGGCGCTCCGGCGGCTGCGGCGTCGGCTGCGGGCGGGGCGCCGGCTGCGGAAGAGGCCGGGCCGTGTCCGGCCGGCCGGGCAGTGTGGCCGCCGCCGGACGAGCAGCCTGAGGCTGCGGCGAGCAGGGCGGCCACGGCTATGGCCAGGGCGGCGCGGGCGGGAGCCGGCACGGGTTCCTCCAGATCGGGGCGGTGGGGCGCGGGGCGGGCCGACGGACCTGCCGGTTGCCGCGCCAGCGGACACTACCGCCTGGAGGGGCCGAAGGGGTGACGGCACGTCCGGGCGCGGGAGGACCGCTCAGGGCGTGCGGAATCGTCGACCGGTACGGTCCCTGGGCCGTGCGCCTGGGCAGCCGAGGCGGCCGGGTTCCCGGCTACGACGCCGTCCAGCGGAAGTTCGCCGGTGCGGTGACCCTGACCGGCTACGAGGTGGCCGAGGTGTACCTGGTC
The DNA here is from genome assembly GCF_040684355.1 of Kitasatospora sp. NPDC091276. Taxonomy (NCBI): domain Bacteria; kingdom Bacillati; phylum Actinomycetota; class Actinomycetes; order Kitasatosporales; family Streptomycetaceae; genus Kitasatospora; species Kitasatospora sp. NPDC091276. The sequence goes on along the minus strand of NZ_JBFBFU010000033.1, from coordinate 53,492 downwards.
GGGCCCAAGGGCGACGGCTCGTCCCTCCGGGTGGTCGGCTTCTGACCGCGGTGCCGCTGCGGGGCTGAACCCGGCCCCGCAGCGGTGGGCCCCACTGCGTCGACGGGCCCTACCGCGTCGCGATCCAGTCCGTGACCAGCGTGTCCAGCACTCCCAGCGGCAGGCTGCCGTGCCCGATCAGCTGGTGGTGGAACTCCCGGATGTCGAACCGGGCGCCCAGCGACGCCTGCGCGCGCTCGCGGTGCCGGACGATCTCCCGGCGGCCGATCAGGTACGCGGTCGCCTGGCCCGGCCAGGCGAGGTAGCGGTCGATCTCGTTGCGGACGTTGGCCTCGGTGGTGGCCGTGTTGTCCCGCATGAAGGCGATCGCCCGCTCCCGGGACCAGCCGTAGTGGTGCAGCCCGGTGTCCACGACCAGGCGCACGGCCCGCAGCGCGTCGAGCGACAGCATGCCGAAGCGGGAGAGGTCCGAGCTGTACAGCCCCATCTCGTCCGCGAGCCGCTCGGTGTACAGGCCCCAGCCCTCGACGTGGGCGGTCAGCTGGCCGCTCGGCCGGCGCCGGAACTCCGGCAGGTGGTGCAGCGTCTGGGCGACGGCGATCTGCAGGTGGTGCCCGGGCACGCTCTCGTGGAAGGCGATCGCCTCGTACTCGTACCTGAACCTGGTCTGCGGGCGCAGCGTGTTGATCCAGTGGGTGCCGGGCAGGCCGCCCGGGCCCGGCGGCTGGTAGTAGGCCAGTGGCCCGGTCTCCGCCTCGATCGGGTCGATCTCCCGGGTCACGCAGTCGGCGATCGGGTAGGCCCGGAAGTAGTCGGCCGAGGCGCGGCGGGCGCGCTCCAGCGCCTCGTCGACCAGGGTGATGATCTCCTCGGCGCTGTCGAAGCGCAGCGCGCGGTCCTCCCGCAGCGCGGCCAGCACGGCGTCGGGGGCGGTGATGCCGAGCACCTTGCCGCCCAGCTCGGCGAACTCCGCGCGCAGCTGCGCCAGGGTGTCCAGGCCGATCCGGTGGACCTCCTCCGGGGTGAGCCCGGGCCGGGTGTAGCGCGTGACGGCGTCGGCGTAGCCCTCGGTGCCGCCGGGCACGTGGCAGACCCCGGCCCGGTCGTCCGGCCGGGCGTCCGCGGCCAGCCGCTGGGCCAGGCCGGCCCGGTAGCGGGCCACGGCCGGGCGCACGCCGTCGCGGACGATCACCTGGCCCCGGTCGAACTCCGGGCGGCCGTGCAGTGCGCGCAGCAGCTGGTCGTCGTCCGGGCCGGTGACCAGGTACGCGTCGAGCTGGTCGAGGGCGGCGTCGACGCCGCTGCGCAGTGGCGTGCGGCCCTCGGCCGCGGCGTCCAGGTGGAGCTGCAGGGCGGCGTCGAAGTAGCCCGGCAGGCCGGCCAGCCGCTCCAGGTACGCGTCGGCGCCCTCCTGGTCGACGGAGGTCATGGCGAGCGAGGTGAAGGCCTCGTTCTGCGGCGCGGTGATGGTCGCCGAGATGCTGAAGTCGCCCAGCCCGTGGGTGATCCGGCCGGTGCCGTTGTCGATCAGCCGCCCGAGCACGCGGTGGGTGACCAGGTCCTCGCCGGCCAGCGCGTCCACCGGGATCGCGGCCAGTCGCGTCCCGAAGCCCGCCAGCGCGTCCCGGTGGCGCAGCGCGGCCGCGCGGGACGGGTCGGGCACCTCGTGGGCGTAGCCCTCGACCCCGCTCAGCGTCGCGTCGAACGGGGCGTGGGCGTTCTCGGCGGCGAAGTACTCCTCGGCCAGGGCGGCGAGTGCGGTGGGGGCGGTGAGCGCGGCGGGTCCGTCGTGGTGCGGTTGGTCGGTCATGCGCGCTCCCCGGTCCGGTGTGGTCAGAGTGACGGGGGTTGCCTGGGCGCCCCGGTGGCGCCGATTATTCGGAGTCTGCGGCGGCGCGGTCAATACGCGGCGCGGGGAAAGCGGTTCTCCCCGGCGCCCGGTGCGCCGCCGCCGACGCCCCGTCAGCGGTAGCCCTCCGGCGCGGCCGGCTTGCCCGCGTCCTGCACCTCGACCAGGTAGCGCCAGCAGTCCGGCCGGCTGCCGTCGCGGTCGGTGAAGCCGTACTCCAGGGCCAGCTGCCCGCTGGACACCGACCCGCCGTTCCAGCGGGAGACCTCGGGGTCGGCGGCGAGGGCGGCGACCGCCCGGCCGACGAAGTACGGGCTCTCGGAGATGCCGAAGTGCGGCTCCCGGGCCACGGCGTCGCGCCAGTTCTCCTCGGTGACCCCGAAGTGGCCCAGCATGATCTCCGAGCGCATCCAGCCGGGCGTGAGCGCCAGGGCGGTGGCGCCGCGCGGGCCCAGCTCGTGGCCGAGAGCGAAGGCCATCCGCAGCACGGAGGCCTTGGCGAGGTCGTAGAAGAACGAGTTGCGGTAGGTGTCGCGGTTGTACTCGGCGGTGCCGTCGGTCATCTCGACGACCAGGCCGCCCGGGCGGCGCAGCAGCAGCGGGAGGGCGTGGTGGCTGGTGACGGCGTGCGTCTCCACCGCGAGGCGGAGCAGCCGCAGGCCGTCGTCCAGGTCGTGCTCCCAGACCGGGACGTTCCAGCCGAACAGGTTCTCGCCGCCCCAGATGTCGTTCACCAGGACGTCCAGCCGGCCCTGCTCGGCGTCGATCCGCTGCACCAGGGCGGCCACCTGGGACGGGACCAGGTGGTCGGTCGGCACCGCGATGCCCCGGCCGCCGGCCGCGGTGACCAGGTCCGCGGTGTCCTCGATGGTCTCCGGCCGGTCGTACTCCGAGCGCTTCTCGCGGGTGCTGCGCCCGGTCACGTACACCGTCGCCCCGGCGGCGCCCAGCTCCACCGCGATGCCCCGCCCGGCCCCCCGGGTCGCCCCCGCGACCAGGGCGATCCGACCGTCCAGCACTCCCGCCGCCCCTGTTGCCCCTGCTGTCTGTGCCATCCGCAAGCTCCCTGTCCGCATGTCCGCCGACGACTGTGCCGACGCCCGTGGAACGGACGTCGGCACCAGCCTTGCGCAGGGGTCTGACAATCGGGCCCGGCCGGCGGCCGGAGCGCGCGGGTCAGCCGGCCTTGGCGGCCTTGGCAGCCTTGGCGGCAAGCGCCGCGGCGTCCTTCTCCTGCTTCTCCTTGATCCGGGCGGCCTCCTTGCGGACGTCCACCTGGTTGGCGCGCTCGTGCTGCAGCCAGAGCGGGTTCTCGGCCTTGACGGCCTCGATCTGCTCGGTGGTGAGCGCCTCGGTCACGCCGCCGCGGGCCAGGCCGGCGATGGAGACGCCGAGCTTGGCGGCGACCACCGGGCGAGGGTGCGGGCCGTTCTGGCGCAGCTCCTGGAGCCACTGCGGCGGGTCGGCCTGAAGCGCGTTGAGCTCCTCGCGGGAGACCACACCCTCCTGGAAGCCGGTCGGCGCCGCGTCGAGGTAGATCCCCAGCTTCTTGGCGGCGGTGGCCGGCTTCATGGTCTGGCTGGTCTTCTGCTTGAGCGATGTCATGGTGACAAGGGTAAGGGAGTGCGCGGGCGCTCCCGGTCACGGTCGGTAGCCTTGCCCTGTGACAGACATGCAGGTGAACCCGTCCTTCCGGCTCGCGTACGTCCCGGGCGTGACCCCCGGCAAATGGGTCCGGGTGTGGTCCGAGCGGCTCCCGGACGTGCCGCTCGACCTCCTCGCCGTCCCGGCCGGGGACGGCGAGGCGACCCTGCGCGAGGGCACCGCGGACGCCGGGCTCGTCCGGCTGCCCGTCGACCGGGACGTGCTCAGCGCGATCCCGCTCTACGCCGAGACCACCGTCGTGGTCTTCCCCAAGGACCACTGGCTCGCGGCCGCCGAGGAGGTCGCGCTCGGCGACCTCGCGGAGGAGGTGGTGTTCCACCCGCTCGACGACACCCTCGGCTGGCCGGGCGGGCTGCCCGGCCGCCCGGCGATCGAGCGCCCGGCGAGCACCGCCGACGCCGTCGAGCTGGTCGCGGCCAACGTCGGCGTGCTGCTGGTGCCGCAGTCGCTGGCCCGGCTGCACCACCGCAAGGACCTCACCTTCCGGCCGGTCGCCGAGGCGCCGCAGTCCCAGGTGGCGCTCGCCTGGCTGGAGGAGCGCACGACGGACCTGGTCGAGGAGTTCATCGGCATCGTCCGGGGCCGCACGGTCAACAGCTCGCGCGGGCGCGGCGCCCAGCCGGCGGCCGAGCCCCAGAAGGCCGCGGCGCCGCGCAAGTCCCAGCCGCAGAAGGGCGGCCAGCAGAAGTCCGGCCAGCAGAAGGCGGGTCAGCACAAGGGCGGCCAGCAGAAGGGCCGGCCGAAGCCCGCGGCGGGCGGCCGGGGTGCGGCCGCCGCCAAGCGCGGCAAACCGAAGCGCCGCTCCTAGTCGGAAGCCCGGGTTCGTCCGGGTGCTGGCCGGGGCCCGGCGGGGCGCGTACCGTCGGGCCCGGGCGCTGCCGCCCCGTCCGGCCGAGGGGTTGAAGGAGCGGGGCCATGTGGCACGACCTGGTGATCGTCCAGATTCCGATCGTGGAGAAGATCCTCCGCACGATCGCGGTCTACGCCCTGATCCTGATCCTGTTCCGGATCGCGGGGAAGCGCGGGCTGGCGGGCCTGAACACCTTCGACATGGTGGTCGTCTTCCTGCTGTCCAACGTGGTGCAGAACGCGATCATCGGCAATGACAACAGCCTGCTCGGCGGCGCCATCGGCGCGGTCACCCTGATCGCGGTGAACGCCGCCGTCACCCGCTGGCTGGCCCACGACCCTCGTGCCGCCCGGCTGTTGGAGGGCACCCCGACCACCGTGGTGCGCGACGGCAAGCTCGTCCCGGGCGCACTGCGCGGGCTGGCGCTGCGCGCGTCCGAGATCGAGCACGCCGTCCGCGTCCAGAACGGCGACACCATCCGCGACGTCGCGGTCGGGCGGCTGGAGCCCGACGGCCAGCTGGTGATCAGCCTCAAGCCCGCCGAGCAGAGCGCCACCCGCGGCGACGTCGAGGACCTGCACCGACGGCTGGAGGCCATCGAGCGGCTGCTCACCACCCTGGCGGCCGACCGGCGCAGCGAGGACTGACCCGGCGGCCACCCCAGAGGTCTGGGATGGGAACGGCCGCACCCGGCCCGGCAGGATCGGCGTAGACCACTTCCGTCCACACTCGCCGGACCGCCGTCCGGCCGGAGGAACGCATGCTGCGCAGACTCTCCTGGATCCCGGCCCTGACGGCCGTCCTGCTCGCCCTGGTGGCCGGGCCGACGGCCGGTACGGCATCCGCCGCGACCGAACGTGAATTCCTCCAGGGCTACGGGCAGTTGGTGCCGCTGCCGGCCCCGGTGACGCCGGCGCAGCAATGCGTCGAGCGGCGGCTGTTCCTGGACGCCGGCACGTACGCCTGGAGCTTCGGCACGCCGGGCGGCAACGTGCCGTCCCAGGACGTCCAGCTCTCCTCGGGCTGGTTCCGCTGGACGATCTGCGTGTACCCGCGGGCGTCCGTCTACGGCGCGACCACCTGGCTCGACCCGGAGACCCCCGGCCAGCCGCACCTGGAGCGGACCACCAGCTTCGACGTCACCTTCGCCTACACCTACACGTGGGACTCCATGCTCTACCGCTGGCAGGGCGTCCCCCGCCCGCCGCGCACCATGTGACGCATCGTCGGGCAAGGCTCCCGTCCGCCGCCCGCGCGGGGCGGGAGCCCCGGTCACCACGGCCGGCGGGCGAGGGTGGCCGTGAAGGGGCGGGGGGACAGCGAGGAGCTGCGGGTCGGGCGGACCGGGCGGCCGGGGGTGGGGGTGACGGTCCAGCGGGCCGCGATGGTGGCGATGGCGAGGGCGGCCTCGGTGGTGCCGAACACGTCGCCGATGCAGCGGCGGGGGCCGAGGCCGAAGGGGGCGTAGGTGCCGGGGGAGGGGCGGGTGTTGGTGAGCCAGCGGTCGGGGTCGAAGCGGGCGGGGCAGGCGAAGACGTCGGCGCGGCGGTGCAGCAGGTACGGGCTGAACAGGATGGTCGCGCCGGCCGGGACGCGGTGGCCGCCGAGTTCGGCGTCGGCGGCGACGACGCGGCTGAGGATCCACACCGGCGGGTAGAGCCGCAGCGTCTCGGTGACCACCCGGGCGGTGAGCGGCAGGGCGGGCAGGTCCTCGTGGCGGGCGGGGCGGCCGTCGAGCACGGTGTCCAGCTCGGCGTGCAGGCGGTCGCGGATGGCCGGGTGGGCGGCGAGCAGGGTCCAGGCCCAGGAGAGGGTGGCGGCGGTGGTCTCCATGCCGGCGAGCAGGAAGGTGACCACCTGGTCGTGGATCTCGGCGTCGGTGAGCCCCCGCCCGTCCTCGTCGCGGGCGCTGAGCAGCATGGACAGCAGGTCGTTGTGGTCGGTGCCGGCGGCGCGGTAGTCGGCGATCAGCCGCCGGGTGACCTCCTTCAGGTCCTGCCGGGCGCGGCGGAAGCGGCGGTTGCCCGGGGTGGGGATGCGGTCGGCGCCGGGCAGCGGCATCATGACGCGCCGGCCGACGCCGCGGGTGATGACGTCCATGCTGTCGTGGACGGGCAGCGCGCCGGCCCGCTCGTGGGCGGCGAACAGGCAGCGGGCGGTCACCGCGGTGGTGAGGCGGTACATCGCGGCGGGGACGTCGACCACGTCGCCGTCGCTCCAGGAGGCGGTGGTGCCGGCGATCTCCTCGGCCATCATCGCGGCGTAGCCGGGCAGCCGGTCGCGGTGGAACGCGGGTTGCAGCATGCGGCGTTGGCGCCGGTGCGCGGCGGCCGGGCAGGTGGCCAGGCCGTCGCCGAAGACCTCGCGGGCCTTGTCGAGGACGAGCCCGCCCTTGTCGTAGGTGCGGTCCTCGGTGAGCAGTTGGCGGACCAGCTCGGGGTGGCAGGCGACGTACGCGTCCAGCGGGCCGAGCCGCAGCCGGACGAGGTCGCCGTGGGCGGGCAGGCCGGCGACGAACTCCAGCGGCCGGCGGACGAAGGCGGGGGCGTGGCCGAGCAGGGGGAGGGCGCCGGGGGCGGTGGCCGAGGTGTACTGGGTGGGCACGGGCGTCACCTTGGGGTGGGGGGTGGACCGGATCGGTTCGTGATCCGGCCTTTCCCCGGGGCCGTCGGCGAAACGATCTCCGACCGGCGGGTGGGGTGAACACGGGGGCGCATGCCGAACGCCCGTGCGCCGTCGGGGTTCGGCGGCGGGTGCCGGGGGTGGGGTATCCCTCGGCGCGGCCCCGCGCCTACACTGCGAACTCTTGCGCGACTACCGGTCAGTAGGGATTGGGGAGTTCGGATGACCGACGAGCGGGCCCACGGGTTCACCGACGACGCCCTCGGCGCGCACGACGCCGTGGCCCTGGCCGCCCTCGTCCGCGCCGGCGAGGTGGCCCCCGCCGAACTGGCCGCGGCCGCCGCCGCCCGCGCCGCCCGGGTCGACCGGATGCTCACCCCCGTCGCCCACCCGTCCTACGACCGGCCCCGGCTCGGCCCGGACGGCACCGACGGCCCGCTGTACGGCGTCCCCACCTTCCTCAAGGACAACGTCGACCTGCGCGGCCTGCCGACCGGCATGGGCAGCGAGGCCTTCCAGGCCCGCCCGGCCCGGCGCAACTCCCGGTTCACCGACCAGTTCCTCGCCACCGGCCTGGCCGTCCTCGGCAAGACCCGGCTGCCCGAGTTCGGCCTCAACGCCTCCACCGAGTTCGCCACCGCCCAGCCGGTGCGCAACCCGTGGAAGCCCTCGCACTCGGCCGGCGCCTCCTCCGGCGGCTCGGCCGCGCTGGTCGCCGCCGGAGTGGTGCCGATCGCGCACGCCAACGACGGCGGCGGATCGATCCGGATCCCGGCCGCCTGCTGCGGACTGGTCGGACTCAAGCCCACCCGGGGCCGCCTGGTCACCAACGCCCAGGGCGGCAAGCTGCCGATCGACCTCGTCACCGACGGCGTGCTCACCCGCTCCGTCCGCGACACCGCCGCCTTCTACGCCGCCGCCGAGCGCCACCACCGCAACCCCGCGCTGCCCCCGCTCGGCCTGGTCGAAGGCCCGGGGCAGCGCCGGCTGCGGATCGGACTGGTCGTGGACTCGCCGCTCGCCACCACCGACGGACCCACCCGCGCCGCCGTCGAGCAGACCGCCGCCCGGCTGGAGGCACTGGGCCACCACGTCGAGGAGACCACCCTGCCGTTCGGCGAGGAGTTCTCCCGCGACTTCGTCCTCTACTGGGGCTACATCGCCTTCGCCATCGCGGTCAGCGGCCGGCTGATGCTGGACCGCAGCTTCCGGATCAACCGGCTCGACGGCCTGACCACCGGGCTGCGCCGGCTCTACCAGCGGGAGTTCCTGCACACCCCGGCCGTGCTGCGCCGACTGCGCGGCGCCGAAGCCGCGTACGCGGGCCTCTTCCGCACCCACGACGTGATCCTCTCGCCGGTCCTCGCGCACGCCGCCCCGCCGATCGGTCACCTCAGCCCGAACGTGGCCTTCGACGAGCTGATCGAGCGCCTCCGGCGCTACGTGGCCTTCACCCCGGTCAACAACGTGACCGGCGGCCCCGGCATCGCCCTGCCCACCGGCGCCGCGCCGAGCGGCCTGCCGATCGGTGTGCACCTCTCGGCCGCGCACGGGCAGGAGCGGCTGCTGCTGGAGCTGGCCTTCGAACTGGAGGCGGACCGGCCCTGGCGGCGGATCCAGGACTGACCGGGCCTTCGGCGGGGCGGACGCCAGGGCGGGCGCTCCAGGACTGACCCGGCCCCCGGCCGGCCCGGCGCTCAGGCGGGCACCACCGCCCGCGCCGCCTGCACCTCGCGGTGCAGCCGGCCCAGCGCGCAGTCGGGCGGGAGGGCGTCCGGTCCGGCCTCGGGCAGCGGCCCGCCGCCGCGCAGCGCCCCGGCCAGGTCGCCCAGCTCCCGGACGACGGCGCCGACCTCGGCCGGGGACGGCGCCGGAGCGCCGTGCTCGACCCGGACCCGGGTGGCGGTCGTGGTGTCCACGATCCGCTCGACCGCGATCACCAGCGGCCACCAGGCCTCGGCCCGGGCCCCGACCGGCGGCGGTTCGGTGAGCGCCCGCTGGAACTCGCTGCGCACGGCGGACAGGTCCCGGTAGAGCCGCCGCCGGTACCGGGCGCGGGCCGGCTGGTCGGCCCCGGGCGCGGTGGTGAAGGCCAGCGAGACGTACGCGGCGGTGTCCGCGACGGCGTCGGCCAGCCGCTCCCCGATCCGGGTGTGCCAGGAATCCGGCCACAGCAGGTAGCCGGTCAGCAGCGCGATGCCGCAGCCGATCAGCGAGTCGTACAGCCGGGGCAGCACCAGGTGGAAGCCCCGGTGGTTGAGCAGGTCGGAGAGCAGCAGGATCACCGGGGTGATCGCCGCGGTCTGGAACGCGTACCCCTTCGCCGACAGCACCGGGATCAGGGTTGCCAGCGCCGCCATCACCGGCACGTCCCACCAGCCGTGCGGCACCTCGGCCAGCACCGGAATGGCGATCAGCAGCCCGGCGGCGGTGCCGAGCGCGCGCAGCACCGCCCGGGAGAACACCGAGCCGAAGTCGGGCTTCAGCACGAAGGTGACGGTCAGCGACACCCAGTACGAGCGGGGCACCGCGATCACCGACACCAGGATCTGGGCGAGGCCGATGCACAGCGCCAGCCGCAGCCCGTACCGCCAGGACGCCCGGGACAGCAGCAGCGCGTGGGTGGCCCGGCGGGCGCGGACCTGCAGTGCGGCGGGCCGGCCGAGCGGGTCGTCGCCGGCGTACGGGTCGGGTGCGGGCTCGTGCGCGACGGCCCGGGCGTGGCCGATCGCGGCGACCAGGGCGCGGGTGGACGGTCCGGCCGGATCGGGCAGTCCGGGCGGCGGGGTCGACCCGACGCGGCCCCGCTCGACGGCCGCGGCCAGCTCGCGCACCGCCGCCGGGTAGGCGGGCGGCAGCGGACCGTACTCGCGCGGGCGCAGCTGTGCCGCCGAGGCGGCCTCCACCACCGGGATGGCAGCGTTGAGCTGGGCGAGCAGCCGGACCAGGGTGGGGGAGCGGCCGTGCCGGCGGGCCCGCCGGGCGAGCAGCAGATCGTAGGACTGGTTCAGCGACTGGGTGAGCGCCTGCCGCGCGTCGTCGGCTCCGGGAGTGCCGGCGGCCTCCAGGAAGTCGGCGACCGACCGGTAGGTGCCGGCCACGGCGAAGCGCTCCGGCGCGCCGCCGCGCAGCGGCCAGGCGAGCAGGGTGAGGCCGAGCACCAACAGGCCGCCGAGCAGCAGCAGTCCGGGCGGCAGCCACCAGGGGGAGGGCAGCGGCAGTCCGGCGCCGACCACCGCGTTGAGCAGCAGGAGCAGTCCGGACACCGAGGCGACCGCGCCGATCGAGGAGATCATGCCGGAGACCAGGGCGACGGCGGTCAGCACGGCGACGGCCGTCCAGCCCGCACCGTACACCAGGGTGCCGAGCAGGATCCCGAGGGCGCCGAAGAGCTGCGGCACGGCGATGTTGAACACCCGCATCCGGTACGCGTCCGCGGTGTCCCCGATGACACCGGACAGCGCACCCATCGACACCAGCGCGCCGTACCCGGGCCGGTCGGTGGCCGTGCCGACCGCGAGCGGCGCGGCCAGCGCCACCGAGGCCCGGGCGGCGGCGGCCCAGGGGACCGGCGCGGCCTTGGGGCGCAGGCTCGCGGTCAGCCAGCCGGGCGGGGTGAGCCGGGTGGCGGTGGGACGGTGTGCCATAGGCCCAACGTACGGCGCGAAGGACGGGGCGCAACGCTGGGGAACTCGTTTCGGTTCACGTCCGGGTATGTCAATTCCCGAAACATACTCCGACTTATGTCACTCTCCGAAACATAAAGCGAACCCCGAGGGGCCATCTGAACTGCGCGGATTTCCCTATTGGTAACCAGCCGTCGAGGGTTGACACCATTAGTTGGTCTAGTCCAACGTATGAGGGGCGCGGTTCGGCCGGGGCTGAGGCAGGGTGAGAGGCCGTGCCGGACCGACGAGTTGGCCCCCTGACGTGGCGGAACCTTGCACGGTCGGGGCCCGGGCGAGGTGGAGCGCATGCGGACGGCATGCGGTCCACGGGCTGAATTCCACGTACGGCCGGTGACGGGCCGTCGGCTCGCCGTGCCCGCACTGTGCGTCCAGGAAGCGCTGCGTCGACTACGAACCATGGAGTGACTGCCCATGCCGAGCCCTGACGGATATCTGCACCGAGCCGCCTCGGCGCGCCCCTACTTCAGCGAGGACGGGGAGAGCTACCTCGCGCGCACGGCGCTGCGCGAGGTCCGCAAGGAGCGCCCACTGCGGGTGCTCTCCGAGGAGGACTTCGCGTTCTGGCAGACCTACGGCTACATCGTGGTCAAGGAGGCCATCCCGGCCGAGGCCGCACGGCGCCTGCTCGACTTCGCCTGGGACTTCCAGGGCCTCTCGCCCGACCGCCCCGAGGACTGGTACCGCGAACGCGACTACCGCGACGAACTCGACCGGGAACTGCACATCTACGGCTTCGTCGAGGCCTACCACCACCAGCTGATCTGGGACAGCAGACAGGCCCGGAGGGTCTACGACGCCTTCGTCGACGTCTGGGACTGCGAGGAGCTCTGGGTCACCCTCGACCGGCTCAACCTCAACCCACCGAACGTCCGCAACCGCGACCGCGCGCTGATCGAGCCCACCGACCGGGGCTTCGACATCGAGCTGCACTGGGACGTCGACACCACCCAGGGCATGCTGCCCCAGCGCGTCCAGGGCATCATCGCGCTCGACGACACCCGGCCCGACCACGGCGGCTTCCAGTGCAACCCGGAGCTGTTCCGCCGCTTCAACGAGTGGCAGGCCGCCCAGGCCGCCGACCGCGACCCGATCCGCCCGGACGTCGACCGCACCGAGTTCCCGGTGGTGCGGCCCGAGTTGAAGGCCGGCGACCTGCTGATCTGGAACGGCCTGCTCGCCCACGGCGTCGCCCGCAACACCTCCGAGAACGGCGTCCGCGCCGTGCAGTACCTGTCGATGATGCCCGCGCTGGAGGAGGCCGCGCAGATGCGCCGCTCCCGGGTGGAGTCCTGGCGCACCCTCGCCACCCCGGACTGGAACCGCACCCTGGTCGGCGACGCGACCCGCCACGAGTCGCTGCGCTACGGGCCCGCCGAACTCACCGAACTCGGTGAGCGGCTGCTCGGACTGCGCTCCTGGCACGACCCGGATTCCACGGGCGACCGGCCCGCCCCGCAGCAGCCCGCCGAGTCCGCGGGGGAGCCGGCATGCGCGCCGTCTGCCTGACCCTGCCCACCAACCGCGAGTGCGCGGCCACCATCGCCGCGGTCGGCGCCGAAGCCGCCTACGCCGCAAGGCGGTTCGGCGTTCGGGTGCACCTGCTGGTCCTGGACTCCGCCGACCCGGCCACCTACCGGCGGCACGCCGAGGCCGTCGCCGCGCTGCCCGCCGTCGGGTCCGGTGCCGCCTCCGGCACCGATTCCGGCACCGATTCCGGCACCGCGTTCGGCGCTGCTTCCGGCACCGCGTCCGGGGCCGGGGAGGTGGTCGTCCACCACCTCGACGAGGCCGCCCAACGCGGCTTCCTGCGCGACGTGATCGAGCGCTCCGGCGCCGCCGGCCCGGACGGGCCGGTCGGCGACCAGCTGCTCGACCTGATGCTCCCCGACGCCGTCTCCTACGGCGCCTGCACCAACCGGGCGTTCCTGCTCGCCGGCGCGCTCGGCTGCGCCTCCGTGCACCGCCGCGACTCCGACAGCGCGTACCAACTGCTCGACGGCGAAACGGTGTTCCCGATCGAGCACGAGCTCGCCACGCTCGGCCTCAAGGCGGCCGACGCGGCCGCCGCCGTCACCGAGGTCACCCTCGACCCGGTGCACGCCGACAAGCCCGTCGCCCTGGTCGGCGGCTCCTTCGTCGGTGAACTCTCCGTCGACATCGGCGAGATCCGCGAACTCGACCCGGACGCCTACCACCAGGTCGTCGCGCTCTGGGCGCCCACCGGCGCGAGCGAGCAGGAACGCCGCGAACTCGTCGCCGACTCCTTCACCGGCGGCGGCACCGACCCGTTCCGCCACGACCGCGCCGTGCTCGACCTGCCCGACATCTGGCGGATCGACATGTGCAACGTCGCCCTCGACCACGAGGTCTACGACCGCGTCCCGCTGCCGCCCGCCACCGCCACCATCGGCAGCGACTACTTCCTGCTGCACCTCGTCCGCGACGCCACCCTGCCCGGCGTCGTCCACAACCGGCACATCGTCAACTACTACACCCCGGAACGGCGCACCGGCGCGGGCTTCACCGCCTACCAGCTGCGCTACGCCAAGTTCCTGCTCTCCATGCTCTACCTGTACCCGGTCTACTCCGAGATGGAGGCGGCCGGCGGGGCCCTCCTCGACGAGGCGAACCACATCCGCGCCGACGTCATCGCCGACTCCGCCCGCCGCAGCGCCGCGACGGACCGCGCGGAGAACCACCGACGGCTCGACGCGCTGGACCACTGCTACCGGCGACTCGGCGGGAAGTACGCCGAGTTCGCCGACCACCTGGCGCCCCAGCGGGCGCGTCTGCTCGACGAAGCGCAGGCGGACATCGAGGACTTCGCGCTGCTGATCGACGCGTGGGGCCCGCTCATGCGAGCGAGCAAGGCCACGCCCGCCGACCGGCTGCCGCGGTAGCCGCACCGGGAGCCATTCGTGATACGTCAGACCATCGCCCACCGCGCCCCGGCGCACCACACCACCGCCCACACCGGCGCCGCGCCCGACCCGGCCGCGCACGACCGGACGGCGATCCGCGCCGCCCTCGCCGCCGCCACCGACGACCGGATCATCTACGACCTCGACGGCATCGAGCGCCAGTACACCGACCTGATCGGCGAACTGCCCGACGTCGCCGTCCGGTTCGCCATGAAGGCCTGCCCGGTGGACGAGGTGCTCGGGCGCCTCGCCGCCCTCGGCTCCGGCTTCGACGCGGCCAGCCCCCAGGAGATCGCCCAGGCCCTGCGCACCGGGGTGAGCCCCGACCGCATCCACTACGGCAACACCATCAAGTCCGACCGCAACATCGCCGAGGCCTACCGACTGGGCGTGCGCGACTTCGCCACCGACAGCCTGGAGGACGTCGCCGCCATCGCCGAACACGCCCCCGGCTCCCGGGTGTTCTGCCGGGTCGCCACCTCGGGCGACGGCGCCCTGTGGGGCCTGAGCCGCAAGTTCGGCTGCTCGCCCGAGGACGCCCTGCGCGTCCTGGACGCCGCCCGTTCGGCCGGCCTCACCCCGTCCGGACTCTCCGTGCACGTCGGCTCCCAGCAGATGACCGCCGAAGCCTGGGGCGCCGCCGTGGACTCGCTCGCCGCCGTCCTGGAGGCGCTCAACTGGCGCGGCATCACCCCGCGGCGGATCAACCTCGGCGGCGGCCTGCCCGCCCTCGGCGTCCTGGACCGGCACGGCCGCCCGCTCGACCCGCCGCTGGACAAGATGTTCGCGGTCATCCGCGAGGGCATGGACCGGCTGCGCACCGTCAACGCCGCGCCGCTGGAGTTCCTGCTGGAGCCCGGCCGGCACCTGGTCGCCGACCACGGCGCCATCCGCGCCCACGTCGCCCGGCTCTCCTCCCGGCACCAGCTCGACGGCACCCGCGAGGACTGGCTCTTCCTGAGCTGCGGCAAGTTCAACGGCCTGTACGAGATGGACGAGCTCCAGTACCGGCTCGAATTCCCCACCCACCCCGGCGGCCAGTTCGTCAACGCCGTCGTCGCCGGCCCGACCTGCGACAGCGACGACGCGTACGCCCAGGAGGACGGCCTGGTCCGCGTCCCGCGCGCGATCGCCTCCGGCGAACCGGTCTGGATCCACTCCTGCGGCGCCTACGCCACCGCCTACACCACCCAGGGGTTCAACGGCTTCGAGCCGCTGCCCTACACCTGCATCGGCGGGACCGGCGGCCCGGACGGAGACACCGGCAGATGACCGACCTCCGCATCCGGCTGCTCCAGGAGGACGACTGGGACGGCGTCGTCGCGCTGGAGGAGCGGGCCTACGCCGCCAGCGGCCTGTCCGAAGGCCGCGAGGCGCTGCGCTCCCGCCACCGCGCCTCGCCCGACACCTGCTTCGTCCTGGAGCACGCCGACGGCCTCGGCGGCTACCTGCTGGCGCTGCCCTACCCGCTGTTCCGGTGCCCGGACCTCAGCCGGGCCGAGGCCGGCGGCGTCCGCGCGACCAACATGCACCTCCACGACCTGGTCGTCGCCGAGGAGCTGCGCGGCCGCGGCCTGGCCCACCGGATGCTGCGCGGCCTGGAGGAGACCGCCCGGGCCCGCGGCTACCGCACCATGTCCCTGGTCGCCGTCCGCGGCTCGCAGGTGGTGTGGGCCCCGCTGGGCTACCGCGCCCGCCCCGAGATCGGACTGCCCGGGAGCTACGGCCCCGAGGCGCTCTACATGGCGATGCCGCTGAGCCCGGCCGCTGCTTCTGTCGCCGTCCAGGCCCCGGCCGCCGTCCCGGCCGCCGTCCAGGAGTTGACCCCCTCCACCGACCCGTCCCCCGGGTTCCCACCCAGAGCCGAAGTGGGCTGATGCACATGTCCCCCGTTCGCGACGACTTCCGCCGGTCCCAACTGGCCATCGCCGCACTGTTCTTCCTGCTCGGATTCCAGTACGCGACCTGGGTCTCCCGGATCCCCGCGCTGAAGACCAGGCTCGACCTCGGCGAGGCCCAGATCGGCCTGCTGCTGATGACCTGCGGGGTCGGCGCCGCGGTGTCCTTCCCGCTGGTCGCGGTGCTGATGCGGCGGTTCGGCTCCCGCCTGCTGTCCGTGCTCTCCGCGCTCGCCCTCGGCGTCGTCCTGGTCGCCCTGTCCGTGGTGCCCGACTACCCGCTCACCCTGCTGGTGCTGTTCTGCGACGGCGTCGCCGTGGGCTGCCTGAACGTCGCGATGAACGCCCAGGGCGCGGCGCTGGAGGCCCGCTACGCGCGGACCACCATGTCCCGCCTGCACGCCACCTTCAGCGCCGGCTCGCTGCTCGCCGCGCTGCTCGCCTCCGGCGTCACCGCCTTCACCGGCACGCTCGCCGTGCACTTCGGGGTCGCCGCCGCGCTGCTCGCGGTGCTGGTCGTGGCCGCCCGGCCCGGACTGCTCACGGACGACGCGCCGGCCGCGGCGCAGGACGGGCCGGACCAGGAGCAGGCACCGGCCGCGAAGAAGGACCGCCGCCGCTTCGTCCTCCCGGCCGCGGCGACCCTCTGGATGGGCCTGGCGATGGTGTTCGGCACCGTCACCGAGGGCGCCATGAACGACTGGTCCGCGCTCTACCTCAAGGACGTCGTGAACGCCGGTGCCGGGCTCGCCCCGCTGGGCATCGCCGTCGTCTCGGTGATGATGGTGCTCGCCCGGATCTTCGCGGACGGCTGGCGCACCCGCTTCGGCGACGGCCGGATCGTGCGGACCGGCAGCCTGCTGGCCGGCGCCGGACTGGCCCTCGCGCTGCTCGTCGGCGGCGTCGTGCCGACCCTGATCGGCTTCGCCTGCGTCGGCCTCGGCGTCGCGGCGGTCACCCCGTGCGTCTACGTCGCCGCGGCCCGCCAGGGCTCGGACGCGCTCTCCCTGGTCGCCGCGATGGGCACCACCGGGCTGCTCGCCGGGCCCGCCGTGATCGGCTTCATCGCCGACGCCACCAGCCTGGTGTGGGGCATGGCCGCCGTCGCCGTCTCCGCCGCGGTCGTCTCGCTCTGCGCCACCCGGATCGGCTGGCCCGCCCCGGAGCCCCGCCCCGAGCCCAGCCCCGAGCCCCATCCCGAGCCCCTCGACGGCCGACTCGCCCCGGACGCGAGCTAGCCTCCCCACAGACCTCGCCCGGAACGCCGCGCCTCCCCCGTCGCGGTGTTCCGGGCGAGCCGTGCTGCGTCAGGGGCGACCCCGCCGGCCCGGGGTGGTGTCCGGCGGGGTGTCGGTGTGGGGTCTTCTAGAGTCGCCTGCGAAACGACCGTAGGACCATGCGACTGTGAGCCGCACCGAGAGGGACGAGCACCATGAGTGAGCAGGCCGTCGAGCCCTACCAGCCCGTCGACGAGGACTGGCGGACCGCGCTGGCCGTCGTCGCGCACCCGGACGACATGGAGTACGGCGCCGCCGCGGCCGTCGCACGGTGGACGTCGCAGGGCAAGAAGGTCGTCTACGTGATGGTCACCAGCGGCGAGGCCGGGATCGACTCGATGGACCCCGAGGAGTGCGGGCCGCTGCGGGAGGCGGAACAGATCGCCTCGGCGCGGGTGGTCGGCGTCGACGTGGTCGAGTTCCTCGGGTACCCGGACGGGATGGTGGAGTACGGGCTGCCGCTGCGCCGCGACATCGCCCGGGCGGTGCGCCGGCACCGGCCGGACATCGTGATCACCAGCAACTTCCGGGAGACGTACGGCGGGACCGCCCCCAACCAGGCCGACCACATCGCGGTCGGTCGGGCCGCCCTGGACGCGGCTCGGGACGCCGGCAACCGGTGGGTGTTCCGGGAACTGCTGGCCGAGGGCCACGAGCCGTGGAACGGCGTCCGGCAGGTGTGGGCGGCGGCCTCGCCGGAGTCGGGCCACGCGGTGGACACGACCGAGCACTTCGACCTGGGCGTGGCCTCGCTGGAGGAGCACAAGGCGTACCTGGCCGGGCTGGGCGGGTTGGGCGGTGCGATGGCGGACGCACGCGAGTTCCTGGAGGGTGCCGGGCGGGGAGCGGGCGGCCGGCTCGGGGTGCGGTTCGCGGCGCCGTTCGAGGTGTTCCCGCTGCGCTGAGCCGCCCGGCCATCCGGACGGGTCGGCTGCCCGGCTGCCCGGCTACTCGGTGTCGGCGTACACGGAGGCGAGCACCAGGACGGTCTGCCCGGGCACCGGGACGCCGCAGTCGTCGAGCAGCACGAGCAGCGCCACCGCGAGGTACCCGTAGTGGTCCAGCAGTGGCGCGAGCCCGGCGAGCGCTCCGGGCAGCGGGGCCGTGGGGACGGACACCGCTGCTCACCACCTCGCCCGGGTGGGGTGCGGGGCGGCGGGGGAGTCGGTCAGCGGTCCGCCGGGCGGTGCTCGATGGCGCAGTCGGGGCCGGGGTAGATCAGACCTTCGTGGCCGTCCTCGAAGCGGACCATGTACGGCGGTTCGCCGTCGACGCCGCGCACCTCGACGATCTCTCCCTTCTGGTCCGTCATGCCCACCGACCTGCTGTGGATGTGGAGCTGGTCACCTACCGCTGCGTGCATGGTCTGCTCCTCGGGTCGTGGCGGCCGCCTCCGCGGCCGTTCCGCTTTCCACTGTGCTGCTGCGGCGACGGGCTCGCAACGGCGCGGGCGGGCGGGACACGGGGGCGGGGCGGGACCCGAGGGGCGTGCGGGGACCGGTCTCAGCCAACGGGCGGCTGCTCCGCGAGGTAGGCGCGGACCAGCCGCTTGCACTCGGCGATCAGCGCCGGATCGCCCTGCGGATCGCCGCGGAAGGCCAGCTTGAGCACCGCGTCGGCGGCCTCCAGGGCGACCCGCAGGGCGAGGGTGAGCGCCGCCGGGTCGCCGGTGGCGAACACCTCGCCGCCGAGCGCCTGGAGGCGCAGCGCGACGGCGGTGTTGTTGTCCACGCCCGGGTCGAGCAGGTGCCGGTCGTCCCGCAGCCCGGCGGGGGCGGCCGCGTCGGCGAGGCCGAAGTCGAGCTGGCCGAATCCGGGCACCGCGCGCTTCATCGCGACGAACTCCTCCACCGCGAGGTCGGTGAACCCGGCCGGGCCGAGGGGCGCGGCGGTCGCCAGCCGGTGGTCGAGCCGCTGGAGGTAGCGGTCGAGGTTGCGGCCGGCGAGGGCGGCCAGCAGGTCTTCCTTGCCGGCGAAGAACTGGTACAGGGTGCCGATCGGCACCTGGGCGCGCTGGGCGACCTGCTTCGTGGTGAGCGCGGTGGCGCCGACCTCGTCGAGCAGCCCGGCGCAGGCGTCGAGGATCCGGCCGTACCGCTCCTGGCTGCGCTGCTGGACCGGACGGCGCCTGGTCACGGGGCCCCGCCCGGCGCTCTCGTGACTCCTGGTGTCGCCGCTCATGACGTCACTGTGCCGCATCCGCTGTGCCAGCGGCGAATCACCGGGGCTCAACGGGTCCGGAGTTTCGGGTGGGGAACGAGTCGATCGGTGGCTGGAGCTGAACGTCACGGTGGCGGGAAGATGTCCAGGAGTCGGCGATGGTCTTGTGGTGGACACGAACAACGGTTCATACTCCTCAGCGGACTACCTTGCGTGATCAACTCGTGCCCTTTCGTGGTGAACGTGTGTCAGCTGTGGCGACGACGGACGAACCCGGCGCCACCCGAGGTCTGGATGATCCCGTGCGTTTCATAGAACCCGTTCAGGTCCCATCCGCCGTGCCCGACTGTGCGACCCGTCATCCGGAAGGAGGGGGCCGGTTCGGTGACGCAGACTTCCGGAGGGCGTGAAGCCCTAGACACCGAGCAACACCGCCAGTTCCTGGAATCCGGATACCTGGTCCTGCCCGGCCTGGTGCCGGAGCCGCTCGGGGCCAGGCTGGCCCCCGAGGTCGACCGCTGGGTGGACGAGGGCCTACGGGCCCGCTCGATCGCCGCCTGCACCGACCCCGCCCGGCACGGCCCGCCCCCGGTGCTGGAACTGGAACTGCCGGCCCACGGTGAACTCCTCACCCACCCACCGCTCTTACGGACGCTGTCCGGTCTGATGGGGCCGTCCTTCGTCTTCCACCACCTGCACAGCGACCGCCAGGCCCCGGGGATCCCCGGCAAGGCCTGGCACCACGACTGCGAGCCCAACGACCGCGCCGACCCGTCGCTGCTGATGGTCCACGCGCTGCACTACCTCGGCGGCCTCGACGAGAAGGTCGGCAGCCTGGCCGTCCTGCCCGGCTCGCACCGGCGTACCGTCGGGAAGACGGCGTACGCCCACCACGGCACCGCCGAACTGCCCGGCGAGGTGGTCATCGACCGGCTGCCGCCCGGCTCCACGGTGCTGCTCAACTCGGCGCTGTTCCACACCCGCAGACCGGCGCCGGACGGCCCGGGCAGGCCCCG
The DNA here is from genome assembly GCF_040684355.1 of Kitasatospora sp. NPDC091276. NCBI lineage: Bacteria > Bacillati > Actinomycetota > Actinomycetes > Kitasatosporales > Streptomycetaceae > Kitasatospora > Kitasatospora sp. NPDC091276. The sequence continues at coordinate 33,545 of NZ_JBFBFU010000033.1, read as the reverse complement.
GTACTTCATCGACGCGTCCTACTGCCAGGTGGGGGCGCGCTGGCGCCCGGTGAAGCCGCACTGGCGGCTGATGCTCGCCCGGGCCCGTGAACTCGGCCTGGCGGAGGGCCGGTGGCCGGAGCTGTTCGCGGAACGGCACTTCACCGAGTACGTCGGAACCGCCTGACCGGAACTGTTCGATCGGAACCGCCTGACCGGAACGCCCTGGCCGGAACAGCATGATCGGAACTGTCTGAGGAGCACCGCGTGGAGATCGTCACCGCCGTCGCCTACGCCGAGGTCCACCACGCCTACCTGCGGGACCACCCGGTGGAGCGCGCCCACGAGGCGAACAGCAACCGGGACGGCGAGGAGAACGTCGAACGCGCCGGCCGGATCCCCGGCGGCTGGTGGCGCGTCCGGCTCTCGCGCTCGGACGTCCTCGGCGTCGTCCTGCCCTGGCACCTGAGCGAGGGCGGCGCGCGCGAACTCGTGCCCCGCTCCGGCCTGACGGTGGCCGAGGCGGCCGAGCGCATCCGCTCCGACGAGGCCGCCTGGTCGGCCGCGAACCCGGTCTGCGCCGCCAAGCTCCGGCTGCTGCGGTGGGCCCCGTTCACCCCGGTCTACCTGAGCACCGGCGCGGTCGACCACCCCGACTACACGGACCTGCTGGTCCGGGAGGGACTGATCCACATCGACGGCCTGCACCGCATGCTGGCCTGGGAGCTGGCCGGACGCCTGCCCGACCGGCCGCGCCTGGACGCGTTCCTCGCGGGCGATCCCCTGGTCGTGGACCCGCACGCGACGGGGCCGGTCCGCGCCGGGCGGGCGGCCCGGACGGGAGGCGAGCCGGAGTGACCTTCGCGACGCAGCACGTCCGGTCCACGCCGTCCGCACCGTCGGCATCGTCCACGCCGTCCAACCGGGCCGCGTCGTCCGCCCGGTCGCTGTCCGGGTTCCTGTTACGGCTCGCCCGGGAGCACCCGGACCGGACCGCCCTGACCGACGGCGACCGCACCCTCGACTACCGCACCCTCGACGCCGCGGCCGGCCGGATCGCGGCCCGGCTGGCCGCGTCCGGCACCGGCCCGGGCGACCGGGTCGCCCTGCTCGGGCCCCGGGACGCCCGCATGCTGGTGCTGCTGCACGGCGTGCTGCGCTCGGGCGCGGCGGCGGTGATGGCCGACCCGGACTGGTCGGCGGCCGACCTCGCCCGGAGGCTGGCGGCCGTCCGGATCGGCCGGGTGCTCAGCACCGAGGCGGCCTTCCCCGGGCCGGAGGGCCATCCGGCCGAGGTGGTGGACGTCGACCGGCTGGCCGGGCCCGAGGGCCTGCCCGACGCGCCGGGCAGCGTGCCCGCCACGACCGGTGACCTCATGCCCGGCGGGGCCGGTGACCTCATGCTCTGCGGGGCCGAGGAGCTGATGCTCGGTGCGGCCGAGGACCCCGCGTACCTGTCCTTCACCTCGGGGTCGAGCGGCGAGCCCAAGGCGGTGGCCGTCACCCACGCCAACGCGGTGCACTACGCGCGGGCGCTGGCCGACCGGCTGGGCTTCACCGAGGCCGACGCCCCGTGCGTCGCGCACGTCACCACGCTGGCCGCCGACCTCGGCCACACCGCCTGGCTGCTGGCCCTCGCGGTCGGCGGTTCGGTGCACGTGGTGCCGGACGGCGAGGTGCGCGACCCGGAGGCGTTCTGGGCGTCGCTGCGGCGCGCCGGGGTGTCCGTGCTGAAGACCACCCCCTCGCACCTGACCGTCCTGCTGGAGGGCCGGCCCGGCGACGCCCCGCCCCTGCACACCGTGCTGCTCGGCGGTGAGGCGCTGCCGCGCCCGTTCGCGGCCGCCCTGCTCGACACCGGCGTCACCGCCCGGCTGGTCAACCACTACGGCCCGACCGAGACGACCGTCGGCGCCACCTGCTTCCTCGCCGCCACCGCCCGCCAGCTGCCGGCCGAGGAGCCGACCGTCCCGATCGGCACCGGGATCGGAGAGGTGCGGCTCGCCCTGCTGGACGGCGACGGGCGGCCGGTGCCCGACGGCGCGGTGGGGGAGCTGCTGATCGGCGGCCGGGGCGTCAGCGCGGGCTACTTCGGCCGGCCCGCCGAGACGGCGCGCGGCTTCGTCCGCCACGACGGTGAACGCATGTACCGCACGGGCGACTTGTGTCGACGCCGGGCGGACGGGAGCCTGGTCTTCCTCGGCCGGGTGGACCGCCAGGTCAAGATCCGGGGCTACCGGGTCGACCTCGCCGAGATCGAGCGGGCGATGGACGACTTCCCGGGCGTCGCCCGGTCCGCGGTGCTGGTCCGGGAGACCGCCGTGGGGAACCAACTCCTGGCCGCCGTACGGTTGTCGGCCGACGGCGCCGGGCTGGCCGGGATCGGCTCCTACCTGCGCGACCGACTGCCCGGCTACTCCGTGCCGCAGCCGATCCTGACCCTGCCGGAGTTCCCGGTCGGGCCGAACGGCAAGCTCGACCGGGATCGGCTGGCCGAGCTGGTCGCCGAACTGGTCGAGGCCCGGGCGGAGTCGGGGCCGTCCTCGGACGGGGACGCGCTGGCCCGGTCGATCGCCGGGTTCTGGGCGGCCGCACTGGGCCTGCCCGGGGTCGGGCCGCACACCGACGTGCTGGACCTCGGCGGGGACTCCATCCTCGCCATGCGCACCGTCGCCTTCCTGCGCCGGTCGGGCCTGCGCGTCCACTACGACGACTTCTACCGGCACCCGACGGCGCACGGCCTGGCCGCGGCCGCCGCAGCCGTACCGGTTCCGGCCTCCGCTCCGGCCGGGCGGACCGGAAGCGGCGACCGGGGGAGTCAACTCGCCCCCGCGCAGCGGTGGCTGTACCTCCAGCGGTCCGTCGACGACCTGCGGCACTGGAACCAGTCCGTCCTGCTGCGCTGCCGGACGGCCGTCGACCCGACCGCGCTCTCGGCCGCGCTCGCGGCCGTCCTGGAACGCCACCCGGCGCTGCGGCGGCCCGTCTCGCCGGAGGGCTACGACGCACCCCGGCCGGTGGCCGACCTCGACCCGCTGTCCTTCTCCCGGATCCCGCGCGGGACGGCCCCGATCGCCGAGACCGTCGCCGGGGCCTGCACCGAACTCCACCGCAGCCTGGACCCGTTGGCCGGCCGGCTGCTGCGCGCCCACCTGTTCACCGGCCCGCCCGGCACCGACGACCGGCTCGCCCTGATCGCGCACCACCTGGTGGTCGACGGGCTGTCCTGGCGCATCCTGCTGGACGACCTCGCCCACGCCTACCGGGCGGTGCTCGACCAGAAGCCGGCCGACCTGCCGCCGACCCCGGACTTCTACCAGTGGGCCGCTGCCGCGCCGCCGCCCCCGGCACCGGCGTCGCCTTCTCCGGCGTCCGCGCCGGAGTCCGCACCGGAGTCCGCGGTCCGCGCGCAGCCGGCGGCCGTCGGCTGGACGCTCGACGAGGACGGCACCGCCCGGCTGGTCGGCCGCCACGGTGGCGGGACCGGCCTGGAGGCCTTCCTCCTGGCCGCCTTCGCCGACGCCGTGACCGGCTGGAGCGGCCACCCGCGGCTGCCCGTCGAGGTGGAGACCCACGGCCGGGACACCGCCGGCGATCCGGGCGAATTCCTGGACACCGTCGGCTGGTTCACCGCCGTCAAGCGGCTGGTGGTCGAGGCGTCGGCCGGCCCCGAGGGGGCCGCTCAGCGCCTGCGCGAGGCCCCCGTCCAGCCGATGGACGCACCAGGCACCCGCCCCGCCGCCGGGTTCAACTTCCTCGGCACCTTCCGGCTGCCCGACGAGCCCGCACTGGACTGGACCGTCGCGGACGAGCAGGCCGGAGTGGCCCGTTGCACCGGCGGAGACCCGCTGTACGACCTGCGGCTCACCGCCCGCATCGTGGAGAACCGGCTGGTCGCCGACCTGGTGTACGGGTGGCCCGGTCTGCCGCACCCCGCCGCCGAGCGGATCGTCGCCGCGTTCGCCGGGACGGTGGCCGCCGAGGCCGGTACCGGTGCCGGTACCGCCACCCGTCCCGTCCGGGCGCCGCTGTCGACCTCCGGCCAGCTGCTCCACCCCGGCACCCGGGCACCCGCCGTACCGGCGGCCCGCACCACGGTGCGCGAACCCGCCCGGGTACTGCTCACCGGCGCCACCGGCTACCTGGGGCGGCACCTGCTCGACGCCTTCGTCCAGCGGGGCGCCCACGTCACCTGCCTGGTCCGGGCCGAGCACGACGCCGGCGCCGTCCGGCGGTTGGGCGCGGGCGCCGGCGACGGCCGGATCCAGGTCGTCGCCGGGGACATCGACCGGGAGGGGCTGGGCCTGTCCCCGGCCGGACTGGCGTGGGCCCGGGGCGCGCAGCTCGTCGTGCACGCCGCCGCGGACGTCCGGCTGGTGGCCTCGCCCGACGACCTGGAGCGGACCAACCACACCGCGGTGCGGCGGCTGCTCGGCTGGATCGACGAGCACGCCCCGGCGGCCCGCGTCCACCACGTCTCCACGCTCGCCGTCGCGGGCGGCGTGGACGGCCCGCCCCGTCGCTTCAGCGAGGCCGACCTGCGGATCGGCCAGCACTTCCGCACCCCGTACGAGCGGACCAAGTTCGCCGCCGAGCAGACCGTCCGCGCCTGGGCGGCCACGGGGCGGGCCGCCTACCTGTACCGCAGCGGCCACATCGCGGCGCACAGCCGGACCGGCGCCTTCCAGGCCAACATCGGCGACAACCGGATCTACCAGCTGATCCGCGGCTACCTGCTGGCCGGCGCCGCCCCGCGCCGGCCGCGCACCACCTACGCGTTCTCCTACGTCGACACCGTGGCCGCCGGGATCGCCGCGATCGCGCTGGACCCGTACGCCGCGCCCGGCGCCTACCACGTCGAGAGCCCGCACGAGACGCCGCACGACGAGCTCGTCCGCTGGCTCGCCGGCCACGGCCACCCCGTCCGGCTCACCGACGACGAGGCCTTCGCGGCGGCGATCGCCCGGGCCGAACGCGACCACCCGACGGCGGCGGGGCTGGCCGCCGCGTGGTCCCTCCAGGAGGAGCGCAACGTCCTCGTGGACCGCGCGTACACCACCTCCGTGCTGGACCGGCTGGGCGTCCGGTTCGCCGAGCCCACCCCGCAGTGGTGGTCGGCCGCGCTCACCCGGGCCGCCGAGGCCGGCTACCTGCCGCCCGTCGCACCGCCGCACTGACCCCCGTCCGCCGCACTGACTCCCGCGCGTAGGACCGACCCCCGTCCGCCGTACCGATCCGTCCGCCGCGCCGGCGCCCCGTGAGCCGCGCCCCCACCGACCCGTACCCCCAGACCCATGGAAGGCGGACCTCGTGTCCCAGCTCTCCCCGGTGCTCAAGCAGGCCACCCACGTCGTCGCCACCCGCGGCGAAGGGCTCCACCTCTTCGACGCCGACGGCCGCCGCTACCTCGACTTCACCTCCGGCGTGGGGGTGACCAGCACCGGCCACTGCCACCCGCGCGTGGTGGAGGCGGTGCGCGAGCAGGCCGGCCGGCTGATCCACGGCCAGTACACCACCGTGCTGCACGACCCCCTGCTCACCCTCACCGAGCGGCTCGGCGAGGTGCTGCCGCCCGGCCTGGACTCGCTGTTCTACGCCACCGCCGGCACCGAGGCGGTGGAGGCGGCGCTGCGGCTCGCCCGGCACGCCACCGGCCGGCAGAACGTGATCGTCTTCGAGGGCTCCTTCCACGGCCGCACCATGGGCGCGGCCGCGCTCACCACGGCCGGCAGCCGCTTCCGCGCGGGCGTCGGCCCGGTGATGCCCGGTGTCGCGGTGGCGCCGTTCCCCGACGCCTTCCGGCTCGGTCTGAGCCTCGGGCTGAGCGAGGCGCAGGCCGTGGAGCACGCCCTGCGCGGACTCGACCAGGTGCTCGCGACCGTCAGCGCCCCCTCCGAGACCGCCGCGATGTTCGTCGAACCGGTGCTCGGCGAGGGAGGCTACGTGCCCGCGCCCGCCGGGTTCCTCGCCGGGCTGCGCGAGCGCGCGGACCGGCACGGCATCCTGCTGGTCGTCGACGAGATCCAGACGGGCTTCGGCCGCACCGGCCGGTTCTGGGCCCACCTGCACCACGAGGGCGTGGTGCCCGACGTCCTGATCACGGCCAAGGGCCTGGCCAGCGGCTTCCCGCTGTCCGCGATCGCCGCGCCGACCGACCTGATGCGGCGGGCCCGGCCCGGCTCGCAGGGCGGCACCTACGGCGGCAACCCGGTGGCCTGCGCCGCCGCGCTGGCCACGCTGGACGTCATCCGGGACGAGCAACTGGTCGACAACGCGGCCGAACAGGGATCGCGGCTGCTGGACGGCCTGCGGGCGGTCGCCGCCGGAGCGCCGGGCGTCGCGGACGTCCGGGGCCTCGGGCTGATGATCGGCAACGAGTTCTGCCACCCGGACGGCTCCCCGGACCCGGACACCGCCAAGCGCGTCCAGCAGGCGGCGGCCGACCTCGGCCTGCTGCTGCTGATCTGCGGTATCCACCTGAACGTGGTCAGGATGATCCCGGCCCTGACCGTCACGGCCGGGCAGGTCGACGAGGCGCTGGCGCTCTGGTCCAAGGCGGTGGCGGCGGCCGCCGCCCAGCGGTAGAGAGGAGTGGTTCCGCACATGTACGACGACACGGTGTCCGAAATCGGCTGGAGCAGCGAGGAGTTGGAGGCGCGGCGGGAGCAGTGGTCGCTCCCGCTCGACGAGGGCGAGCGACAACTGCTCTGGGCGGACGCGCGGGCCGGGCGGTGGGGCGCGGCCGAGCCGGTCCGGGCGAAGCTGCGCGCGCTCGTCCAGGGCGGTGCCCGTTCCGTCGGCGTCGCCCACGTCACCGGGCTGATGGATCCGACCGCCCCGGAGGAGGAGGTCGCGGCGGCCCTGTCCTTCCTGCTGCGGGACTTCGGCGAGATCGTCCCGCAGAACGGGCGCGGCGACCTCACCCAGGTGCTGCACGACCAGGACGGCGACGGCAACACCGAGCTCGGATTCCACTGCGACACCTGCGACCTGCTCGTCCTGCTCTGCATCCAACCCGCCTACAACGGTGGAGGGTTGACCAAGCTGGCGAGTGCGCGGCACGTCTACGACCTGATCAAGCGGGAGCGGCCGGACGCCCTCGCCACCCTCACCGAGGACTGGACGTTCGACCGGACCGGTCGGGCCGGGCCGCAGGTCGTGGTCTCCCCGATCCTCTACACCCAGAAGGACGGGACCATCGCCTGCTACTACCAGACCCGCACCGTCCGCTCGTCCCCCGACCGCGGCGGCCCGCCGCTGACGGACCGCCAGTGGGACGCGCTCGGTGTGCTCGACGAGGTGCTCTACCGGCCCGAGATCGCCTTCGGCCTCCCGATGGCCGCCGGAGACCTGCTGATCATCCGCAACAGCCGGGTCCTGCACGGGCGTTCGGCCTACGTGGACGAGCCTGCGCCGAACTCCCGGCGGATGCTGCGGATCTGGATGAACGCGGAGGACATGTGACCGGGAGCGTACAGGCACCACACGGGCGGACGGCCGTCGTCACGGGCGGCGGCAGCGGGCTCGGCCGGGCCGTGTCCCTGGCCCTGCTGGGCGCAGGCTGGTCCGTCGCGCTGGCCGGGCGACGCAAGGACGCCCTCCAGGAGACCATCGCCCTCGCGGAGGTCGACCCCGCCCGGGTGCTGGCCGTCCCGACCGACATCCGCCAACCGGAGGAGGTCGCGGCCCTGTTCGACGCCGTCCGCGACCGCTTCGGCCGGGTCGACCTGCTGTTCAACAACGCCGGCGCCGCCGCCCCGCGCCGACCCATCACCGAGACCCCGTTCGAGGACTGGAACCGCGTCCTGGACACCATCGTCACCGGCGGCTTCCTCTGTGCCCGTGAGGCCTTCCGGGTGATGAGCACCCAGTCCCCGCAGGGCGGGCGCATCATCAACAACGGCGCGCCGTCCGCCCACGTCCCGCGGCCCAACTCCATCGCCTACACGGCCGCCAAGCACGCCGTCCTCGGCCTCACCAAGGTGCTCTCCCTGGACGGCCGCGCGCACGGCATCGCGGTCGGCCAGATCGACGTCGGCAACGTCACCCCGGTCGACGGCGGCCCGCAGCCCGCCGCCATGCAGGCGGACGGCACGATGGCGGTCGAGGCGACCATCCCGGTGGAACGCTTCACCGAGGCGGTCCTGCTGATGGCCTCGATGCCGCCGGACACCAACGTCCAGTCCCTGACCGTCCTGCCCACCACCATGCCGTACATCGGAAGGGGCTGAACCGTGCTGGTCAGCGCACGTTCCTTCGACGAATACCGCGCGATGTTCGCGCTCACCGACGGCGACCTCGCCCCCGGCCGGCGCATCCTGGACTGCCCGGGCGGCGCCGCCGCCTTCACGGCCGAGGCCGGCCGGCGCGGCATCGACGCGGTGGCCGTCGACCGCGAGTACGCCCACCACCGGGAGGACCTCGGCGTCCTCGTCGAACGGGAGACCCGGCACAAGCGCGACCAACTGGTCCGAGAGGCATCGGACTTCGTCTGGACATGGTACGGCGACCCCGACCGCCTCACCCGGCAGTGGATCGCCAACGCCCGCGACTTCCAGGCCGACATCGCCGCCCGCCCGGACCGCTACGTCGCCGGCTCGCTGCCCGAACTCCCGTTCGCCGACGACTCCTTCGACCTGGTTCTCAGCTCGCACCTGCTCTTCTCGTACGGCAACCGGCTGGACGGGGACTTCCACCTGGCGGCCCTCCTGGAACTCGCCCGGATCGCCCGCCGCGAAGTCCGGCTCTTCCCCGTCATGGTGTACGACACCGGCGTCCGCTACGGGGAGCTGGACGGGATGCGCCAACACCTGGACGCCCTCGGGATCGCGAGCCGCGTGGAGCGGGTGGACTACGAATTCCAGCCCGGGGACAACGAGTTGCTCGTGCTGTCGTGCGCCGACTACCGGCCGCTGGCGCGGACCGGGGCCGGAGCACCGGGAGCCGACGCGTCGGTGCCGAGCGCCGCCGACCCGGTGCGGTGGCGGCACCGGGAGAACCCCTGACCTCAGGCCTGAGCCCTGCCCGTGCCCCTGGCCCTGGCCGACGCCGACTCCGCGTCGGTCAGGGCCAGGGGCACGGGCAGGGCCAGGGCCCACAGGCCCAGGTCACCCGCCCACGGGGGCGGATCCGGCGGCGCCGCCCCCGAGGTGGGCGGCAATCCTCCGCGCGCACTCCAGCGACTCGGTGCGCGAGGTGTCCACCTCCAGGTCGTAGCGCACGCCCTGGTGGACCAGCTCCGCCTGCGAAGCGGCCATCCCCAGGATCCGGTTCCCCCGGGCAAGCTCCCGGCCGGTGGCCACCGCCGCCTCGCAGCGGACCCCGACCCACAGCACGTCCAGGCCCACGAGTGCCTTCTCCCAGCGGAGTTGGGACTCCGACCGGCCGAGGAAGACCTCGTCGACGATCACCCTCGCGCCCGCCCCCGCCATGGCCGCGACCCCCGCGATCCACGCCGCCTCCAAGGCCCGGAACGCCGCCCCGACGCTCACCCCGCCATCGGCCGCGAAGCCGATGCCCCCGTCCGTATCGTGCAGGGACGCGGGCGCCGCCTCGATCAGGGTGTCGACCCCGACCGTCAGCCAGGGCTCCGGCAGCACCGCCTGCAGACACCGGGCGATCCCGGACTTGCCCGAGCTGGAACCACCGTTCAGCACAATCACCTGAGTCGCCATCCCGCCACCGTAGCCACTCCGGCACCACGTCCCAACCGGTTATCGGACGCCCGGCGAGAGCCTGGCCGTCGAGGGGTGGGGCGCGTCGGGAGGGGGTGGGATCGGTCACGGTCCGTGTCGACGTGGTGACGGCGCGATCACTCGTGCGGGGGAAAAGCGATGGTTGCGCTTTGAACAGTCGCGGTGGCTGGCCAGACTGGTCCTTCTCCGACCGGCCGGTCGGAGGTGGTGAGCGAGGGGGAGCACGGGCATGGGCATTTCGCCGTACCGCGGCATGTGCGGCCTCGCCGCCGAGCACCCTGGAGGCCCGGACCTCCTCGCGGGAGTCGCCAGACCGGCGCCGCACGGCGAGGCCGACGCCCTCCGCCGGGACGTCGGGGCGTGGCTGGTGGCGAGCGGCGTGCTCGGCGGTGACGTCCAAGGGTTCCTGGCACAGGGCCACCTGGACCTGGTGGCGGAGGCGTGGGGCGACGTTCCCCGGGGTCCGCGACTGGTCGCGGCGGCGAAGTGGCTGGTGCTCACCTGGATCCTCGACGACCGCTTCGACGACCAGTGGATCGGCGGGCCCGTCACGGCGGCCCGGCGGACCGTCCGGGCACTCACGGACGTCCTGGGCGGCGGTTCGGGCGGCGGTTCGGACGGCGTTCCGGGTAGCGCTCCGGGCGGCGGCTCGGGTGGTGCTTCGGGCGGCGTTCCGGGCGGCGGTTCGGATGGCGGCTCGGATGGCATCGAGCCGCCCGGCGACGCACTCGTCGAGGCGTTCGCGGTGCTGTGGCGGGAGACGGTCGAGCTGACGCCGCCGCAGTGGCGGGCGCGCTACGCGGCGTACTTCCGCGCGTACCTGGACACCTCGCTCGGCTACCTCGACGAGGCCTCGCTCCGCGACACCCCCTTCCGCGACACCCCCTTCCGTGGCACCGCCTTCCGCGACCTCGGGGCCGCCGCCCCGGCCGGCGCCGTGCAGACCGTCCCCGAGTACCTGCGCCGACGGGACCAGGACGGCGCCGTGTCGTGCGCGGCGGGCTGGATCGAGCTCGCCCACGGCCTGGACCTCGCCGACGAGGTGTTCCGGCACCCGAGGGTGGCGGACCTGCTGATGCGCTTCAACCACGTCGTCTGCTGGGTCAACGACCTCTACTCCGCCGAGGGGGAGTCCGCCGCCGGGAACGGCAAGAACCTGCTGCGCTCGTTCACCGTCCACGAGGGCCTGGCCCCCGAAGAGGCGTCGGCCCGGCTCGGGGCGCTGTGCGAGGCCGAGTCGACGACGCTGGAGTTCCTGGCGGACGGCATCGCCCGCGACCCTTCGTCGCCCGGCGAGGTGCGGGCCTTCGCCCTCGGACTGGTCCGCTTCACCCGCGCGCTCATCCACTGGACGGCGACGGCCGCCCGCTACCGTACGGAGTCACCGCGATGATCCCCCGTCCGCCCGGCGGCCTGCCGCTGCTCGGGCACCTGGTGCCGTTCCTGCGCGACCCGCTGGCGTTCCTGCGTTCCCTGCCCCGGTACGGCGGCCTCGTCCAGATCAGACTGGGGCCGGTCTCGGCGGTGGTGGTCTGCGACCTGGAGCTGACCCGGCACGTCCTGCGCGAGGACCGGGTCTTCGACAAGGGCGGGTTCCTGTTCGAACGGGTCCGCGACTTCGCCGGCAACGGCCTGGTGACCTGCCCCCACGCCGACCACCGCCGCCAGCGCCGTTACGTCCAGCCCGCCTTCCGCGCCGACCGGATCGCGCGGTACACGGAGGTGATGGCCCGGGAGGCCCGGCGGCTGGCCGGGTCCTGGAGCGACGGGCAGGAGGTCGACATCACCGCCGAGTTGAGCCTGGCCGCCGGGCGCAGCCTGGTCTCGACCCTGTTCACCCGGCTGCCGTTCACCGGCCTCCAGGAGACCGTCGACGACTTCGTGCTGCTGATCGGCGGCTCCTACCGGCGCATGCTGCTGCCCCACCGGCTCAACCGGATCCCGCTGCCGGCCAACCGCCGCTACGACGCCGCCCGCACCCGGCTGGTGCGCCTGGTCGACGAGGTCGTCACCGCCTACCGCGCGGATCCGGAGGACCGGGGCGACCTGGTGTCGACGCTGGTGGCCGCCGACGCGGGCGGGCAGGTGCTCTCCAACGCGGAGGTCACCGACCAGGTGATGACGATCTTCGCCGCCGGCTTCGACACCATCGCCAACTCCACCGTGTGGGCCCTGCACCTGCTCGCCCAGCACCCGGACATCGCCGATCGGGTCCGGGCCGAGGTGGACGCGGCCCACGTGCGCGCGGCCGGGGTGAACGTGCTGGGGGTGAACGCGCCCGAGGCCGACGCGCTCGGTGTGGGCGCGGCCGAGACCGCCGCCACCCCGGCGGCCGGCACGTCGGCGAGCGTGGACGGGCTGGAGCTCACCACCCGGGTCGTCCGCGAGGCCGTCCGGCTGTACTCCCCGGGCTGGCTGCTCACCCGCGTCACGGCCACCGACACCGAACTCGGCGCGCACCGCCTGCGCGAGGGCACGACGGTCGTCTACAGCCCCTACCTCCTGCACCGCCAGTCCGCCCTGTTCCCCGACCCCGACCGCTTCGACCCCGAGCGGTGGGTGGGCGTCCACCCGCAGCGCGGTCCGTTCATCGGCTTCGGCGCGGGACCGCGCCGCTGCGTCGGCGAGCAGTTCGGCATGACCGAGTCCGTCCTGCTGCTCGCCACGATCATGCGGGCCTGGCGGCTGGAGCACGTCCCCGGCCGGACCGTCCGCGAGTTGCCGCTCGCCACGCTGCGCCCCGGCCCGGTGTGGATGCGCGCGACCCGCCGGGACGGCCTCGCCTCCACCGGAGCCGCCGGGTGAGCACGGCCCTCGTCCTCGGCGGCGGCCTGGCCGGCACGCTGGCCGCCGCCGCCCTGGCGCCGCACGCCCGGACCGTCACCGTTCTCGAACAGGACGTCCTGCCCGTCCTGCCCGGCCCGCGCCGGGGCCTGCCGCAGGGCGAGTTCAGCCACATCCTGCTCGGCGGCGGCGCGGACGCCGTCGAGGAGGTCCTGCCCGGAACGCTCGACGCCCTGCTCGCCGCCGGCGCCCACTACCGCTCGATCCCCGCCGGCCTGCTGATGCGCCTCGGGCCGGGCTGGCTCCAGGGCTTCGACTCGCCGGCCTACCTGATCGCGTGCAGCCGCCACCTGCTCGACCACGTCGTGCGGCGGCGGCTGCGCGAGCAGGCGAACGTGACGGTCCGCGAACGCACCTCCGTCCTCGGCCTGGTGGGCGGCCCGGGCCGGATCGTCGGGGTCCACATCGAGAACCCGGACGGCTCGCGGGAGACCCTGCGGGCCGACCTGGTCGTGGACGCGACCGGCCGCCGCTCCCGCGCCCCGGAGTGGCTGCGCGCGCTGGGGGTCAAGGGCCTGTGCGAGGAGACGGTGGACGCCGGACTCGCCTACGCCGCCCGGGTGTTCGAGACGCCGGGCGGAAACGAGGGCTTCCCGGTGGTGAGCATCGTGCCCGTCCCGGGGCGTGGCCGGCCCGGTCGGGGCGCCACCATCATCCCGATCGAGGACGGGCGCTGGATCGTCACGCTCTCCGGCACCCGGGGCGGCGAACCCGCCCGGGGCGAGCGCGAGTTCCACGACTTCCTGAAGGCGCTGGACCACCCGGTCGTCCACGACCTCGCGCGCGCCGCCCGCCCGCTCGGCCCGATCCGCACCTGCCACGGGACACTGAACCGCCGGCGCCGCTACGAGTGCTACGAGGGCGGCCCGCTGGCCGGGTTCGCCGCCACCGGCGACGCGGTGGCGGCACTGAACCCGGTGTACGGGCACGGCATGACGGTCGCCGCCCAGTGCGCCGCCGCCATCCGCGCCGCCGTCGACAGCGAAGGCCTGCACCCGGGGGTGAGCGCACTGATCCAGCGGCGGATCGCCAGGGTCGTCGACACGCCCTGGGACATGGCCAAGGACCAGGACGAGGGCTTCCCGGACGCGCTGTCGAGCCATCCCGCCACCGCCGCCGGGCCCGCCGCCGTGTTCACCCGCTGGTACACCCGCCGGGTGCTGGGCGCGGCCCTCACCGACCCCGCCGTCTCGGCCGCCTACTTCGAGGTGTTCTCCCTCGCCGCCAGACCCGCCCGGCTGGCCAGGCCCGCGGTGGCCCTCGGCGCACTGCGACCCCGGCGCGCCCACCCGCCGACCGCGGGCCAGGCGATCGCCCGCTTCCCGGGGGTGGCCGCACTGGCCGGGCCGTACTGACCGGCCCGGACGGTCGGAACCGCCCGACCTCCCGCTCCGGCACTCCTGTTCACGCCCTCGCCGTTGCCGTTGCCGTCGCCGCCCTCGGACGCCCAGGTCCCGTCCCGCCAAGATCGGCCGGACGGACCTGGGGCGACCTGACGGCGTCGGTCACCGAGCCGCCGCGGCCATGGCCTCGCGAACGGTGATCAGGCATGGATCGCAGTAGCGGTCCGGGCCCGCCGACTCCCCGCCGCCCGCGGCCGGCGCGACGCGCTGGGCGGGTTCGAGGAAACGTCCGCACAGGGACGTCGACGAGTCGTTCTTCGTCACCACGTGCCACACCACGGCCGGCGGTGACACCGCCGGGTCGTGCTCGGCCCACATCTCGTACACGGCAGCCTCCCGAATCGCTGGGGCCCGGTCACCCCATGCAACCTCCCTCCCCGGCGGTCGGCCACCGGACGGGGCCCGGTGGGATGGCGCGCGGGCGGTCGGGGCCCGTCCGACCGCTCCCGCCGGGGCGCGCGCCGCGCTCCTCCGGCCGGGTTTCCCTTGTCGTGGTGGCCGGTTGCCCCTGGCGTTTCGGTGTCGCGTCAGTAACATGAGTTCCCCTCACGTTCACGTCAGGAGGCAGTCATGCCGGACCGCTACGACCTGCCGACGGGGTTCCGCTGGGGCGCCGCCACCGCCGCCTACCAGATCGAGGGGGCGGTGACCGAGGACGGCCGCGGGCCCTCCGTCTGGGACGTCTTCGCGGCCCGCCCCGGCACCGTCCGCGACGGCCACACGGGCGCGGTGGCCTGCGACCACTACCACCGGTACCCCGAGGACATCGCGCTGATGAAGAACCTCGGGCTGGACGGCTACCGCTTCTCCATCGCCTGGCCCCGCGTGCTCCCCACGGGCAGCGGTCCCGTGAACCCCGCCGGACTCGCCTTCTACGACCGCCTGGTGGACGCTCTCCTCGACGCCGGCATCACCCCGCTCCCCACCCTCTTCCACTGGGACCTCCCGCAGGCCCTGGAAGACGGCGGCGGCTGGTTGAACCGCGACACCGCCCACCACTTCGCCGACTACGCCGCGATCGTGACCGACCGCCTCGGCGACCGCGTCCCCGCCTGGATCACCCTCAACGAGCCCTTCGTCCACACCGTCTTCGGCTACGCCCTGGGCACCCACGCCCCCGGCCGCACCCTGATGCTGGAGGCCCTCCCGGCCGCCCACCACCAGCTCCTCGCCCACGGCCTGGCCGCCTCGGTCCTCCACGACCGCGGCCTGGAGGTGATGCTCTCCAACAACCTCACCCCGGTCGAGCCGGCGACCTCCTCCGACGCCGACCTCGCCGCCGCCCAGGCCTACGACGCCCTCCACAACCGCCTGTTCACCGACCCCGTCCTCCTCGGCCGCTACCCCGACCTCTCCGCCCTGGGCGTCCCCGACGACCTCTACGGCGCCATCCACCCCGGCGACACCGACCTCATCGCCGCCCCCGGCCTCGACGGCCTCGGCCTCAACTTCTACAACCCCACCCGCATCGCCGCCCCCACCGAGCCGGGCCTCCCCTTCGACTTCGTCGACATCCCCGACGTCCCCCACACCGCCTTCGGCTGGCCCGTCGTCCCCGACGCCCTCCGCCAACTCCTCCTCTCCCTCCGCGACACCTACGGCAAGACCCTCCCACCCATCACCATCACCGAGAACGGCTGCTCCGTCACCGAGTCCACCACCCCCGACCAACCCCGCATCGACTTCATGTCCGCCCACCTCGACGCCCTCGCCGCCGCCACCGCCGAAGGCATCGACATCCGCGGCTACTACACCTGGTCCCTCCTCGACAACTACGAGTGGGCCGAGGGCTACCACCAGCGCTTCGGCCTCATCCACGTCGACTTCGCGACCCAACAGCGCACCCCGAAGGCCTCCTACACCTGGTACCGCGACCTGATCGCCGCCCATAAGGCGCGGCATTCGAAGTAGGAAGCTGATATGTCTGGCAAATCCAACTGTCGGATGGGTGGGGCATAGTACTGCAGCGGCACTTGTAAGTGGTGAGGGTAGCCGCGTCGTCGCCAGTAGCTGATCTTGGCCTGGGCCTGGTGGTGGCGGAAGCGAGACCAGGCCAGGATGTGGGCAAGGTCGTCGAGCGGCCGTAGGAGTGTGCGCGCGAGGAGCTTTCGGATCTCGTTGCAGGACAGGCGAATCAGGCTGATTTGTCCCGCGTGACTGCCCCCTTTGGGGTCGGGTGGTCGGCCCGGATCACCGCCAGGAGGGCGGTGGCGAGCATCGCCAGCGTTATGTGTCGATACCAGGCCGGCCACTTGCGGACCTCGTACTGGTCCAGGCCGCACTCATTCTTCGCGGTCTCGAAGCACTCCTCGACCGACCAGCGCGCGCCCACCGCGGCCACCACCTCCGCCAGCACGGTCCTCACCGGCGCGTGGACGAGAAAGAACGCGAACTCGGCCGGACCAGCGATGGAACGCCGTACCGGCAACAGGTGCTCGAAGCCCGCGGCTGGTGCGGCCAGTGCCGCGCCCCGTCGGGCCGAGTGCCGCACTCCCACCTCTACGGTCGCCCAGTCGTAGCGCCGTATCCCCTTGGAGCCCTGACCACAACTACGCCGCTCCCACGCCTCTTTCGGGATCCGGGGCAGCAGGGTGTGAACCTGGACGGACCGGCCGGCCGCCGTGACCTTGAAGTGCGACGGGACCGCCATCGCATACCGCAGGGACTTCGCCTCGCACCACTCCCGCAGACCCGGATGCTGACCGTAGACCGCATCCGCGGCCACCCACGCGAACGGAGCCCCAGCCGCCAGCGCACGGGCCAACATGCGACGGCCCAGCTCCGGCCAGGACGGCCACCGCCTCCTGGACCTCCATCGCGTCGCCGTCACACCACTGCCCGGGTCAGCCGCCCGAACCATCGAACAGCTTCGCGTTCGCTTACCTGACGCGGATCACCAGGAAGGTCGACCCTGACATTCATTCAGAAACGCCTCCCCGCCGTGCCCGTGTACTGCCGCTGTACGCCCGCCGACCGGCTGCCATTCTTCAAGAACCCCGTCTCGTCCAGGACCAGCACCGCGTCAGGCTCACCCAGACGCTCGACCACGTAGGAGAGCACCACATCGCGGACCCCGTCCGCATCTCAGCGGGCGGCCCCCGACAGCCGCTGCGTCGACCAGGGCGTCGCGGCCCCGGCCTGCTCAGCCAACTGCCATCCGTTCTTGCGCGGCACGTCCGCCAGCAGCCCCCTCGCATAGGCGACCGCTGTCGCCCGCGGCTCCGACCGCTCGAAACACCCAGCGACCCGCGGCCCCAGACCCGCCAGCTCCGCACCCCACAGCTCCACCTGATCCGAAGTCACCACACGACGATCATCGCAGGCAGGATGATCCACGCGGCGAGTGCCGCCGCGGCACCAGGGAGACCTCGAATGGCTGACTACTATCCGTACCGAATCGCGACCAGGCGAGGGGACCTGACGCTGATCTGGCGGCCCGGAGAGGGCGATGCCCCCGATGGGCTCGCCATTGACGACCTCGGAAGACTCCTCGCGTTCCATGACCTCAAGGCGCTGCGGGAATACTGCGATCGCAACGGCTGGGAGCTTGCCTGGGAAGGCGAAGGCACTCTCGACCTGGGCGTCGTACGGCGGTGGGTCGAGCATCCTGACCTTGGCCCGGTCCCGGCAGGGCTGCTGCTGGACGCGTGGAACTTCTTCGAAGACCTCTCCCATAGCCTGAAGGCCAGCCCACCCCTTCCCTCCCAAGGATCGATCCACGACAGCGCCTATGAAAAGATCTTCGGCGGCGAAGCTCTCGAACCGGCCGCTGGCGAGGGAGCCTGGACGGACGAGGAGACCGCCGCCGTGCGCGAACTCCTCCGCGCGGGGCTGGACCTCTGGGTACAGGCCGCAAACGGGTCCGGCACCGGCTGATCGAATCTACGAGTCTTCAGCGCACACCCAGCTCAACTGCCGCTGTAGTAATAGGAGAGGCGCCAATTGCAGTTGCGGTCCCGAGTTACGGGCACGGTGACGGGTCCACGCATGGCCTCCAACTCACAGAAGCGGCAGGAGGATCTCGTCAATGGGGCGGCACTTCACCGGATCGTCGACGATCAGGCGGCGTCCGGGGCCGATTCGTACCTGACCCTCGACGATGACGGCACGTTGGGCATGGTGCCAGGAGACGGCCTCCTGGTAACGTTCGAACGGGAGTTGGATCCGGATCTCCGATACCCGTCCTCGGCGGACTGTCGAGATGGTGACCCAACCGAAGGGCTCATCGGTGACGTGACGCAGTTCCACGATGCTGCCCGAGAATGTCGAACGGGCATCGATGCGGCTCCGCTTGAGCTGTATCGCAACCTCCTCGATCTTCTGAGAGGCGTCGCTGTCGATGACCACGGAGTCAGGCATGGTGGATGGAGCAGGTAGTGATTCGGCCCAACCGAACCTGGTCTCGAACTCGCCGACCGCCGGTTCGGCCAGGATCTGTGCCAGGGCTGAGCAGAATTCCCTGCTGACACCGCGTTCCACGACCGAGTAAAGGTCGCTCTCGGTAGGTGAGTGCTCGGGATCGAGGATGATTTCCTTCACCGCCATGATCGACTGAGCGAACGTTCGGGTGACACGTCGTTCGAACGGTTCAGGGGGCGAGAGCAGTACTTCCACGCCGGGCAGGGCCGGTTGTTCGTAGGAGCGGTGCTCAGGCTCGGGAAGCGGCACCAGGAGTGGGATAATGAATGACCCCTCCTGAGTGTGATCCATCCGCGCTTTCCTGAGAACCTCGTCCCCTCGGCGTGCGTAGTTGCCGCCGATTTCGCCGCGCTCGTTCCAAGCCGTGGTTCCAGCGGCGCGGAGAAGCTTCCTGGCAGAACTAATGACGGTCGAAGCCGCCTCGAACGGGATGGTGTCGGTGATCCGACGGTCGTTGGCCGCGCGCAGGAGAGTCACATCCATGCGGTGGTAGCGGATTCTGGGCCCGAGGAGCGCTGTAGTTGTGCCTTCGTGGGTGGCAAGGCGGTCGAGAATTCCCTTGGCGATGACGGAATCGTTCCCCTCGATCGCGGGGACGCCGATCCGTGCCTCACCTTTGCCCCATAGGGATCCCCCTACGCCGGGCGGTTGGCAGACCCAGCCGCTGTACTCCATGTAGGTTCGCAACTGTGCCAGCGTCGGAAGACGGACGACCGGAACGCCTAGGCTGCCGGCGTGAAGCATGCTTCAACCTCCCTGTGCCACTGCTCGACGACGTCGACCGTGAGGCGTTGGTCCTTGGGAATGCGGATCTTGTCCCCAGTGCTGGTGTTGTTGACACGCACCCAGAAGGCAGCAGCTTTGTGGTCGGTGCCCCCTGGATGGTGCTCGATCCATCGAGGGCGCTCGTCGAAGTCGAGAACGACGAGGACGAAGTAGACCGGAAGTAGGCTTTGGCCCCACTGTTCCCTCCAGTGGAGTTCGGACTTCCAGGTAGCGCTGCTTCCGCCGATTGAGAACTGTGACGTGCATTTGACCTGTACACGGGCCGACGCGACCGCGAAGTCGATGGTCCCGTCCACAGCCAGGACGTCTTCGTCGGGAGAGGTCTCAGTGAAACCAACTCCTGCCTGGCTTGCGATGGAGCGGATGTAGGAGACGCCGAATCGGCCCTTCGCGCCACTGTGGCTCAGGGTGACGAATGCGGAACCGTTCGGGGGGTCGGGTGGCGGCGGCACAGTCATGCGCGTCATCTTGGGTGAGGCGCGAACTGTCCGCTACCCCTTCGGCATAAATCATCTTGGTGGCTGCCGTCTTGACTTTCCGGTAAGACCAGGATCTCCAAGGTCGCGATGGCTTCACAGCGCATAGTGCGGGCAGATCGCCACTGGCCAGGACGAGCCGTGACTCCAATGCCACCCTGTTCGACGGGCTGAGGGCCACCACCAGCGCTTCGGCCTCATCCACGTCGACTTCGCGACCCGACAGCGCACCCCGAAGGCCTCCTACACCTGGTACCGCGACCTGATCGCCGCCCACCGGGACCGGCGCGTGCGGTAGTTGGGACGTCGTTCGGACGTAGCGCTCGGCAGGCCCAGTACGGGTTCGGCGGGGATCCGAAGGCTGGGAGCCCATGTCTGCGCGGTGCGCTTGCGAATGCCTGGTGACATAGTCGGGTAGCCGGGTCACGGCAATGTGACCCGGCTACCCGACTTACTGCTTCTTGATTGTCCGTGCGGCGGCCTATGCGCTACTGGGCGCCGTCGGCGGGTATCTGTTGCCTGGCCCGGTAGGCGCGCTTCTTGACGAGGGCGCCGCAGGTCTTCATCGAGCACCAGCGGCGGGCGCCCGCGCGGGAGGTGTCGACGAAGGGGGCGCCGCAGTCGGGGTTGCCGCAGATGCGGACGCGGGTGCGGTGCTCCGATGCGCAGAGGGCGATCAGATCCCGGGCGACCATCGAGAGTACTGCCGCGAGCGCATCGCCGTGCCAGCGCACGGTGGTCGCGTCGGGGGCGAGCTCGGGTGTCGAGGGGGGCTCGGCGGCGGCGCGGTTGACGAGCGCGATGTCCTCGGGCGCGGGCGGCGTGGTGTCCGCCAGAGCGCGGCCGGTCCGCTGGATCGCCTCACGCAGTTGCCTGGCGCGGTCGAGGTCGGCCTCGGTGCAGGGCGGTGCCGCTGTCGTGCAGTCGCTTTCGACGGCCCAGCGGCTCAAGTCCTCCGGCCGGGCCAGCCGTTCGAAGGGCGTGTCCGCGCCGCGGTCGGCCAGGGTGCCGGCGAAGGCGAAGCACAGCCGCGCGTCGTCGAAGCGGAAGTCGGCCTTGGCGCGCTGGCGCCCCTCGCGACTGCCGTCCCCGCCGTCCCTGCTGGCCCTGTCATCCATGTCCACCACTCTATGTGGTTGACATGATTCCGGGCAAACGGCTAGCTTCAAAGTCCACCACTTGAACCGGTGGACTTCAGGCGGTTGCTCCCCGCTCCCGTCGACTCCCAGCACGAGGAGGCCGCGCCATGCGCGCCGCAGTCATCGAGGAACTCCACAAGCCGCTCGTCATCCGCGACGTGCCCGATCCCTCCTGCCCGCCGGACGGCGCGATCGTGCGCGTCGGGGCGAACGGGATCTGCCGGACCGACTGGGCCCTGTGGGCCGGGGAGTTCTGGACGGGCGGGCCGCGTGTCGAGGCCCCGTTCGTCCTCGGCCACGAGTTCGCCGGCACCGTCGTGGAGGTCGGCCGTGAGGTGCGGGGGTGGAAGGAGGGCGACCGCGTCATCTTCCCGATGAACCCCGGCGAGGGCGCGTGCGAGATGTGCCGCAGCGGTAATCAGCA
The DNA here is from genome assembly GCF_040684355.1 of Kitasatospora sp. NPDC091276. Classification (NCBI taxonomy): domain Bacteria; kingdom Bacillati; phylum Actinomycetota; class Actinomycetes; order Kitasatosporales; family Streptomycetaceae; genus Kitasatospora; species Kitasatospora sp. NPDC091276. Next base: position 12,380 of record NZ_JBFBFU010000033.1, on the reverse strand, counting down.
CGTCTGCGAGCACGTGGACTCGCTCGTACCCGGGGTGTCCTACTGGGGTGCCTTCGCCGAGTACGTCATGGTCCGCTTCGCCGACGTCAACCTGGTCGAAGTGCCGGAGGGCGTCGGCTTCGTGAACGTCGCCGCGCTGGCCTGCCGCTACATGACCGCCTTCCACGGCGTCGTCGACCAGGCGAAGGTCCGCGGCGGCGAATGGGTCGCGGTGTACGGCGCCGGTGGCGGCATGGGGCTGTCGACGGTCGAGATCGCCGCGGCGACGGGCGCCAACGTCATCGCGATCGACATCACGGACGACAAGCTGGACACCGCCCGCGCACTCGGCGCCGTCCACACCGTCAACGCGGCGACCGATGACCCCGCCGAAGCGGTGAAGACCCTCACCGGCGGCGGTGCGCACGTGTCGGTCGACGCCGTGGGCATCGCCGCCGCCTGCCGCAACTCCGTCCTCTCCCTACGCACCCGCGGCCGCCACCTCCAACTCGGCCACACCACCGCTGCGGAACAGGGGGACGTCGCGCTGCCGGTCGACGTCATGATGGTCAAGGAACTGGAGTTCCTGAGCGCCTTCGGCATGCAGGGCCAGCGCTTCGGCACGATGTTGAACATGATCGCCGCCGGTCGCCTCGACCCCGGCCGCATCGTCTCGCGCACCGTCGGCCTCCACGAGGCGAGCGGGGTCCTGGAGTCCCTGGAGACGTACGGACCCACCGGCGTGGTCGTCATCGACGCGTTCCGCCCCTGAAACGCCTCCCGCCGAAACACCTCCCCCGAGAGCAGGAACGGCCATGCCCGCATCCCGTCAACTGATGGACCAGGAACTGAGCCTGGCCCTCGACGCAGTCCCCATGACCCCCAACGGCGCGTTCGACCTGACGGACCTCGCCGCAACGCGCGCGGCGTTCCGCGCCCAGGCCTAGGCCGCCGCCGACGCGCAGCCCGGCGACCCGTCGGTCACCATCGAGACGCACCTCGCGCGCCGAACGGGCGGCCCCGACGTACCCATCCGCCTTCTGCGCCCCACCGAAGCGCCCGGACCCCTGCCGGTCCTGCTCTGGTTCCACGGCGGCGGACAGGTCCTCGGCTTCGCGGCCCAGGACGACCCGTGGCTCACCCAGCTGGGCGCGAGCCTCGGCTGCGCCGTCGCGGTGGTCGACTACCGGCTCGCCCCCGAGACACCCGCTCCCGGCGCCGCCGAGGACGGCTTCACCGCCTACCAGTGGCTCGGCCGCGAGGCGGAGGCCCTGGGCCTGGACGGCACCCGCATCGGCATCGGGGGCCAGAGCGGCGGCGGAGGCGTCGCGGCGGCCACGACCCTCCTGATCCGCGACCGAGGCGGCGTGGCACCGCTGTTCCAATCACTCACGTATCCCATGCTCGACGACCGCAACCGCACCGCATCGAGCCACGAGATCACCGACATCGGCATCTGGGACCGCTCGACCAACCTCCTCGCCTGGCAGGCGATCCTGGGCGACCGCGCCGGCACCGACGACGTCTGCCCCTACTCCGCCCCCTCCCGCACCACCGACCTCAGCGCCCTGCCGCCCACCTTCATCACCGTCGGCGACCTCGACTGCTTCCGCGACGAGAACCTCGACTACGCCACCCGCCTGCGGGCCCACGGCGTCCCGGTCGAATTCCACCTCTACCCCGGCGCCTACCACGCCTTCGACCTCATCGCCCCCCACTCCCGGCTCGCCACCACCTTCCACCAGACCTGGTCCAACTACCTCACCCGCCAGTTCCACACCGCTCCGTCCCCCACCTGACATCCGCGCCGACGACTGTTCGACCGTGGAGGAGACGAGAGGAGACGAGAGGAGACGAGAGGAGATGAACGGCGTGCGCCCGGCCGGTCGCGGGGCGGGTGAGCCGTTCGGTGTTGCGGCGGGACATGCTGCCACCTGCGCTTCGCCCCCATCAGCGTAGTGTGGCCCGCCCGTGCCCGGGGTGCGGTGGATCATGGGTGTATGGCCAGAGACACGGGCCGCTCCTCCTGGCTGCCCCTGCGCCGATCGGGTAGCCGTCGTGAGCGGCGACACCCACGCTCAGCCCCGCGGGAGCAGTCGGCGCATCGCCTGTGGTCGGTGATGAGCATCCGGAGTGTCGCCGGTCAGATGTTCGTCCTACAGGTGCTCATCGTGCTGTTGCTCGTGGTGACGGCCGTCGTCGTGCTGCTGGTCCAGTCCCGCAGCGACCGGTTCGACGCGGCGCGCGGCCGCACGCTCGCCGCGGCCCAGGCGTTCGCCCACGGTCCCGGCCTGGTGGCGACGATGCAGGGCCCCGACCCCAGCGCGGTGCTCCAGCCGCTGACCGAAGAGGCCCGCACGGCTGCCGGGGTCGACTTCATCGTGGTGACCGACCGCAACGGCATCCGGTACACCCACCCCGATCCGGAGCTGATCGGCAAGATGTTCATCGGAACCATCGGGCCGTCGCTGCACGGCCAGGTCACCGTCGAGGACGTGCACGGCCCACTCGGCTCCGAGTACCAGGTGGTCGTCCCGGTGGAGGACTCCCACGGGGCGGTCGTGGGCATCGTCTCGTCCGGGATGAAGGTCTCCAACGTGAGCAGCGCGTTCAACCGCCAGCTGCCGGTCGTCCTGGGCGTCGGCGCCTTGGCGCTCGGCCTGGCCACGGCCGGTACGGCGCTGGTGGGCAGGCGTCTGCTGCGGCAGACCCGCGGCCTGGGGCCGGAAGAGATGACCCGGATGTACGAGCACCACGACGCGGTGCTGCACGCGGTGCGCGAGGGCGTGGCCATCGTCGGCGGCGACGGCCGGGTCCTGCTCGCCAACGACGAGGCGCGCCGCCTGCTCGACCTGCCCCCCGACGTGGAGGGGCTTCCCGTCGCCGACCTCGGCCTCGCCCCCCGTACGGCCGAACTGCTGATCTCCGACCGTGCGGTCACCGACGAGGTGCTCCCCGTCGGAGACCGCCTGCTGGCCGTCAACAGCCGCCCCACCGACAGCGGGGGAGGCCCGTCGGGCAGCGTCACCACCCTGCGCGACTCCACCGAACTGCGCGCCCTCGCGGGGAAGGCCGAGGTCGCCCGCAGCCGGCTCAGGCTGCTGTACGAAGCGAGCCTGGCCATCGGCACGACCCTGGACGTCCGGCGCACCGCGGAGGAGCTCGTCCGGACGGCCGCCCACGAATTCTGCGACTACGCCACCGTCGACCTCGCCGAGGCGGTCCTGGACGGCGAGGAGCCGCGGGCCCTGGTGGTCGATGCCCCGGTGGAGCTGCGGCGGGTGGCGCTCGCGGGCGTCCGGGACGATTCGCCGCTGTACCCCCAAGGGGAGCTGGTCAGGTGGGATCGGGGCACCCCGCAGGCGGCGGGTTTCGTCAGGGGGCGTCCCACGCTGGTCGCCGAGCTGGCGACCGACGCCGGCTGGCGCATGCAGGACACCGAGCGCACACAGGCGGTGCTGGAGTTCGGCCTGGCATCGCTGATCGCCGTTCCGCTGTCGGCACGGGGCGTGCTGATGGGCATCGCCTGCTTCTGGCGCAGCCGTGACCGAGGTCCCTTCGAGGACGAGGACCTGTCCCTGGCCGAGGAGCTGGCCGCCCGGGCCGCCGTGTCCATCGACAACGCCCGCCGCTACACCCGCGAGCACACGATGGCCGTCACCCTCCAGCACAGCCTGTTGCCGCGCGCGTTGCCCGAGCAGAGCGCCCTCGACATCGCCTACCGCTACCTCCCCGCCCAGGCGGGGGTCGGCGGCGACTGGTTCGACGTCATCCCGTTGTCGGGCACCCGGGTCGCGCTCGTCGTCGGGGACGTGGTCGGCCACGGCCTGCACGCGGCCGCGACCATGGGCCGTCTGCGCACCGCGGTCCAGAACTTCTCCACCCTCGACCTGCCGCCGGACGAGCTCCTCGGACACCTGGACGAACTGGTCGCCCACATCGACCAGGAGACGGCGGCAGCCGAGGGCGAGCTCGCGATCACCGGCGCCACCTGCCTCTACGCCATCTACGACCCCACCACCGGCATCTGCGCCCTGGCCCGGGCGGGCCACCCGCCGCCCGCCCTCGTCCATCCGGACGGCACGGTGGAGGTCCTCACCCTTCCCGCCGGTCCGCCGCTCGGCCTGGGCGGGATGCCCTTCGAAGCCACGGAGGTGCGGGTGCCGCAGGGCAGCAACCTGGTCCTCTACACCGACGGCCTCATCGAGGACCGCACCCGCGACATCGGTGTCGGCCTGGACGTCCTCACCGCCACCCTGGCCCGCGCCGACCGATCGCCCCAGGAGGTCTGCGACGCCGTGCTCGACGCCCTGCTGCCCGTCCGCCAGACCGACGACATCGCCCTGCTCGTCGCTCGTACCCGGGTGCTGGCGCCCGATCGGACCAGTGAGTGGGACGTGGCCGCGACCCCCGAGGCCGTGGGCAGGGCGCGGGCCGAGGCGACCCGGCAGCTCACCGAGTGGGGCCTTGAGGAGGCCGTGTTCGTCACCGAGCTGGTGCTCAGCGAGCTGGTGACCAATGCCATTCGCCACGGGACCGAACCGATCAGGGTGCGGCTGCTATACGACCGCACGCTGATCTGCGAGGTCGCCGACACCAGCAGCACCGCCCCGCACCTGCGCTACGCGGCCGCCGAGGACGAGGGCGGCCGCGGCCTGTTCCTCGTCGCCCGGCTCGCCGAGCGCTGGGGCGTGCGCTACACCCCCTGGGGCAAGATCATCTGGGCCGAGCAGTCGCTGCAGCCGAGCGCCTCGATGGCCTGGCCCGTGATCGAGTAGCCCGAGTAGCCGGGGGAGGCCTGTGGTGGTCGAGTAGCCGGGGGAAGTCCGTGGTGGCCGAGCCGGATCAGCCGGTGGTGAGCACCATCCGGAAGCGGGCCTTCCCGGCGAGCATCTTCTGGTACGCCTCCTCGGCGTGGTCCAGCGGCACGGTCTCGGTCATCGGGCGGATGCCGTGCAGGGCGCTGAACGCCATCGTGTCCTCCACGTCCTGCGCGGTGCCGGACGGGTGGCCCCGGACGAGGTTGGCACCCATGAGCAGTCCGGCCGGACTGATCGCCATCGGAGCGGTGTCCGCCCCGATCACCACCAGCTCCCCGCGGGGGGCCAGCCCGTCCAGGGTGGACGCGATGGCCTCGGAGTTGCCGGCGGTGGCCAGCACGGCCCTGGCGCCGCCGAAGGACTGCAGCGCCTCGGCGACCGGGGTGCCGGCGGTGCTGTCGACGTAGTGGTGGGCGCCCAGTTGCTCGGCGAAGCCGGCCTTCTCGGCGCCCCGGGCGATCGCCACGGTCTCGAAGCCCATCGCGACCGCGTACTGGACCCCGAGGTGCCCGAGGCCGCCGAGCCCGAGCACCGCGACCAGGTCGCCGGGCCGGGCGCTGCTGCGCCGCAGCCCGTTGTACGTGGTCACGCCCGCGCAGGCCATCGGCCCGGCATCGCCCGCCGCCAGTTCGTCGGGGATCCGGGCCAGCGCGTCGGCGGGCGCGATCACCTTCTCGGCGAAGCCTCCGTCGTACGCCCATCCCGGGACCTTCAAGTTCCGGCACACGATGAAGTCGCCCTGGCGGCACGGCTTGCAGTGGCCACAGCTGCCGCCGAACCAGCCGACCGCCACCCGGTCACCGATCTGCCATCCACGGTCCCGAGTGCCTTCGCCGAACTCCTCGATGTGCCCGGCGATCTCGTGTCCGGGCACCTCGGGGAACGACACGCCCGGTAGCGCGGCGTTCACGAAGAGTGTGTCGGAGTGGCAGACGCCGCACGCCTCCACGGCGATCCTCACGTGGCCGGGTCCCGGCTGCGGCACCTCTCGCTCGGCCGGTCGGAGCGCACCGCCCGGGGCGGTCGCCTGTGCCACTCGATAGGTACTCATTGTCAGCGCTCCTCCGGGAAGATGATCAGCGCTCCTCCGGGAAGTCGCCGCCGTGCGTCGGCAGGCTGCTCAGGGGTCCGTCCGGGAGGTCTTTTCTTCACCATAAGGCCGCACGGGACCCTTCGCAGGGCAGTGGGAGCAGCAGACCGAGGAGGCATTCGGCCGGGTCGGCGGGGTGAGTTGGGGGTGTCGGCTTTGATGACGGCCTGTTCGGCGGACCGAGGGCCACCACCGGCGCCACGGCCTCGTCCGTGTCGACTTCGTCCGAAAACACGGCTCGCGCAAGCTTGTTGACATCTCGTACGGCCGGCGCGATCCTGCGGGACTCCGAAGGGACCCGGCCCCGCTGTACTTGCCGCTGTACCTGCCGCGCGGCCGGGTCCTCGGGGGCTGGTGGTCAGCTGAGGGTGCGGAGCGCGTCGGCGTCGTACGGGCGCAGCTCGGCATGGCGGCCGGAGAGGACCTTGGCGGCCCACTGCGGGTCCTGGAGGAGGGCACGGCCGACGGCGACCAGGTCGAACTCGTCGCGCTCCAGCCGGTCGAGCAGGTTGTCGATGGCCTGGACCGGGGAGCCCTCGCCCCTGAAGGCACCGACGAAGTCGCCGTCCAGGCCGACCGAGCCGACGGTGATGGCGGGGCGGCCGGTGAGCTTCTTGGTCCAGCCGGCCAGGTTGAGGTCCGAGCCGTCGAACTCGGGGACCCAGTAGCGGCGGGTCGAGGCGTGGAAGGCGTCGACGCCGGCCTCGGCGAGCGGGGTGAGGACCGCCTCCAGCTCCTGGGGGGTCTCGGCGAGGCGGGCCTCGTAGTTCTCGGACTTCCACTGCGAGTAGCGGAAGATCACCGGGAATTCCGGGGAGACGGCCGCTCGCACCGCGGCGACGAGCTCGGCCGTGAACTTCGTCCGGGCCACCGGGTCGCCGCCGTAGGCATCGGTGCGGCGGTTGGTGCCCGCCCACAGGAACTGGTCGAGCAGGTAGCCGTGGGCGCCGTGCAGCTCGACGCCGTCGAAGCCGATCCGCTCGGCGGCCGCGGCGGCCTCGGCGAACGCGCCGATGACGGCGTCCAGATCGGCCCGGGTCATCGCCCGGCCCGTTCCCTCGGTGCCGTCCAGCCGGATCCCGGACGGGCCGACGGCGGGCGCGTCGGCGAACGGCGGGTCGCCCTGCCGGCGCACCATGCCGATGTGCCAGAGCTGCGGCACGATGGTGCCGCCCGCCGCGTGGACGTCCTCGGCGACGCGGGCCCACCCGGCCAGCTGCTCCTCGCCGTGGAAGCGCGGGATGTCGTCACTCTGGCCGGCGGACTCGTGGCCGACGTACGTCCCCTCGGTGATGATCAGGCCGACGCCCGAGGCGGCGCGGCGGGCGTAGTACGAGCGCACGTCCTCGCCGGGCACGCCGCCAGGGGAGAACCTGCGCGTCATCGGCGCCATCGCGATGCGGTTGGGAACGGTCAGCCCGTTGAGCGAGACGGGCCGGGACAGGATTTCGGCCGCGCGGGAGGCTGCGGGCTCGGTGACGGTCATGGGATCCCTCGTGGGTGCCAGTGGAGTGCGCCGGGGCGGAATTGGTTGCCTGTGCAAACAACCTGGGCGGCCCCCGCATTTCGCCGACGGCGCGAAACCCGCTGTGATCAGCGCCACTGCGCGCCGGAGGGGGCGGCCGTCTCGTCCGGCCCGGCCGTCTCGTCGGGGCCGGCCGTCTCGTCGGGGCCGGCCGTTCGTGCCGGGCCGTTCGTGCCCGGCCGTGGCCCAACCCGTCCGCTGCGGTGCGGGCTTGGCGGCCGTCCGGGGCGGGCGGGCGGAGCCTGGCTACAATGCACGACGTGTTCGACGGCCTGAGGGCTTCCGCCGGCGCTCCGGACTCGTCCACGTCGGCTTCGTGGCGCAGCGACTTCGCGGCGCACCGACTTTGCGGCGCAGCGACTTTGTGGCGCACCGGCGCACCCCGAAGGCCTCCTACGCCTGGTACCGCGACCGATCGCCGACCGAAGGAGCTGACGATGACTCCACGACAGATCGCCGACGACTACGTGGCCCGGGTCGCCGCACACGATCCCGTCACCTCCACGTCCCTGGGCCTGGCCCCGGGCGACGACCGGATGCCCGACCTGTCGCCGGACGGCGTCGAGGAGACGGTCCGGCTCGCGCGGGAGGCGCTGGCGCGCCTGGACGCCGTCCCCGAGACCGGGCCCGACGGGGATCCGGCGGAGCTCGTGTGCGCGCGGCTGCTGCGCGAGCGGCTCGACGCCGAGGTGCGGGTGCACGAGGCCGGCGAGAACTTCCGCGCCGTGCGGAACCTGCACACGCCGGTGCACCAGCTCCGGGGCATCTTCACGATGATGCCCACCGCCACCGACGACGACTGGGCCCCGGTCCTGGGCAGGCTGCGCAACCTGCCCACCGCGCTGGACGGCTACCGGGCCACGCTGGCGGAGGGCGTCGCCCGCAAGCTGCTCGCCGCGCCCCGCCAGGCCGACGTGCTGTGCGCGCAGCTCACCGCGTGGACCGGCGAGACGGCCGGGGGCCCCGGCTGGTTCGCCGAGTTCGTCACCCCCGCGCCGCAGCGGCTCCGCCCCGAACTGGACACCGCCGCGAACGAGGCGACCGCCGCCGTGGCCGCGTTCCGGGACTGGCTCCGCGACAGCTACCGGTCTGCTGCGGAAGGCACGCCCGACGCCGTCGGCCGCGAGCGCTACCTGCTCGGGGCCCGCCGGTACACCGGCGCCGACCTGGACCTGGACGAGACCTACGACTGGGCCTGGGAGGAGTTCCACCGGGTCTGGGCCGAGCTGCGCACGGAGGCCGAACGGGTGCTGCCCGGCGCCACCGTCCAGGAAGCCCGGGCCCACCTGGACCAGCACGGACACACCGTGCGCGGCGCCGAGCAGATGCGCGGCTGGCTGCAGCAGCTCACGGACGACGCGATCGAGGCACTCGACGGGCGCCACTTCGACATCACCGGCCCGCTGCGCCGGGTCGAGACCAGGATCGCCCCGGCCGGCAGCGCCGCCGCGCCGTACTACAGCGGGCCGAGCCTCGACTTCGCCCGCCCGGGCCGGACCTTCCTCCCGCTGGCCAACGGCGACGCGCAGGAGCGGTTCCGCACCTGGCGCCTGGTCAGCACCTGGTACCACGAGGGCGTCCCCGGGCACCACCTGCAGCTCGCCTCCTGGACCGCGGCGGCGGAACAGCTGTCCCGCTACCAGGTCACCCTCGGCAAGATCAGCGCCAACGTGGAGGGCTGGGCCCTGTACGCGGAGCGGCTGATGGACGAGCTCGGCTTCCTCACCGATCCCGGACGCCGCCTCGGCTACCTCGGCAAGCAGATGATGCGCGTCGCCCGCGTCATCGTCGACCTCGGCATGCACCTGGAGAGCGTCGTTCCGGCGGGCTCCCCGTTCCACCCGGGCGAGCGCTGGACCCCGGAGCTGGCCACCGCCTTCATGGCCGACTACGTCGGTCTGGCGCCCGCCCACCTGCACAGTGAGATCGTCCGCTACCTCGGCCGGCCCGGCCAGGCCATCGGTTACAAACTCGGCGAGCGCGCCTGGCTGGCCGGCCGCGAGGCGGCCCGCCGCCGGCTGGGCGCCGACTTCGACCTCAAGCGCTGGCACATGACGGCCCTCCGGCAGGGCTCCCTGGGCCTGGACGACCTGGAAGCCGGCCTGGCAGTGCTGTGACCCCCGGCTGACGGCCCTGTGCCCGAAGTCGGTCGAGACGGACGCACGGACGCACGGACGCACCCGGCCCGGAGACTCCGCCGGGGCAGTGGGCGGCCGGGGTGTGGTCCGGAATCCGGGGCGGTCGGCGGTGCCTGGATGGAATCATGTGGACGCCCGGAGAGGGTGCCGCATGGTCGAGTCGGGACAGGAGCCGTAGGTGGGAGAGAGGCAGCGGGCCGTCCGGAAGCCCAAGGTCGTGCTCGCGGACGGGGAGCGGCTCCATGCGGTCGCCCGCGCGGTCGTCGACGATCACCAGGGTGCTGTCGAGCACGTGCGCCGGGCCGCGGCCGGTCTGCGGGGCCAGTTGGTCCGTGACGAACTGGACGGCATTCCCGTGGCCCGGCTGAAGGACGTCACCGAGGGGCGTCTGCGCGTCGGAGCGTTGGAGGCCGCCGGGATCAGGACCGTGCGGCAGGTGGTGGACGCCACGCCCTACACGCTCCAACTGCTGCCCGGAATCGGAGCCCAGAGCGCTCTCCAGGCCATCGCCGCCGCCGGGCAGATCGCCCGGGCCGCCGAGCAGGCCGTGGCGATCCGGCTGGACGTCGACCACCAGGACGCGGCCGGCACCGCGCTGGTCGTCGCACTCCAACGGCTGGTCGCCGCCGGGCCCGAGGCGAGACGGGCCAGGGAACTGGCGGAGCGTGTCGCCGACGAGGCCGCCGCCCTGATCGCCGCCGCCCAGCCGGCCCGGGGCGTTGTGAGAGGCCTGTTCGCCGGGCGGCAGCGCCGACAGGAGGCATTCGCCGCGGTCGATCGGTTGGACGCCCTGCTCGCGGAGACGGAGGACCGGGGAGCGTCCATGCTCTTCGCCCAGGCCTCGGTGGACCTCCTCCGCCCACTGGCCACGGACGTCGAGGCCTGGGGGGAGTTCGAGGTCCGCTCGGCCGAGTTCTACGGCATTCTGGGCGAGTTCGTCGGATCCGGCTCCGACGGGCTCACCGCCTCCGAGGGCTTCCTCCCGGAGAGCCTGTCGGACCGGGTCCGGGCCGAGCCGCTGGACGACACCCGGTGCACGGTCTCGCTCCGTGGCTACCAGGCGTTCGGTGCCCGCTTCGCCCTCGCACAGAAGCGGGTGATCATCGGCGATGAGATGGGCCTCGGGAAGACGATCCAGGCGATCGCCGCGCTCGCGCATCTCCGGGCGCACGGGAGCGCACACTTCCTCGTCGTCTGCCCGGCCAGCGTCCTCATCAACTGGATCAGGGAGATCGAGTCGCGCAGCACGCTGAGGGCGTTCCGATTCCACGGCCAGGAGCGGGAAGTAGCGCGCACCGAATGGCTCGGCAGCGGAGGTGTCGCCGTCGTGACCTTCGACGGACTGCGTCGCCTGGAGGTCCCGGAGGACGTCACGGTCGGCATGGTCGTGGTGGACGAGGCCCACTACGTCAAGAACCACAGCGCGAAGCGCTCGCAGGCGGTGGCCGAGTGGACCGACCGCGTTGACCGCGTCCTGTTCCTCACCGGCACCCCGATGGAGAACCGGGTGGAGGAGTTCCGGAACCTGGTCCGCTATCTGCAGCCTGATCTTCTGCCCGGAATCCACAGCAGCTCGGCCGCCGCAGGCCCGACGTCGTTTCGCAAGGCAGTGGCACCGGCCTACCTGCGCCGCAACCAGCGGGACGTCCTGACGGAACTCCCCGACGTCGTTCATGTCGACGAATGGGAGGAACTGTCCGCGTCCGATCTCGTCGCCTACCGCTCGGCGGTCGCCGAGGGGAACTTCATGGCCATGCGCCGTGCCGCGTACGCGGACCCGGCAGGGTCGGCGAAGCTGCTGCGGTTGATGGAGGTCGTCGACGAGGCTGCGGAGAACGGGTTGAAGGTCGTTGTCTTCTCGTTCTTCCGGGATGTCCTGCGGGTCGTCCAGGACGCTCTGGGGCAGCGTGCTTTCGGCCCGCTCGACGGAGGCCTGGACGCTGTCCGACGACAGGACGTGGTGGACGAGTTCGCCGCCGTGCAGGGCCATGCGGTGCTGCTGAGCCAGATCCAGGCCGGCGGTGTGGGACTGAACATCCAGGCGGCGTCGGTCGTCATTCTCTGTGAACCCCAGGTGAAGCCCACCCTGGAGAGCCAGGCGATAGCCAGAGCCCATCGAATGGGCCAGGTCCGGCGTGTACAGGTGCACCGCCTGCTGGCCGCGGACAGCGTCGACCAGCGGATGGTGGAGATTCTTCGCGCGAAGAGCCAGCTGTTCGACGACTACGCGCGCCGCAGTGACGTGGCCGAATCGACTCCTGAAGCGGTCGACGTCTCGGAGCAGTCGCTGGCTGCGCTGATCGTGGAGGAGGAACAACTGCGCCTCGCCCGGACGGCTGCCGACGGTGCTGCGACCTGACGCCGTGACCGGGGGCGGTCGCACGTCCGTCGCTCGACGTTGCGGCGGGGGCTGCTGGGGCTGGGCGTTTGTTTCGGGCACTGAATTGGGGGTACTGTCTCCCAGTCGCTCGGCAGGGAGCACCGGACACGCATCGGCGCGGACGGTCCCGGGGCGGCCAGTCCTCTGAAACACCACCTCCTGGTTCGGGCCGGGTCGCGCCTTGTCGCGGCTTGGGCCCTATTCGGCGTGCTTGTTTTATCGGATTGCGGCCGATTCGCTTTTCGAAGTGGGGCTCGGCTAGAGTTTGAAACGTCGGACGGGGCATACAGCCGTAGAAGACACCAGCGAATTGGATGAACGAAGCGCCGGAAAACGGAGCGGAAAACATCTGATAAGCTGGGAACACGAAAGAACGAAGCGCCCGGAGGGCCCGCTGGAAGGCGGTCCGAAGGAAGTGTCCGTTCCTTGAGAACTCAACAGCGTGCCA
>NZ_JBFBFU010000032.1:0-96182 GCF_040684355.1 Kitasatospora sp. NPDC091276 | reverse complement strand
TCGCCTCGCCTCCGTCGGCGAGCATCACCGCCAGGTCCACCGCGACGCGGCCGGGATCATGCCCGGTCCCGCGCGGCCGCAACCGGTGCAGGGCACCGCTGAAGGCGCTGGTCAGCGAGGTGGCGTCGGCCAGATCCGCGAGCAGGCGCGAGCCGGCGTGATTGACCACCCCCTGCCCGTCGGCGCTGACGACGAGCTTGGGCCGTGACCGGGTAGTGTGCACGCAGAAAGTGCCTTCCTGCTGGAACGACTGGGACCTTAGACAAGCCTCATCGTTGCAGCTCAGAAGGCACTTTCGCTTTTCCGATCATGATCCGGACGCGACCCCGGATGAAACGCGCAGGCTAGAGCTGCGTGAGGCCGCCGTCGACGAGCAGTTCCGCGCCGGTGGTGAAGGAGCTCTGGTCCCCGGCCAGGTAGAGGGCGGTGGCGGCGACCTCCTCGGGTCGGCCGACGCGACCGAGCGGGGTCGTGGCGACGGCCTGATCGACCTGGGGGGACGCGGCCCGCAGCTCGTCGGCGCCGGGGGTCGTGACCGGGCCCGGGGTGAGGGCGTTGACCCGGATGCCGCGACCGGCGAGTTCGGTGGCCCAGGTGCGGGCGAGGCTGCGGATCGCGGCCTTGGTCGCGGCGTAGACGCCCAGGCCCGGGACGCCGCGCAGGGCCGCGCTGGACGACAGCAGGATCACCGAGGCGCCGGCCGACAGCAGCGGGAGCGCCTTCTGCACGGTGAAGACCGTGCCCTTGAGGTTCACGGAGGTGGTGCGGTCGTACTCCTCCTCGGTGATCTCGCCGAGCGGGCCGAAGTCCCCGAGGCCCGCGTTGGCCACGACGATGTCGAGGCGGCCGCCGCGTTCGGTGATCTCGGCGAAGAGCCGGTCGAGGTCGTCGAGCTTCGACACGTCGCCCCGGACGCCGATGCCCCGGCTGCCGACCTGCTCGACGGCGGCCGCCAGTTCGGCCTCGCGGCGGCCGGTGAGGTAGACGGTCGCCCCCTCGGCGGCGAAGCGGCGGGCGATGGCCAGGCCGATGCCGGTGGAGGCGCCGGTGACGAGGGCGGTCTTGTTGTCCAGCTGTCCCATGAGATTCTCCGAATCTTGACGTAACTATTCTTGTTACATTTTTGGGCGCAAAAACCGGCGCAGAAAGCACTGCCACGGCCGAGGCTAGGCGGCCTTCAGCACATCGCGCAGCACATCCTCCAGCGTGGTTCCCGACAGCTCCCGGCGGAGGGTGGCCTCGATCCCGCCGTAGACGGCGGCCATCACCGGGGCGATGCCGTGGCCCACGACGCACTCGGGGTCGGGTGTGGCGGGGTGCAGGGCGAAGATCGGCCCTGGCTCCACCGCCCCGTAGACGTCGAGCAGGGTGATCGCCGACAGGTCCCGCGACAGCGTCCAGCCGGCCCCGGCACCCCTTCGCGAGTCGACCAGGCCCGCCTTGCGCAGCTGGGCCAGCAGGCGGCGGATCACCACGGGGTTGGTGTTGACGCTCGTCGCGATCTGCTCGGAGGTGGCGACCTCGTGACCACGGCGCTGGTACAGCCCGATCCAGGTCAGGGCGTGCGCGGCGACCGTCAACCTACTGTTCGCGCTCATGCCGCCCATCACCCCTTTCCATGTCGTAACTGTAATAGTTACATCGTCCGGCGGCAAGCCTCGGTGGGGTCGAGCAGGAGGTACTGGCCGGGCGCAGCGAACTCGTCCGGTTCAGGAGCGGCCACTCTCAACGGCGCACCGCCTGAAGAGCGGTGGGCCGTCTGCGAGCCCGGGTGAGCCGGCGGTACGCGAGATGGACCGCGAGGCCCAGCAGGGCCATGACGACGGACGCCACCAGTGCGACCACATCGAGCGCGTTCCGGCCCAGCGAGTTCCAGAATCCGATGCTCGAAGCAAGGGCGGCGACGTCCGTGTGCCGGGGGTCGTACACCACCGCCACGGTGTCGCGGGCCTTGACGGTGTCGGTGACGTAGGCGAGCCGGGTCTCGACGGACGCCCCCTCGGAGGTCGTGAACCGCACCCGACAGTGGGAGTTGCCCGCCGGGTTGTCCTGCGGCGCGCTCACCTCAGTGCACTCGGTGACGACCGCCGGCACGTGAACGCCGCGACTGCGGAGAGCCGACGTCACCCCCATGTCGTGCGGTATCAGGTAGACCAGGCTGAGGACGAACAGCAGGACCCCCAGGCCGATCATGGCGAGCGAACCGTTCCGCACGGTCCGGCCGTGGTCCGGCGCGTTCTCCATCGGTCCCCCCGGTGTCGGCCCAACTCCCCACGTGCGCTCACGCTACCCGCACCCACCGACACCGGCGGTGCGCCGGAACACCGGCTGCCGGCAGCAGGGCGCTCGCAGCCGCGCGACCTCTCCGATGCTCAACGGCACCGCTTCATCGACCTCATCGACGCGCATGCGCCCCACTGTCGACTCTCCCACGGTGGGAGAGCCGAGACGGGCACGGGCACCGGGCTCGTCAGGAGCCGGCCAGGATAAGGGGATCCGGTCACCCCGGTGGCAGTTCCGCCAAACAGCACACACCCGCTGTGAGCGGACTGGTACGTTCCGCGCATGGACTTCAACGCCGTTGCCAACTCGTTCGTGCCCCACTACTACAACACCTTCGACTCCGGCATCTCGGGTCGCTCGAACCTCAACAGCCTCTACCGACCCGAGTCGATGCTCACCTGGGAGAACGCCCAGGTCCAGGGGCAGCAGAACATCCTCGCGAAGCTGACGACGCCCGAACTGGCCACGGTCAAGCACAAGGTGAACACCACCGACGCACAGCCCGCCCCAGGCAACGGCGTACTGGTCACCGTCACGGGCAGCCTCGTCATCGACAACGCCTTCGACAAGCCCCTGCAGTTCGCCGAGACGTTCAACCTGCAGCCGATCCCCGGCCAGCCCGGCGGCTTCTTCGTCCACAACCAGATCTTCCGCCTCATCTTCGCCTGAGCCACCCAGGGTCCGGGGCTTGCCGTCGGCTTCCCGTTCGACAGGGCGAAGTCCCGGACCGGCGCCACGACTTGGAGGAAGGGTGCACCTGCGCGAGCTGCGGCCGGGCGACGCCCACGCCGTCCGCCGCATCTACAGCGGCAGGTCGGTCGCCGACCTGTGGTTCGGCCAGATGACCGCCGCCCAGGCCCACGACTACGTACGCGAAGCCCGGGAGGCCGACACCCGCCGGCCGCGCACCGCACGCGTCCTCGGCATCGACGTCCACGACGACCTGATCGGCGTCGTCCGGCTCCGCATCACCGGCCACACGGGCAGTCTCAGCTACATCCTGCGCGAGGACGCCTGGGGCCACGGCTACGCCACCACAGCGGTGCGCCGATTCCTCGCCCACCACCGCACCCCACGGGTCACCGCCGAGCACCGCGTCGGCAACCCCGCTTCGGGAAGGGTCCTGGTGAAGACCGGCTTCGTCGTGACCACCGTGACCGACGAGATCGTCCGCTACGAACTGGGCTAGCGGCTGCCCCGCCACCTCCGACTCCCCGGGGCCCGCGCCGGGCGTGACGCGGACCTTTGCCGTGTGTTTATATTGAACAATGGTTCAACCAAAAATCGGACACCACCCCCGTGCCCCGCACGCCTGAGGCCTCGGCGGCCGTCCGCGAAGCGACCCGCGCCAAGATCCGGCGCGCCGCCGTCCTGCTCATGGCCGAACAGGGCTACCGCGCCACCACCCTGCGCCAGGTCGCCACCCGGGCCGGCGTCGCCGACGGACTGCCCTCCCGCTACTTCGGCAGCAAGGACGGCCTGCTGATCGACATCGCCGACGGCTGGCGCGAACGGACCCGCGCGGCGCTCGCCGCCCAGCCGGCCGACAGCCCCGCCGCCACCCTGCAACTCCTGGTCCGCTCCGCCCTGCTGGGCCTGGACGCCGCCCCCGAGGAGGTCCAGGAGAGCCGGGCCGTCTCCGCCCTGCTCGCCGACCCCGAAGCCCGCGCCGTCCTGGTCGCCGCAGGCGCCGACCTCGCCTCCGCCGACCTCTTCCAGGCCCTGGACGAAGCCCTGGCGGCCTGCCGCGTCCCCGACCCCGCCGCTGCCCGCCTGCTCCTCCTCGCCGGCATCCGCGGCGGCCTCACCCTCTCCGCCGAGGACCCGGCCTTCCCGCTGCGCGACCTGGAAGCGGCCCTGCTCGCCCACATCCTGCCGACGGCCTGACCCCACCCCATGCTCCGAAAGGCCCCGCCATGACCGCCGAAACCGACATCCGCCCCTACCGCATCGCCGTCGAACAGCACCAGCTCGACGACCTGCGCGACCGCCTCGCCCGCACCCGCTGGCCCGACTCGCCACCCGCCGCCGACTGGGACTACGGCGTCCCGCTCCACTACCTCCAGGACCTGGCCGAGTACTGGCGGACCGGCTACGACTGGCGCGCGCACGAAGCCAGGCTCAACACCTTCCCGCAGTACACCACCACCCTCGACGGCGCCAACGTGCACTTCCTGCACGTCCGTTCACCCGAACCCGACGCCACCCCGCTGATCATCACGCACGGCTGGCCCGGCTCGGTGGCCGAATTCCTGGACATCCTGGGCCCGCTCACCGACCCCCGCGCCCACGGCGGCGACCCGCGCGACGCCTTCCACGTGGTCGCGCCCTCCATCCCGGGCTACGGCTTCTCCGGACCGACCGGCCAACTCGACTGGGACTACCGGCGTGTGGCACGCGCCTGGGCCGAACTGATGGACCGCCTCGGCTACCCGCGCTACGGCGCCCAGGGCGGCGACTGGGGCTCCGGCATCTCCCGCGAACTCGGCCTCGCCGCCCCCGCCCGGGTCATCGGCGTGCACGTCAACACCTCCCCCACCTTCCCCACCGGCGACCCGTCCACCCTCGACGCCCTCGACCGCGAACGGCTCGACACCTGGGCCCGCCACCAGGCCGAAACCTCCGGCTACACCGCCGTCCAGGCGACCCGCCCGCACACCGTCGGCTACGCGCTCACCGACTCACCGGTCGGCCAACTCGCCTGGATCGTCGAGAAGTTCCGCGAATGGACTGACTGCGACGGCGGCGTTCCCGAAGGTGCCGTGCCCCGGGACCACCTCCTCACCAACGTGATGCTGTACTGGCTGACCGCCACCGCCGGCTCCTCCGCGCGGCTGTACAAGGAGTCGGCCCGCAACGGCTGGACCGAGGCCGCCCCCTCCACCGTCCCCACCGGCATGGCCGTCTTCCCCCACGACATCACCCTGCCGGTCCGCGCCTTCGCCGAACGCATCGACAACATCGTGCACTGGACGGAGTTCGACCACGGCGGCCACTTCGCCGCCCTGGAACAGCCCGACCTGCTGGTGGCCGACATCCGGACCTTCTTCCGCGCCCTGGCGTGACGCCGGCCGCGGTTGGTCGGGACGTCGGGATCGGCGGTCGCGTGCAGCACGTACCGGCGTAGAGGTAGCTCTCGAAGATCTGCTCCGGCGTTCGGGACGCGGCCGCATCCCGGGACTCGGACAGGCCCGGCCTCCACTGGCACTGCCACGCGCGGGCGGGCAACAGGCGGCCCGATGACGCCGAGCGGCGGCCACCGGGTCGTGACAGCGTGTCGAGTGGCGGCGCACGGTCCGCAACGAGAGGGTGACCGACGCAGGACCTCACCCGAAGGAGCGAGAATGCCCGAAGTCACCACTCCGTACCCGACCGGCACCCCGTGCTGGGTCGATCTGATGGCGCAGGACCAGCAGGCGGCACTGGATTTCTACCGCGACCTGTTGGGCTGGCAGGGGCAGGTCGGCCCGGCCGAGTACGGCGGGTACGCGGTCTGCGAGCTGAACGGCAAGCCGTCGGCCGGGATCGGACCGGCGATGGCGCCGGAGGGGATGCCCACCCCGCCGACCGTGTGGACCAGCTACCTGTCCACCACCGACGCCCAGGCCACCCAGGACGCGATCGTCGGCGCGGGCGGCACCCTGCTCGTCCCGGCGATGGACGTCGGCGAGCTCGGCCGGATGCTGATCGCCGCCGACCCGCAGGGCGCGGTGTTCGGCGTCTGGCAGCCGGGCGAGTTCTTCGGCGCCCGGGTCGTCAACGAGAGTGGCGCGCTGATCTGGAACGAGCTGCACACCAGCGACCTGCCCGGCGCCACCGCCTTCTACGGCGAGGCGTTCGGCATCGAGATCGAGTCGGCGCAGGGCGCCGAGCAGTACTGGGAGCTGCGGGTCGGCGGCCGGGCCGTCGGCGGGGTCTCGCTGCTCGCCGACGACCCGCCCGGCACGCCCGCGCACTGGCTGACGTACTTCGCGGTGGACGACGTCGACTCCACCGTCGACGCCCTGGTCAAGCACGGCGGCACCGTCCTCGCCCCGCCGTTCGACATGGTGGCGGGCCGGATGTCGGTGGTGACCGACCCGCAGGGCGCGCCGTTCGCGGTGATCGCACCGAAACCGATGTAGGCGGCGCGGCCCACCGCGCGCGGTGTCGCGGTGGGCCGTCTCCGTACAACTCCCGTCCGTACGGGTCGCTCCGGCGCGACGGCCGGCGGCGGCCCGTCCGTCACCCCCGCTGCGCGCGGCCGACGGCGCTGAGCACCGCCCGTACGCCCGCCGTGAGCACCGAGCCGTCCCGCCCGGCGCCCCACACCACCTGTCCCCCGACCCGGGCCTCGACGTAGGCGACGGCGTCGGTACCGGAGCCGGCACCAGCGCCCGCACCCGCACCCGCACCGACGGCGTGCTCGCTGAAGTGCAGGATGTCGACCCGCAGCGCGTCGGCCACCGCGTCGAGCGGCCCGGCGCCCTCGCCGCGCCGGCCGTCCACCTCCGCCCAGTCGTCGCCGGCCTGCCACGGCCAGTCCGGCGCCGCGTCCAGGTACTCCGCGCGGAAGAGCCCGTACAGTCCCTCCGCCGTCACCTCCCGCCCGCTGTCGTCGGTGGCCTCCTGCACGACCCGGGAGAACTCGATCTGGAGCCGCCTCGGCAGTTCCAGCCCGTGCCCGGACTGGAGCAGGTAGGCGATGCCCCCCTTGCCGGACTGGCTGTTGACCCGGATGACCGCCTCGTAGTCGCGGCCGAGGTCGGCCGGGTCGATCGGCAGGTACGGCACCGACCAGGGCGCCTCGCGCGCCGGGACGCCGGACTCGGCCGCCACCTTGGCGTGGTGGGCGAAGCCCTTCTTGATGGCGTCCTGGTGGGTACCGGAGAAGGCGGTGTGCACCAGGTCCCCCGCGTAGGGGTGGCGCTCGTGCACGGGCAGCCGGTTGCAGTGCTCGACGGTGCGGCGGATCTCGTCGAGGTCGGAGAAGTCGAGCATCGGGTCGACGCCCTGGGTGTGCAGGTTGAGCGCCAGCGTCACCAGGTCGACGTTGCCCGTCCGCTCGCCGTTGCCGAACAGGCACCCCTCCACCCGCTGCGCGCCGGCCAGCACGGCCAGTTCGGCGCAGGCGACGCCCGTCCCCCGGTCGTTGTGCGGGTGGACGGAGAGGATCACCGACTCGCGGCGCTCCAGGTGCCGGTGCAGGTACTCGATCTGGTCGGCGTAGACGTTGGGGGTGGCGATCTCGACGGTGGCGGGCAGGTTGTGGACGACGGGCCGGTCGGGGTCGGCGTCCCACAGTTCGGTGAGCCCGTTGCAGACCTCCAGGACGTAGTCCGGTTCGGTCAGGTTGAACACCTCGGGCGAGAACTGGAAGCGCACCCCGGGCCGGCCGTCGGCCCGCCGTGCCAGGTGGGTGGCGGCCTCGGTGATCAGCGCCCGCAGTTCGTGCCGGTCGCGCCCGAGGACGACCTCGCGCCAGAGCGGGGCGGTGGCGGTGTAGAGGTGGACGACGACGCGGGGCAGGCCTTCGACGGCCTCGAAGGTGCGGTCGATCAGGTCGGCGCGCGCCGCCGTGAAGACGACGACGGTGACGTCCTCGGGCACCGCGCCGGGCACGGTGGCCAGTTGCCGGACGAAGTCGAAGTCGGTGCGGCTGGCGGAGGGGTAGCCGACCTCGATCTCCTTGAAGCCCATGGCCAGGAGCAGGTCGAACATCCGCTGTTTGCGTGCCGGGTCCATGGGTTCGGCCAGTGCCTGGTTGCCGTCGCGCAGGTCGACGGGGACCCACAGCGGGGCGTGGTCGATCCGTCGGCCGGGCCAGCGCCGCATCAGCGCGGGGACGTGCACGCGCTCGTGGGCGGGCCGGTAGCGGTGGGAGGGCATGGCACCCGGGCGCTGCGGGTTCCAGGCGGGCGCGGTGACCGGGACGGGGCCGGCGGGGGTACGCAGGGTCGGGAATCGCATGATGAGTCCTTACGGAGGTACCGGTGGACCGGCAGGACGGCGCCCCGCAGCGGGGTGCCGGTCCGGTCACGCCCCGCTGCGGCCACCAAGAAGAAGGCCACCCAGAGGGAGACTCCACGGCTGCATGCCGGGTAGACTAACCACGAACCAAGTCCTCAGACAAGCTGACAGGTGAACGCGAATGTCCCCGCTCGGCCCCCTCCACCGCTCCCCCCTCGTCGACCAGGCCACCCGACGCCTGGAGGAGCAGATCACCGCCGGACACTGGCCGGTGGGCGGGAAACTGCCGGGCGAGGTCGCCCTGGCGAAGGAGCTGGGCGTCGGCCGCTCGACCGTCCGGGAGGCGCTGCGCGCGCTGGCCGGCGCCGGGATGGTGCAGAGCCGGCAGGGGTCGGGCGTGTTCGTGACGGCGGACCGGCCCGCCCTGGACTGGCCGACCCGGCTGCGCCGGGCGGAGCTGGCGCACGTCTACGAGGTGCGCACCATGGTCGAGGTGCAGGCGGCCCGACTGGCCGCCGCGCGCCGCACGGAGACGGACCTCACCGCCGTGGACACGGCGCTGGCCACCCGGCTGGCGGCGGGCGGCGCGGACGACGCGGCCTTCGTGGATGCCGACATCGCGCTGCACACCGCCGTGGTGGCAGCCGCGCACAACCCGGTGCTGGACGACCTGTTCGCCCAGTTCGCGCCGGTCCTGAGGGAGCACCTGGTGGACCTGGTGGGGGTGCTGGGGCTGCGCAGCGGGGACCCGAACCACGGCTACGCGTCGCACGCGGACCTCGTCGGGGCACTGCACCGGGGCGATCCCGAGGAGGCCGGGCGGGTGCTGGCGGCCGAGCTGGAGGCCACCCGGTCGCGCCTGCTGGCCGACTGAGCGGAGCGGGCAGAGCGGGCGGAGCGGGCACCGGGGCCACCGACCGACCGGTCGGGCGAATATCCGGAGCGCGGACACACAGTTTTCACACGGCGGCCACCCGGCCGCCCGCTCCGATGGCCGACGCCTCGTCAACCCGCTCCGAACTGGGATGCTTCGAGCACGCACGATCAACCGTCAGATGACATTGTGTCCGGAGCGTGTGTGACCACGGCCCAGGCAGCGAACGCACTTTCACTCCAATCACACGGTATGACTAGTATCGCCTCGTCAAGCCCGTGCCCCGGACGGCCGCCCCGCTCAGGCCGGCCGCCATCCCCAAGGAGACTGCTCTGCGCGCGCGTGCGAATCGGCGGCCCCCGACGCCGAAGGCCCCCCGCAGGCGTCCGCGCCTGTCACTGCGGACGGCGCTGCTCGTCCTCGCCGTCGTCCCCAGCATCGCCCTGGCCGCCCTGTGGGCGGTCACCAGCGGCGAGACCGTCTTCGACTTCCAGCGCCAGGCCGCCCAGGGCCTGCTCGCCCAGAAGGCCGGCCAGCCGTCCAACATCGTCTACTACAGCCTCCAGGAAGAACGCCGGCTCAGCGCCGAGACGCTCGCCCGGCCCGGCGGCAACACCGACCAGCTGCGCCGCCAGCGCCAGCAGACCGACGACGCGGTCCGCCAGTTCCAGGTCCTCTCCGGCGAGACCGCCGACAGCGCCCCCGAAGAGGTCCGCACCGCCGTCACCGAGGCCCGCCAGGCGATGGGCAAGCTCGCCGAGCAGCGCACCGCCGTCGACCACGGCTCGATCGACCAGCAGGCCCTCTACGCGTACTACACCGACCTGATCGCCGTCGACCTGCGGCTGTTCACCGCACTCAGCCGCGTCGACGCCGGCGAGGTCACCTGGGTCTCCAAGACCCTGGTGAACACCTTCTGGGCCAAGGAGATGCTCGCCCGCGAGGACGCCATCCTGGCCCGCGGCTGGCCCACCGGGCGACTCTCCGCCGCCGACTACCAGCAGGTGCAGCAGGCCGTCGGAGCGCAGGAACACCTCTTCACCGTCCAGGTCCTCCCGTACATCCCGGACGGCGAGGCCGCCGCCTGGCACGACCTGATGAACAGCCCCGCCTGGCAGGCCAAGGCCGCCGTCGAGCAGTCGCTCACCAAGCCCACCGCCGCCGAGGCCAACGGCACCGTCAAGCTCCCCGCCGCCCAGGACCAGTGGCGCCAGGCCCTCGACCAGCTCAACCCGCAGCTGGTCAAGGCCATCGAGACCCGCACCAGCGCCATCGTCGACGTCGGCAAGGGCACCATCCTCTCCCTCCTCACCAAGGTCGTCCTGACCACCGTCATCGGCCTGATCACCGTCGTCGCGGTGATCATCGCCTCCTGGCGGCTCAGCCGCTCGCTGCGCCGGCGCATCAAGGAACTCCAGACCCAGGCCGAGGAGATGGAGCGCACCCTCCCCGAGGTCGTCGAACGCCTCGGCCGCGGCGAGCAGGTCGACGTCGAGACCGACAGCCGCACCATCACCGCCGGCCCGCACGGCAACGGCACCGACGAACTCGCCCGCCTCGGCCAGGCCCTCAACCTGGCCCGCGCCTCCGCCGTCGAGGCCGCCGTCAAGCAGGCCGAGCAGCACCGCGGCTTCGAGCGGCTGCTCCAGCGCATCGCCCGCCGCACCCAGCTGCTGATCGGCCGCCAGCTGCGCAAGCTCGACGAGCTGGAGCGCAAGCACGAGGACCCGGAGGTCCTGGAGGGCCTGTTCGACCTCGACCACCTCACCGCCCGCCTGCGCCGCTACGAGGAGAACCTCGTCATCATGGCCGGCGGCCAGCCGCAGCGGCGCTGGCGCAAGCCCGTCCCGCTGCTGGACGTGCTGCGCGCCGCGCAGGGCGAGGTGCAGGACTACCGCCGGATCATGATCGACGTCGAGGGCCACCCGTGGCTGTCCGAGCGGGCCGTCGGCCCGGTCGCGCACGTGCTCGCCGAGTTGATGGAGAACGCCACCACCTTCTCCAAGCCACCCACCCCGGTCGAGGTCCGGGCCGCCATGGTCGGCCGCGGACTCGCCGTCGAGATCGAGGACCGCGGCCTCGGCATGGACCCCGAGCAGTACGACGCCGCCAACGAACTGATGAGCCGCCCGCCCCGCACCGACGTGCTCGCCCGGGCGGACGACGTCCGCCTCGGCTTCTACGTCATCGCCCGGCTGGCCGCGCACAACGGGCTCAAGATCGAGTTCCGGCCGTCCGCCTTCGGCGGCACCCGGGTCGTCGTGCTCGTCCCCGACGAGCTCGTCATCGACGGCGACGCCGGACTCCCCGACGCCGCCCCCGTCGAACCGATCCCGCTCGTGCGGCGCTCCCGCAAGGCGCTGCTCACCGCCTCCAACGAGGCCCCGGAGCCGGAGCCGGCGGGGCCGCCGGTCGCGCCCGTGGACTCCTTCCCGCCGGGAGAGTCCTTCGCGCCGGCCGAGCCCCTCCCACCGGTGGAGGCCTTCGCCGCGGCCGGGTCCTTCCCCCCGGTGGAGGCGTTCGGGCAGGTCCAGCACGTGGAGCAGCCCGGGTACGTCGCACCGCTCGGGTACGCGGAACCGCCCGGGCAGACCCAGCAGCTCCCACACGACCCGCTGACCGCCCCCGTCCAGGCCTTCGGGCACGTCGAGTACGTCCACCAGCCCGAGGCCGCGCCCACCGCCGAGCCCGCGCCGTTCCCCGCCCCGTACGCCGAGCAGCCGATCGAGCACAGCTCGCCGGCCGCCGACGCCCCGGTCGACCAGCTGCCCTCGCACGACGTGCCCGCCTACCCGGACATCGCCTACGCCCGGGTCACCGACGCCGAGGCCCCGTACGCCGACGAGCAGTACCGCCCGGCCGACCACTACCGGCTGGCCGAACGGCGCCGGCGCCGCGAGTACGCCTCCGCGGTGCCGCTCAGCCCCAGCGAGACCGAGCAGCCCCCGCTGCCCCAGCGCGTCCGGCAGGCCAGCCTGGCCGCCGAACTGCGCGTCCCGCCGGCGCCCCGCCCGCAGTGGGCCGAGCCCGCCGCCGAACCCGCCGCCCCGGCCACCGAGCCCGCCGGCGGCCCCTTCCAGCGCCCGGCGAAGCGTTCCGGTGCGACGATCGGCGCCTTCCAGCGCCAGTCCCGTGCCGCCCGCGCCCAGGACAGCGGCGAGCACCCGCTGCCCGGGGCCGTGACCCCACCGGCTCCCCCCACCGCCCCCGCCGGCTCCCCGACGCCCGCGCCCGGCCCCTCCCCCTGGGCCCTGCCGGCCGCGGACCCCCGAACCACACGAACGGATGACCAGTCATGAACCGAACGATCGCCACCCACCAGGACCTGGACTGGCTGCTGGACGGACTCGTCGACTCGGTGCCCGGGACCAGGAACGCCGTCCTGCTCTCCGACGACGGCCTGGTCGTCAGCCACTCCCGCACCATCGAACGGGCCGACGCCGAGCGCCTCGCCGCCGTCGCCACCGGCCAGCAGAGCCTGGCCCGCGGCGTCGGCCAGCTCTTCGACGGCGGGGCCGTCCACCAGGTGATCGTCGAACTCGCCGAGTGCTGGCTGTTCATCATCGCCGCCGCCCGGGGCACCCACCTGGCCGTCGTCGCCTCCCAGGAGGTCGACGCCGAGGTCATGTCGGTCGCCATGCACACCCTGGTGCAGCAGGTCGGCCAGAAGATGACCACCCCGGTGCGTGCCGAGGCCGGCGCCGCCTCCCCCGCCGGCTTCGACGCCTTCGCCGCCCGGAACCGGAGCTGACACCGGTGGGCCCGTACGGGAGCGGAAACGGGAGCGGGCAGCGCGGCGGGGTCCCGCACTGGAGCGAACTGCCGGACGAGGACGCCGAGGACGAGTCGGGCGCCATGGTGCGCCCGTACACCATCACCCGCGGCCGCACCGCGCCCGAGCGCGACGACCTCACCCTGATCACCGTGCTCACCACCGTCGAGGACGAGGCCGCCCGGGCCCTGGCGCGGGGCAGCCGCGCCGGTGCCCGCGGCCTCCAGCCCGAGCACCGGATGATCCTCGACCACTGCCGGCGGCCCGCCGCCGTCGCCGAGGTGTCGGCCGGCCTGGACCTCCCGGTCTCGGTCACCAAGATCCTGCTGGGCGACCTGGTCGCCCAGGGCCTGCTGCGGGCCCGGGCACCGCTCTCGGTGGCCCGGGCCGCCGGAGGCGTGGACCTCGGCCTGCTCACGGCCGTTCGCGAAGGACTCCGGAGACTCTGAACCATGGCAACACCCCACCCCAGCAGTGCCGCTGACGCCGGCGTCGCCACCGCGCCGGCCGCCGTCAAGATCCTCATCGCGGGCGGCTTCGGCGTCGGCAAGACCACCCTCGTCGGCTCCGTCAGCGAGGTCGCCCCGCTGCGCACCGAGGAGTACCTGACCCGGGCCAGCGTCGGCGTGGACGACCTGTCCGGCGTCGACCAGAAGGACACCACCACCGTCGCCCTCGACTTCGGCCGGATCACCGTCAACCCGGACCTCGTCGTCTACCTGTTCGGCACCCCCGGGCAGGAACGCTTCTGGTTCATGTGGAACGACCTCGTCAACGGCGCCCTCGGCGGCATCGTCATCGCCGACACCCGCCGGCTCGACACCAGCTTCGCCTCCATCGACTTCTTCGAGAGCCGGGGCATCCCCTTCGTCGTCGCCATCAACTGCTTCCACAGCCACAACACCCGCACCCCCGACGAGATCCGCGCCGCCCTCGACCTGGACCCGCAGGTGCCGATGCTCCTCGGCGACGTCCGCGAACGCGCCTTCGGACGCGACCTGCTGCTCGCCCTGGTCGACCACCTGATGGACCTCTCCGCCGCCCCCGTCGGCTGAACGTCGGCTGAACCACCTCCCTTCCCCAGGAGCTACCCCATGACCTCACCCCTGCGCGTCCTCGTCCACGGCGGCGGCATCGGCGGGCTCACCCTCGCCACCGCCCTCGCCGAGCGCGGCCACCACGTCGACGTCGCCGAACTCCGCGACCAGCTGGAAGCCCTCGGCGTCGGCATCATCCAGCCCTCCAACGCCCTCCACGTGATGCGCGAGATAGGCGTCCTCGACGACTGCCTCGCCGCCGGCTTCGAGTGGGAGGTGCTGACCATCTGCGACCCGACCGGTGCCACCCTCGCCAAGATCCCGCAGCCCCGGATGGGCGACGCCCCCTCCAACAACGGCATCCCCCGCCCCGCCCTCGCCCAGGTGCTCGCCACCGCCGCCACCCGGGCCGGCGCCACCCTGCACTTCGGCACCACCATCGCCGACCTCGCCGAGGACGCCGACGGCGTCGACGCCACCCTCACCGACGGGCACCGCGGCCGCTACGACCTCGTCGTCGGCTTCGACGGCATCGGCTCCCCGCTGCGCAAGCGCCTCTACGGGGAGAAGTACGCGCCCGAGTACACCGGCTTCGCCAACTGGCGCGTCACCCTGCCGCGTTCGCCCGAGGTCCAGGGCGTGGTGATGTCCACCGGCAACCTCAAGGCCAAGGCGCTGCTCACCCCGATCACCGACGACCTCATGTACCTGGGCTCGGTGTTCGCCGAGGCCGAGGACTTCCGGCCCGACCCCGGGCACGCCCACGAGCAGCTCGCCGAGCGCCTGGCCGGCTTCGGCGGCCCGATCGCCGAGGCCCTCGCCCAGGTCACCGACCCGTCCGCCGTGGTCTACTCGCGGATCTCCCAGGTCAGCGTCGAGGAGCCCTGGCACGTCGGCCGGATCGCGCTCGCCGGCGACGCCGCCCACGCCTCCACCCCGCACCTCGCCCAGGGCGCCGCGATGGCCGTCGAGGACGCCCTCGTCCTCGCCCAGAGCCTGGACGCCGCCGAGGCCGTCCCCGCCGCGCTCGCCGCCTGGGAGGAGCGCCGCCGGCCCCGCGCCATGTGGGTCCAGGCGCTCTCCCGGGCCGTCCTCAAGCAGGAGACCGGCACGCCCACCACCCCGGAGGAGGACGAACTCCTCAAGGTCGGCATCCCCGGCGCCGCCCACGTGCTCGTCCAGCCGTACTGACCGCTGTCCCGCCTGCTGCGCGAAGCCGCGCAGCAGGCGGGCGGGCGGCCGGCCAGCTCTCGCGTCGGCTCGCGCGGCAGCTCACGCGTCGGCTCACGCGTCGGCGAGCTCGTGCCGCCGCTGCCACACCGCCGCCGAGACCCGGGCCAGCAGCCGGGCCGCCGGGTCCGTGCGGTCCTCGCCCGAGGCCAGCGGGCCGCTGTAGCAGACCGCGATCAGGTAGGGCGGGCAGTCCTGCGGGTGGACCAGGCCCACGCTGTGCCGGGCGCCGGGCACCCAGCCGTTCTTGAAGGCGATCCGGGTGCCCGGCGGCAGGCCCGCCGCCAGGTCCACCCGGAACGCGTTGCGCTCCAGCAGCGCCAGCAACTCCGGCTCCCCGCCCAGGGAGTGCAGCAGCCGCACCAGGTCCCGCGCGCTCACCAGGTTGTGCACCCCGGCGTCGCGCGCCGCGTAGTCCTCGATCCCGCGCGGGCTCGCGCTGCGCGTCGCCCCTGCCCGCCGCCACGCCTCGGCCACCGCCGCCCGGTCGACCCGGGCCAGGCACAGGTTGGTGGCCAGGTTGGAGGAGTGCGTGATCATCCGTTCGGCGAGCAGCCGCAGCGGCACGTGCGTGCCCAGCAGCTCCCACGGCAGCGGATCGCTGTCCCAGTCGGGATCGTTGCCGAACTCCCCGCCCACCACGGACTCGAACCGGTTCACCACCGGCACCTCGGCATCGAGATCCGCCCCGCCACGGGCGAGCGCCGCCAACACCGCGACCTTCATCGTGCTCGCGGCATCGTGCAGTTCGTCCGGCGCCCGCACGAACACCGGCTCCGCCTCGCCCGCCCAGGGGGCCACCACCACAGAGAGCATGGCCGCAGCCTAGGGCAGCCTTCGGCTGGTCAGGAAGGGCTGCCCACGGCTGCTCGGCACTGTTGAGGGCTGCTCAGGACTGCTTGGCGCAGGTGCGGTCCTTGTCCGGCAGCCGGCCGGTGGCCAGGTAGGTGTTCACCGAGTCGTCGACGCAGGCGTTGCCGTAGACGCCGAAGCTGGTGTGCTGGAAGGCGCCTTCGAGGGTGACCAGCCGGGAGCTGGGCAGCATGCCGTGCAGGGCCACACTGCCCCGGTACGGGGTGCGCGGGTCGTTGCTGGCGGCCACGATCAGCGCCGCGGTGTCGCGCCGGACCCGGGTCGGCTCCTCGCGCGGCGCGTCCCAGAACGCGCACGGGGTGATGTTCTCGGTCATCGGGCTGAACAGCGGGTGGGCGGCCCGGCCGCGCTCGATGTCGCGCCAGTACTGCTCCGGGTCGCGCGGGGCGGCCACGTCCCCGCACAGGATGGCGGTCTGCACGCTGCCGGTGGCCGAACCCGCGCTGGTGAACGTCCCCCGCAGGAGGGCGGCGAAGCCGGGCGACACCCGGGTGGGCCGCCCGTCCGCGGCCCCGGCGAGGACGGACAGCTGCTCGGCGAGGCCCGCCCGCGCCGGGGCGAGGTCGCTCGCGATCCCGGCGAACACCAGGGAGGGCACCTGGCTGCCGTCGAGCCGGAAGACGTCGGGGGCGGTACCGACGGTGAGCGGCTCCCGCTCGGCCGCCGCGACGACGCGGTCGATCGTGGCGCGCACCTGCGCGCGGGTGTCGCCGAGGCCGTAGTCGGCGTGGTGCGCGGCCGCCCAGTCGGCCCAGCCGTCGAGCGCCCGCTCGTGCTCGTTCTCGGTGCCCCGCATCAGCCGGGGGTTGTAGCCGCGCGGGTCGATCGCCCCGTCGAGGACCACCCGGTCGTAGCGGCCGGGGAACAGCTGGGTGTAGGCCGTGCCCAGGTAGGTGCCGTACGAGTAGCCCAGGTAGGAGATCTTCCGTTCGCCGAGCGCGGCCCGGACGACGTCCAGGTCGCGGGCCGTGTTCCGGGTCGTGACGTGCGGCAGCACCGAGCCGTTGGTGGCGCGGCACCGGTCGGCCACGCTCCTGGCCCACGCCGTCTGGCGGTCGAAGACCGCCCGGTCGGCGCCGGCCGAGGGCAGGACGGGGCCGTTGGACAGGCCGCAGTCCAGCGGGGTGCTGCGGCCGACGAAGCGCGGGTCCATGCCGATCACGTCGTAGCGGGCGCCGGTCTCCTTCATCGCCCCGCGCACCAGTACGGAGTTGGCGAGGCCCGGCCCGCCGGGGCCGCCGAAGTTGAGCAGGAGGGAGCCGATCCGGTGCCGGGTGTCGGTGGCCTTGAGCCGGGAGATCGCGACGGTGATCGTCCGCCCCCGGGGGTCGCTGTAGTCGAGCGGCACGGTCACGTCCGCGCAGCGCGCACCCGCGCTCTCCAGGCCGCGGCCCACCTCGTCGTCG
This sequence comes from Kitasatospora sp. NPDC091276, assembly GCF_040684355.1. Lineage (NCBI taxonomy): Bacteria > Bacillati > Actinomycetota > Actinomycetes > Kitasatosporales > Streptomycetaceae > Kitasatospora > Kitasatospora sp. NPDC091276. The sequence continues at coordinate 78,758 of NZ_JBFBFU010000032.1, read as the reverse complement.
GGGCCCAGGACGCAGCTGCGCCAGTCGAGGCGCTGGTGGTGGTAGCGGTCGAGTCCGGCTCCGGCGCTCGCGGGGCCGCCGTCACGCTCGGCGGCGGCGGTGGCGGCGGGCGCCGTGGCGAGGCAGGCGGTGAGGGCGAGGCCCGCGGCCGCGACGCGGCGCAGGGCCTTGGGGGTGGTCATGCGGTCTCCTGACGATGACGGGTGCGGGTGCGGATGCGCAGGAAGTCGGTCAGGCCGACTTCCTGCGCGCCAGCCTTCCAGCGCACCCGGCGCCGGATCATCGCCCTGGGACACGAACTGTCGGTACGTCAGGAGCAGTAGCCCCGCTGCCCGGCGTACCACCCGGGCAGTAACCGGACCCCGGGGCCGGAGCGTGCCCGGGTCAGCCGCTCGGGCGCGGGGACGGCAGGGCCGCGGAGCCCGCCACGAGGGGCCATTCGCGGTGGAACGGCGGCAGCGGGTACGTGCCCTCGATGACCGGGGTGCCGAAGACCTTGAGGTGGGCGAGCAGCGAGCCGGTCAGGTCGACGCCGCCGACCAGCGACCAACTCCCTTGGGCCTGCGGCGGGTTGCCGGAGGAGTCGGCGGTCAGCGAGCCCTCGGCCCGAGCCCGCAGGTAGGGGGCGACGGTGGTCTGGACGCCGACGGTGTCGTAGAGGCCGACGGAGACCTCGGCGCCGAGCGCGGCCCGCACCCCGGCCTTGCCGGTGAGGCGCACCCGGACCGGGGAGACCTTGGTGTCGGCGTCGGTGGTCGGGGTCCAGCCCTTGCCGCCGGTGTAGTCGGCGCGGACGGCCCAGGTGCCGGTGGCCTCCTGTTCGGCCTCCAGGTGGACCTGGCCGTCGGCGCCGACCTCCAGGTAGCAGGTGAGCTTCAGGTTGACCACGACGGGCAGTCCGGCGACGGTGAGCACCGGGCTGGCCTGCAACGTGGCGAAGGGCAGCCGGACGGGCGCGGCGCCGGTGCTGCGCGCGACGTCGCCGGTGACCTTCCACTGGGCGTGGGCGCCGAGGTCGAAGCCGATCGAGGCCGTGCGCGGGCTGCCGGCGGCGGCGCCGTGGTAGGCGAAGTGGACGGCGGGGTGCAGTTGGAGGGAGCCGGAGGCGTCCACGCTCGCGCCGTCGGGCAGCGGGACGGGGGCCTTGACGTCGACCTCCAGGGTGCCGGAGGCGTCGGCCTTCACACCGCCGCCGTCCGCACCGACGACGGCCTTGAGGTCCTTGACCAGCGGGGTGACGGTGATGCCGTGCGGGTCGACGGGCACCTGGCCGTCGGCCTCGGTGCCGCCGAGGAGTTCGGCGAGGGTGGCGGGGCGGGTGGTCAGGTTGAGGCTGGCGCCCGCGCCGGGGCGGACGCCGGTGACGGCGACCAGCGCGCCCTGGGGCGCGGCGGCGGTGGGCGGGCTGGCGATGAGCTGCCCGGGCTGAACGGCGGGGGCGGGGGTCGGCGTCGCGCCGGCGGTCGCGGTGGGCCCGGCGGCCGGCGGCACCGAGAGGACGGCCGTGCCGCCCGCCGGGTCGTACGCGGTGAGCTGGAGGTTCTGCCCGGCGGGGGTGGCCGCGCCGCCGTCCTTGGCGGGGGCGGCGACGGCGGCCTGCCGGTCGCCGACCGGTGCGGCGGTGACCGGCGCAGGGGCGGCACCTGCGGCACCGGCCGGCCGTGCGGTGGCAGCGGCGGTGGTCGGGGCGGCGGCGGCCCGGGCGCGGGGGGTGCCGGCGGCCGGGGCTGTCGGGGCCTGGCCGCCGCCGGCGGACGCGGTCGTGGTCGTGGTCGTGCCGGTGGTGACGGCCGCTTCGGTGGTGCCGGCGGCGGCCTGCGGAGTGCCGGAGGTGGTCGGCCCGCAGGCGGCGACCCCGGCGAGGGCGAGGGTGAGGAGGGCGGGGCCGACGGCCCTGCCTATGGAGCTTTTGAACACGCGGCGTCATGTTACTGACGGGGAATAAGTTTGTCGAAGACAGGCCAAGCAGGGTAAAAGGCGCAGGTCAGACCAGTCGGGCCACGGGCAGCGGAGCTCCCGGCAGCGGGCCGACCGCGGCGTCCGCCGCCAACGCGGCCAGGTACCGGGAGCGGGGCACCGGCTCGGCGCCGAGGCTGCGGATGTGCGGACCGTCCCACTGGGCGTCGAGCAGCCGACCGCCGGCCGCGCCGAAGCGCACCCCGAGGTCGGCGACGGCGACGCGGGCGGCGTCGGGGCGGCGGTGGAACATCGAGTCGAGGCTGAGGACGGGCCCGGCGGCGACGCCGAACACCCCGCCGATCAGCTCCTCGCCCTCCCACACCTCGCCGCTGTGGGCGGCCCCGAGCGCATGCAGCCGCTCCAGTGCGGACCGCAACTCGCCGGTCAGCCAGGCCGGTTGGCGGCCCTCGGCGCAGCGGGCCACTACCTCGCCGAAGGCCCGGTCGGCGCTGGTCCACCACTGCGGCCGGTGGCGCAGCCGCCGGGCGAGGCGGCTGCCGAGCCGGACGCCGTCGGGCGGCAGGACGGGCCGGGGGTCGGGCGACCACCAGGCCAGCGCGTACGGGTCGTCCCCGCCGGGCAGCAGCGCCACCTCGCCCGCCTCGACGGCCTGTTCGTAGCGCGCCTCGTTGTAGGCGCCGGCGTACTCGTCCGCCGCGGGCATCGGGAACAGGCCGCGACGGTACGCCGCCAGCAGGTCCGACGCGCCCAGGCCTGCGCCGAACGCCACCGGCCCGTCCCCGGGCCCGCGTTGGACGTCCAGCCCGTCGAAGGGGCTCACGCCGGCGGCCCGAGGAAGCCCTCCGCCGCCAGCCGCCCCAGGTAGTGGTCGAGCAGGCCGGCGTCCACGGCGGGCAGGTCGATGCCGCTGCCGGCGAGCGCGGCGTCGGTGTTGGCGCGGTCGAACAGCGGGAAGACGGGCCGGAAGTACAGCTCGCTGATCGACAGCGCCGACCCGGGAGCGCGGTCGACGAACAGCGGGACGAACGGCGTGATGGGGTGGGCGGGGTGCCCGGCGGCGAACCGGACCAGGCCCTGCACCCAGTCACGGTAAGGGAGTTCGGCGATCGGGCGGCCTCGGGCCCGGAGCCGTTCGGCGAGATCGGCGAGATCGGCCGGGCGCGGCGAGGTGAGGTGGTAGACCTCGCCGTCGGCGGGGGCGTGGGCGGCGATGTGGGCGACGGCGCGCGCGAAGCGGTCGGCCGGGACGAAGTCGAGCGGCAGCAGCACGTCCGGGCAGGTGCCGCTGTCCGCCAGGTACGCGATGAGCGCGCAGATCTCGGTGCCGGTGTTCATCACGCCGGTGGCGAGGTCCCCGGTGACGTCGTTGGTGCGCAGCACGGTGACCGGGAGACCGGCGGCGGCCGCCTCGTGCAGCAGCTGTTCGGCGACCCACTTGCTCTCGACGTAGCCGACGCCGAGCCGGTCGGGGTGGGCGAGCGGGGTCCGTTCGGTGACCTCGCGGACGCCGGCCGCGCCGAAGCCGGCCAGCACGGCGAGGGTGGACAGGTAGTGCACGGGTACGCCCCGGCTGTGCCCGGCGAGGCGGATGATCTCGCGGGTGCCGCCGACGTTGGGCGCGCGCAGCTGGTGGTACGGGTAGAGGAAGTTGACCTGCCCGCCGAGGTGGTGGACGGCGTCCAGACTCCCGGCCAGCCCGTCGAACTGACGCTGCGTCAGCCCTAGCCGGGGTGCGGCGAGGTCGCCGACCAGGGGCACCACCCGGCTGTCGGTGAGGTCGTGGCGCAGGAAGCGCTGCTGGGCGGCGCGCAGGCGTTCCAGCGCGTGCTCCTCGTCGGGGGCGCGGACCAGGCAGTGGATCCGGGCCCCGGTGGTGGCGAGCAGGGCATGCAGCAGGTGGGCGCCGCAGAAGCCGGTGGCACCGGTGAGCAGGATCTCGGCGGGTTCGGCCCGGCTGGGCGCCGGGCTCCAGGACTGCTGGACGGGGTGGGCGAGCCGGGCTTCGGCGGCCCAGTCGACGGCGGCCTCGCCGGAGCCGGAGCCGGAGCCGGGGTCGGTTCCGTCGACGCGGGCGGTGCGCGCGGCTCCGTCGACGCGGGCGGCCTGGACGGCGGTCGCGAAGGCGCGCAGGGTGGCGTCGCGCAGCAGGGCGCGGGTGAGGGCGCGGACGCGGGTGACGTCGAGGCCGAGCACGATCCGGGCGCGGGCGAGCATCTCCATGGCCAGCAGGGAGTTGCCGCCGAGGGCGAAGAAGTCGTCGGCGGGCCCGACCTCCTCGACGCCGAGCAGTTCGGCCCACAGCCGGCCGATGGCGTCCTCGACGGCTCCCCCGCCGCCCGCCGCCCCGGTGCCGCCCGGGCCGGCCCGGCCCGGGGTGCGCGGCTCGGCGTGCGGCAGCCGGCGGCGGTCGACCTTTCCGGCCGGGGTGAGCGGCATGCGGTCCAGCGCCACGAAGGCGGCCGGGAGCATGTACTCCGGCAGTCGTTCGGCCAGGTAGGCGCGGAGCCGGTCGCGGCGGACCCCGGCTTCCGCACCGGCGTCGGCGTGGTCGGCGAGCGTGTAGTAGGCGGTGAGCGCGCGGCCCCCGTCGGGGTCGTCGCCGTCGGCGGCGACGCGGGCCTGCCGGACGTCGGGGTGGGCGGCGAGGGCGGCCTCGATCTCGGCGGGGTCGACGCGGTGGCCGAGCACCTTCACCTGGTCGTCGAAGCGGCCGAGGATCTCCAGCTGCCCGTCGGCCCGCCAGCGCCCGGCGTCGCCGGTGCGGTACATCCGCTCGCCGGGCACCGGCGCGTACGGGTCGGGGACGAAGGCCTCGGCGGTCGCCACGGGGGCGCGCCAGTAGCCCCGGGCGAGGCCGGGCCCGCCGAGGTGGATCTCGCCCCTCTCGCCGGGCCGTACGGGGGACAGCCGGGCGTCCAGGACGTGCACCCGCACGCCGGGCAGCGGGCGGCCGATCGGCACCGGCGCGGCCGGGCCGCCCGGGCCGGCGGCGTCCAGCAGGGCGGGGGTGACCTCGCAGAGCGTGGAGGTGACGGCGGCCTCGGTGACCCCGTAGGCGTTGACCAGCCGGACGCCGGGCAGCCGGTCCAGGCAGCTGCGGCAGTCGTCGGCGTGCACGACGTCCCCGCCGACGACGACCAGCCGCAGCCCCTCCGGGCCGGGCCCGCCGGGCGGGAGCAGCGTGAGCACGTGGTGCCAGTAGGCGGGGGTGAGGTCGGCGACGGCGAGGCCGAGTCCGCGCATCCGGTGGACGAGTTCAGTGGGCGCCCAGGTGCGGCCGCCGCCGAGGACGAGGGTGGCCCCGGCGAGCAGGGTCGCGAAGACCTGCTCCAGTGCGGTGTCGAAGCCGAGCGCGGCGAGTTGCAGGACGCGTTCGCCGGGGGCGAGGCCGTAGGCGTGGACGACCCGGTCGAGGGTGAACACCAGGGCGCGGTGGGTGACGGGGACGCCCTTGGGGGTGCCGGTGGTGCCGGAGGTGTAGATCAGGTAGGCGAGGTCGTCGGGCCCGGCGCCGTCGGGCCCGCCCGCGCCGCCTAACCCGGCGAGGACCGGCTCACCGCCGCCGTCCGGCCCGTCCTCCGCGTCCACCGGCACCGGCTCGACGCCCGGCAGCGCCCCGCCCTCGGTGACCGCCACCCGCGCCCCGCTGTCCTCGACCAGCCGGGCCAGCCGCCGCGCCGGGTACGCCGGATCCAGCGGCAGCAACGCCGCGCCCGCCTTCAGCACGCCGAGCCAGGCGACGACCAGGCCCGCGCCGCGTTCGAGGCAGACCGGCACCACCTGCTCGGGGCCGGCCCCGCGCGCCCGCAGCGCCCTGGCCAGGCGGTCGCTGCGCCGGTCCAGCTCGCGGTAGCTCAGCGTGGCGTCGTCGGCGACGACGGCGACCGCGTCCGGGTGCTGCGCGGCGCGGGAGCGCAGCAGTCCGGGCACGGTGCCGCCGTCGCCCTCGGCCCGCCCGCGGCCGCGCTCCCCGGGGGAGCCGAGCCCGGGGAAGCCGAGCCGGGGCGGGCGCCATTCGCGGGCCACGTGGGCCCGGCAGTCGTCGCGGCCGGCCGGCCCGTACACCAGGTGCCAGCCACCCGGCACGGTCAAGTCTCCGGGCCAGATCGCGTACTGACCGCTGTCGTTGCGAACCACGGCGTGACGCCCGGAGTTCACATCCGTTCGTACGCCCTGTGCGCTGTCTGCTGCGTCGTCCACCGGCTTGACCTCGTGCTGTGGCGGCAGTTTCCTGGGAGGTGCGACATTTCCGACTATACGCACTCAGGGCACAGGACGAACGTCCGACCGCAACCCGACCGGACGCGACGCCGTCGTGTGCCCGTCAGCCCGGGACGAGACGACCCTGCGACCGCCAAGACCCGTCCTCGCCCGAACTCCCCCGTCCCACCGGCCGGGTGGCGTCGCGGAGGAGGTAGCCCCGTTGACACGTCGGCGACAACGCCTGATGGTCTGTTACCTGCTGTGGATGGTGCTGTTCACCGGCGTCTACTACCTCAACCCCTCGCAGCGGATCATCTGGTGGACGGGCGTCGGACTCGGCAGCAGCGCGGCCATCGTGGCCGGCGTCCGTCTCAACCGCCCCGCGCACGCGCTGTTCTGGTACGTGCTGGCGCTCGCCAACCTGAGCTTCACCGCGGGCGAGGTCGTCCAGGTCGTCCAGACCCAGTTCCTGCACCTGCACAACCCGTTCCCGTCCGTCGCCGACGGCTTCTACCTGGCCGAGTTCGTGCTGTACGCGGCCGGCGTGCTCGGCTTCATCCGCTGGCGCACGGCCCGTCAGGACCGCGCCGGCCTGCTCGACGCGCTGATCCTCACCATGGGCCTGGCGCTGCTCGCCTGGATCTACCTGATCCTCCCGTACGCCCGCAACCCCGACCTCTCCTGGTTCCGGAAGGCCGTCTCGATCGGCTACCCGCTCGGCGACGTGGTCGTCCTCGCCCTGCTGCTGCGGCTGCTGACCCCGCGCGGCGGCAACAGCCGGGCGCTGCAACTGCTCGCCGTCGGCACCGTCGGCATGCTGGTCTCGGACACCCTGTACGGGCTGATCCAGTTGCACGGCAACTGGCACATCGGCACCCCCGTCGACTTCGGCTGGGCCGCCTTCTACACCGCCTGGGGCGCGGCCGCGCTGCACCCGTCCATGGTCGAGCTGACCAGACCCGTCCCCACCCAGCAGCCCGACCTGAGCGCCGGCCGCCTCGCCCTGCTCACCCTGGCCTCGCTGATCGCCCCGGCGATCCTGATCATCGAGTCGCTGAACGGCAACACCAGCAACGCGGGCGTGATCGGCGCCTTCTCCGCCCTCCTGTACCTGCTGGTGCTGGCCCGGCTGGCGGTCGTCGTGGTCGCCCGCCGGCAGGCGATCGCCCGCGAGCGGGCCCTGCGCGAGGCCGGCGCCAGACTCACCGCGGCCGTCACCGTCGAGGAGGTCGCGGACGCCGTCCAGGCCACAGCCTCCACCCTGATGCCCACCGAGCCCGGGCACGTCGCCCTGCTCGCCGTCACCGAGGCCGGCGTCCTGCACGTGCGGCACGCCGAACGCGGCGCCGCCCAGCACCACCTCGGCCCCGTCACCGACTCCGACGAGGCGCTCGCCCTCGCCGCCTACCGGGAGACCCGGCTGCTGCCCGTCGAGGACATCGGCAGCGACCTCGCCGCCCGCCTCGACGGCATGCCCTCCGCCCTGCTGTGCCCGCTCACCCTCGACGAGCGCCCCTCCGGCGACCCGCTGATCGGCGCGCTCATCGTCACCGGCACCGCGCAGGAACTCACCAGCCTGTGGGGCTCGCTGGAGATCCTGGCCGCGCAGGCCGCGCTGGCCGTCGAACGGGTCATGCTGAGCCAGGAGGTCAACCGCCGCAACAGCGAGCTGTACTTCCGCACCCTGGTGCAGAACGCCAGCGACGTCATCCTGATCCTGGACGCCGACGACGGCGTCCGCTACGCCTCCTCCTCCGCCGAACGGGTCCTCGGCTACCCCAGTCTGGACGGCACCCTGCTCACCGAGCTCGTCCCGCCCGAGGACAGCCAGGCGGTCGGCAGGGCGCTGGCCCGGATGCGCGGCCCGGTGGACGCCGCCCCGGCGCACGCGCCGGAGCACTCGCCGCCGCGCGAACCGCAACGCTCTCCGCTGCACTCACCGCCACGCGAGCAGCCGCACGAGCAGCCGCACTCGCCGACACGCGAACCGCTGCGCGAGCAGCCCCGTGAGCACTGGCGGCTGCTGCGGCAGGACCGGACCCCGATCGAGGCCGAGGTCCGCTTCAACGACCTGCGCGCCGACCCGACGGTCGGCGGCCTGGTACTCACCCTGCGCGACGTGACCGAGCAGCGCCAGATGGAGCGCGAACTCACCCACCGGGCCTTCCACGACTCCCTCACCGGCCTCGCCAACCGGGTGCTGTTCCTGGACCGGGTCGGCCACGCGCTGTCCCGCGGCGAGCGCAGCGGCGCCGTCACCGGGGTGCTCTTCCTCGACCTCGACGACTTCAAGGTGGTCAACGACACCCAGGGGCACGCGGTCGGCGACGAACTGCTGATCGCCGTCTCGCTGCGGGTCTCCACCGCGCTGCGCAGCTCGGACACCGCCGCCCGGCTCGGCGGCGACGAGTTCGCCGTCCTGGTCGAGGACGCGCTGCGCCCGGCCGACGTGGACGCCATCGCGGACACCGTACTGGCGGTGTTCGCAGAACCGTTCAAGCTGAGCGCGGGCGCCGTCCGGGTGACGGCCAGCATCGGCGTCGCCACCACCGAGGACAGCGTCGACGCGGCCGAACTGCTCACCCACGCCGACCTCGCGCTCTACTCCGCCAAGGCCGCCGGCCGCCGCCAGTGGCGCCACTACCAACCCGCCCTCCAGACCGGGCTGGTGGAGCGGCACGAGCTGAACGAGAACCTGGACGCGGCGATCGCCGAATCCTCCTTCCAGCTGTACTACCAGCCGATCGTCGACCTGCGCACCGGCGGCCTGGTCGCCTTCGAGGCGCTCGTCCGCTGGCCGCACCAGCGGCGCGGCATGGTGCTGCCCGACGAGTTCATCGCCCTCGCCGAGGAGAGCGGCCAGATCGTCCCCCTCGGCGCCTGGGTCCTGGAACGCGCCGCCCAGGAGGCCGCCGCCTGGCACGCCGCCAGCTCCGCCGACCGCGCCGCCGCCGGCCTCCCCCCGCTGCGGGTCAACGTCAACGTCTCCGCCCGCCAGTTCCGCGACGCCGGCTTCGTCGACGTCGTCCGCGGCGCCCTGCGCAGCTCCGGCATCGACCCGCACACCCTCGTCCTCGAACTCACCGAATCCGTCCTGATGCGCCGCGACGACCGCGTCCACGCCGACATGGCCACCCTCGGCGACCTCGGCGTCGGCATCGCCATCGACGACTTCGGCACCGGCTACTCCTCGCTCTCCTACCTGCGCGAGTTCCCGATCTCCATCCTCAAGATCGACAAGTCCTTCATCGACGGCCTCGGCCTCTCCCCGCAGCAGTACGCCCTCGTCGAAGGCATCACCCGCATCGCCGACACCCTCGGCGTCCGGGTCATCGCCGAAGGCATCGAACACCCCGAACAGCGCGACCTCCTCGCCGCCATGGGCTGCCCGCTCGGCCAGGGCTACCTCTTCGCCCACCCCATGACCGCCCCGCAGGCCCGCGCCCTCGTCAGCGACACCGCGCACGAACCGGCCTGACCCCCGATCCCAGGTCCACACCTCAGGGCCGCGCCTCAGGTCCACGCCTCAGGTCCACGCCCAGCGGATGCCCGCGACCCCGGGCCCCAGCGCGGTCGCCACCACGTGCGCCAGGTGGTGGCTGTCCAGGGTGAGGTCGGCCAGGCTGTCGTCCGGACCCTCCGAGTCACTCGCCGTGAACCACTGGCACTGCACCGGGAGTTCACCCGGATCGAAGCGCACCCGCAGGACGTAGTGGTCCGCCGGGAAGCGGAAGGCCGCACGGTAGCGGCAGCACTCGGCCGCGCTGTGCGGGCGCACCTCGAAGGAGAACACCTGGGTCTCGGAGCAGTGCAGCGAGCGGTCGAACAGCAGCTCCGCGAGCACCACCCGGGCCACCGGATCCCGGCGCACCCGGCCCAGCCGGCAGCTGTCCCCCGCCACGATCTCGACGGCCCCCTCGTCCACCCCCTCGTCGCAGTCGTAGATCAGCAGCGCCCGGTCGACCCCGTCCTGACGGGCCCGGACCGCCACCATCGAACTGAGCGCCGCCAGTTCACGATGCGGCCCGACCGTCACCGTCGCGCACTCGGTGACCACCTGGAGCTTCCCGGCCGCCGGGCTGTCCAGATCCGCGAGCAGCCCGCCCAGATCACCGGGGGTGCGCACCATCTGCGGGTACGGACGCGGCCCGCCGCCGTCGCGGTCCGCCCCGCCGCGCGGCCGCGGCGCACCCAGCAGGGCGGTGAGCGCGTGCGTCGGCAGCCCGAGGATCTCCTCCAGCGCGGCCACCACCCGTAACGACTCCGGGCGCTCCGGCCGTCGCAGCCCGCGCTGCCAGTAGCTCAGGGTCGTGACGGCGATCCGCAGTCCGCGCTCGGCCAGCCGGCTGCGCAGCCGCTCCAGCGGCAGCCCGCGGGCCTCGATCGCGGTGCGCAGCGCGAGACCGAAGGGCCCGCTCCGCAGCGCTGCCAGCACGGCGGCGCTCTCCGGGGCAACACCGGGCGGCGGTTCCTGACGACTGGCCATCGGGACTCCCGGGGCTACTGGCCCGGCCGGCACGCGGCGGTGGGGCCGAGGGGACACGGCGGCGGTGCGGGGGGAGGTGGGCGGGCGAGGGACGGCGGTGCGGGGGCGGGGCGGGGGACGCGGTACGGGGGGACGCGGCGCGCTGTGAAATTACCGGCTTACCCCGGCCGCGTCCATATCCGGGAGCCCCGCTCCCGGCCGCCCGTCTGCGGCTCAGCACCTCCGCCGCACCGCCCCTCTTCACAGCCCCGTTCACAGCACCGCCCGCGCCCCTCCGGGGGGTCTGGGAGAGGCCCGGCGGGCTGCCTACGCTTCCTAGCAACCCCGGTCCGGGCCCGCCGCGTCGGCCGCGCGGCACACCCCCACACAGCACACCCCCACACAAGGCACACCCCAGGGCGGCGCCGGGTGCACACGGAGCCGCCCGTGCCCCCGCACGAAGGAGTTCCCCCATGAGCGGACCCATCCGTGGGTCGTCCCTGCGCGCCGCACTGGCCGCGCTGTGCATGCTGGCCGCCGTCGTGACCACCGGCGCCGGCACCGCCTCGGCCACCCCCCAGGCCGCCGCCGGAAGTTCCCAGACCTTCGCCGCCAGTTCCCGGCTCAACATCTCCATGCAGACGCAGGAGCAGGACCAGTGGTGCTGGGCCGCCTCCGGCGACACCATCGCCACCTTCCTCGGCCACGGCACCGACCAGAACTCGTTCTGCGACCTCGCCTACGGCCAGGACACCTCGTACCAGTGCCCCAACCAGCCCGGCCAGCTCTCCTGGGTGCAGAACGCGCTCTCCGCCCTCGGGGTGTCCCCCGGCCAGGAAACCGGCGCCCTGTCCTTCAACACCATCGTCAGCGAGATCAACGCGGGCCGACCGATCGAGACCGGCATCTCCTGGCTGGCCGGCGGCGGGCACGCCCAGGTCATCTACGGCTACGACCAGAGCAACAAGTCCATCTACTGGGGCGACCCGTGGCCCAGCAGCAACCGCTACAACCTGGCGTCGTACAGCTACTACGCCGGCTACAACGGCCAGTTCAACTGGAACGACTCGCTGTACCGGATCGGGGCGTGACACGATGACGCACTTCCGCGCCCCGCGCGCCCTCGCCGCCATCGCCCTGGCCGGCAGCGGACTGCTCGCCGCCGCCCCCGCCCTCGCCGCCACCCCGGCCACGGCAGCCGGCGTCCCGTCTGCCCCGTCCGCGGCCGACGTCACCGCGGCCGCCGCGGCGGCGAAGGCCGCCCCCGTCGTGCAGACCCTCGGCGGGTTCTTCGCCCACGGCTCCGGCCAGGGCTCCTCCGACGCCCGCCAGGCGCAGGCCGCCGCCCCGGCCCGGGTGGTCGGCGACACCGTCCCCGTGTACTACCTCAACCCGGACTTCGTCGCGGCGGCCTCCGTCGGGGCGCCGGTCGCGAAGTTCGCGTTCATGGCGACCGAGGCCGACGCGGCCGACGGCCGCAAGGCCTCGGTGTGGACGGCCCCCGACCCGCACGCCAGCGGGTCCTGGGCCGAGATCAACATAGCCTCCGGCAGCGACGAGACCGACCACGCCGCCGCCGCGGCAGCACTGGGCCGGGGCGCCGTGGCCTTCGAGGAACCGCAGATCCGGGCCTGGTACGCCCTGGTCGACGGCCAGGTACGGCCGCTCAACCCGGACGCGGTCCGGTCCGTGGGCGACGCGGGCATCACCCTCGCCCAGTACCAGCAGGTGGTCCACGACCGGTACGCCGACAAGCTGCCCGGCACCGACTACGCCAAGGCGCACATGCTCGGCGGCTTCGACCGGGGAACGGCCCCCGTCGCGGCGCCGGCCGGCGACTCCACCCCGACCGCCGCCCTGCTCACCGGCGCGGGCACCCTCCTCGCCGCCCTCGGGCTCGGCACGGCGCTGCTGCGCCGCCGCCGGGCGGGCCGCGGCACCGCCTGACGGCACCGCCGCTCGGCTTCCATCCTGCGAACGGCGCCGACGGCGGGACACCTCCGGGTGTCCCGCCGACGGCGCGTTGTGGTGGAAAGCCCGCACAGCAATTGACTGAACGTCACTTATTAATTCCACGACCGCCTCGGGCCCTTTAGCGCACGCGATTGGGGACCCTCTTCGCATGTCGGACACCTCCCCCACCTGGGGTTATGTCATCGAAATGACTCCATTTCTCACGACTCCTCAGCGTAAGCGATCTGTTACGCAATCGTCATCCTGATTGGTCACTGGGAGTCAGCTGAGGGTGAGAGATTGTGCTTCGGCTTCGATCAAGCCATTCAAAACAATGCACATCTCTTGAGAGAGTCTTTGATGAAACGACGGTCTCGGGCCTCGTCCGCTTTTGCGGGCGGGGCCTTCTCTACGCGTCGGATGCGCCCCGTATCAGCGCTCCTGACGCTCGGCCTGCTGGTGCAGGCCGGCGTGGTGGTGGACGCGGTGACAGCCGCTCCGGCCGCCGCCGCGCCCACACCCGCCACTCCGCCCGCCGCTCCCGCCACCGAGGCACCTGACGAGGCTTCGGCGCTGCTCTCGGCCCGGCTGCAGAAGCGGCGGATCGAGGTCACCAACGCCCGGACGGAGTTCACCACGCTGTGGGCGAACCCGGACGGCACGCTGACCTCCGACCGCTCCGCCGGCCCGATCCGGATGAAGGTCGGCGAGGCCTGGGTGCCCGTCGACACCACGCTGGTGCAGACCCCGGACGGCAAGGTGGCGCCGAAGGCGCACCCGGGCGGGGTGGTCTTCGAGGGCGGCGACGCCGGGGTGACGGTCGGCGACAGCCTGCCGGGCGCCGCGATATCGACGACCGCACCGACCACTGCTCCGGCCACGGCGCCGAGCGCCGCAGCCACCACTGCGCCGACCACGGCACCGGCGACGTCGCCCAGTGCGATACCGACGGCCCCCGCTTCCGCGTCCCCGTCGTCGTCTCCGTCCGCCTCAGCCTCAGCCTCAGCCTCGGCTTCGGCTTCGGCCGACGCGAGCCGGGCCTCCCGCAGCGGCGCCCGCGCCGCCGCCCCGGCCGCGGACCCGCAGTCCGCCCCGGCCCCGGTCCCCGCCGAGCGCGAGCTGGTCAGGATCGGCTCCGGTGAGCAGCAGGTCAAGTTCGGCTGGCTGGGCAAGCTGCCCAAGCCCAAGCTGGAGGGCAACAAGGCGACTTACGTCAACGCCCGCCCCGGTGTCGACCTGGTCCTCGAAGCCACCCGGACCGGCTTCGAGCAGTTCCTGATCGTCAAGGACCGCTCCGCCGTCGCCCAGACCGGCACGGTGACGCTCCCGCTGGACACCACCGGGCTCACCGTCTCGCCGCAGCAGGACGGTTCGATCCAGCTGCTCGACAAGGCGACCGGCAAGGCGGCGGTCAAGATCCCGACCCCCGTCATGTGGGACGCCGCGGTCGACCCTGCCTCGCAGGAGCACCTGAACCGCGGCCCGGTGACGATGGAGGTGCGCGGCCAGGGCGCGGACACCGAGCTGGTGTTCACCCCGGACGCCGCCTTCCTCGCCGACCCGAAGACCCGGTTCCCGGTCACCGTCGACCCGGTGGTGGACGTCGGCACGACCTTCGACACCTACGTCCAGACCAACGAGAACATCGACGCCTCCTCGTCGACGGACCTCAAGCTGGGCAGCTACGACGGCAAGGTCGTGGCCCGGTCGTTCCTGACCGTCCCGGGCGGGTCGTTCAACGGCAAGCAGATCCTGGGCGCCACGCTCAACCTCGCCAACCATCACTCCTCGTCCTGCATCCCGAAGCAGTGGGAGGTCTGGAACGCGCCCGGCGCGGCCTGGTGGACCCGCTGGGGCAACCAGCCCGCGATGGAGCGCAAGTGGGCCACCTCGAACGACACGTACGACGTGGCGAACGACGGTGACACCCACGACTGCTACGCCTCCGACGGCACGTTCTGGGCCAAGGCCGACGTCACCGAGATGATCCGGTACTTCGCCGGGTTCGGCCACAACGAATACGGGTTCGCCCTCAAGGCGGCCGACGAGTCCAGCAACCTGTCCTGGAAGAAGTTCAGCTCCGCCGAGGGCTACTGGCCTCCGTACCTCTCGATCACCTACAACACCGTCCCGGCCACCCCGGCGACGGTGGAGGTGCAGCCGTCCCAGCAGGGCAACCCGCGCTACACCTCGGACGCGAACCCGCGCTTCCAGGTGCAGGCGGCCGACCCCGACGGCGACCCGCTGAAGGTCTACCTGGACCTGTGGCGCGGCGGCACGTTCATCGGCACCATCGTCCGAGACACCCCGAACGGCGCGATCGCGACCGTCCGCCCCTCCGACTACGGCATCGCCAAGCTCGACGAGGGCGTGCAGTACACGATCTGGGCCATGCTCGACGACGGCAAGTCCCGTTCCGGCTGGGTCGGCACCAACGTCATCGCCGACACCGTCAAGCCCGGTACGCCGTTCGTGAGTTCGGCGGACTACCCGGCGGACGGGCTCTGGCACGGCACCGCCAACCAGGCCGGGTCGTTCACCTTCTCCCCCGCCCCGGGCACCGACGACACCGCGGCCTACGTCTACACCCTGGACGGCGGCACCCCGGTGACGGTCGCCGCCACCGGCGCGCTGACCACGTCGATCACGCCGACCACCGAGGGTCGGCGCGTGCTCAGCGTGCAGTCCAAGGACCGCGCGGGCAACCTGTCCCCGCCCGCGACGTACACCTTCCAGGTCGGCCAGGCGGGCATGAGCTCGCCGGTCAACGGCACCCAGTCCGCGAAGCGCGTCAAGCTCGCGGTCGACGCCCAGGCGCAGTTCCAGCGCGTCGTCTACCAGTACCGCCGGGGCCCCGGCGCCGCGGAGTACAACGTCCCGCGCACCAACCTGACCAAGGCGGACAACACCGCGGTCACCGAGGACAAGCCGCGGCTCGCGGACCTCGGCCCGCACGCCAACTGGAGCGTCCTCGACACGCTCGGCCAGGTCGGCGGCGTCGTCCAGGTCCGCGCCCTCCTCTTCCCCGAGGACGGCTCCGGCAACGGCTACGCCACCGTCTGGAACACCATCACGGTCGACCGCAACGCCGACGGCGCGGCCGGCACCGGCATCGGTCCCGGCTCGGTCAACCTGCTCACCGGCGACTACTCGACCGACGTGACCGACGCCGACGAACGCGGCCTGTCGGTCAAGCGCGCCACCTCCTCTCGCGATACCGGCCGCGGCTGGCAGCCCCAGGGCGAGCGCCTGACGCTGAACCAACGTCAGATCGGCACCGACCTCACCGGCTTCACCGCCGGGCAGACGACGCTGTCCCGCTCCACGGTCCGCGGCCACGACAACTCGCCACGACGCCGGCCGGGTCACCCGGATCGGCAGCGCCGGTGAGCTGCCGTGGAACTTCGACTACGGCAAGGCCGCCGCCGACCAGGACCCGGGCCGCCTGCTCAAGGTCCGTCGCGGCACGCTCGCGCCGGGCAGCAAGGACCAGGTCACCGGCGAGAACGCCACGTCGGTCGTCTACGAGGTGCCACTGACCCGCAGCGCCGGCGGTCCGTACGACCTGGCGGGCTCGGACGTGGCCAAGTGGGCGCAGACCGATGCGCCGACCGACGCCACCGCAGTGTTCGGTCCCGAGGACGACCCGGGCACCAACACCGCCTCGGCCGCCAAGCCGGGCCCGGACGGCTACAAGCCCGCGACCGTCCACTACCTCAACGCCTCCGGCAACGAGGTCAACACCGCAACCCCGTCCATCACACCCGGCGGTGACATCGACACCAAGGAGTACGACCGCTACGGCCACGTCGTGCGCGCCCTGTCGGCCACCAACCGCTCCATCGCGCTCGGGACCCACCCGGACGCGGACAAGCTCGCCGCCGAGCTGAACCTGACGACGGCCGACTCCGTCTCGCGCGCCCGGCTGCTGGACTCCCGCACCGTCTACACGGCCGACGGCCTGGACGTGACGGAGGCCCTCGGCCCGGTCTACCGCGCCTCGCTCTCCGAGCAGGTCAACGGCCAGACCAACCCGGCCATCGTCACGGCCGAGGCCGAGAAGCTGCCGCAGCTCGGGACCAACGCCAAGGTCCAGATCGACAACGACTGCTGCGGCGTCACCTGGTCCGGCGGTGCCCAGCTGGCCATCCGCGGCACGGCGGCGGGCGCGTTCGACGCCATGCGCGTCACCGTTCCCGAGGAGGGCGAGTACGTCCTCTCCGGCCAGCTGACGAAGAACAGCGACCACGGCGTCATCCAGTGGGCGATCGACGGCAAGGACGTCGGCCAGCGGATCGACACCTACAGCGTGAACGCCGCGGTGGCCCCGTACACCACCGGCACACCCGTGAAGCTGACGCGCGGTGACCACGAGCTGAAGCTCACCGTGGTCGACACCAACGCGGCCAGCAGCGGCGAGCGGTTCCACACCGGCATCGACACCGTCACCCTCACCAAGGCGACCGTCAACCCGACTCTGGCCGCCGGGACTTCGGTCGTCGCCCGCGACCACAACACCAACACCTACGACGAAGGGAAGCCCGACGGCCAGACCTACCACCTGGTCACCACCTCCACCGACGGCGCCCGCATCGACGGCTACGCCGACGACGTGGAGCTGCGCGTCACCAAGCAGGGCTACGACGCTCCGATCGGCGGCACCCCCGGCTGGACGCTGAAGAAGGCGACCTCGGTCACCACCGACGCCCTCGGCGCAAAGCTGATCGCCTACGTCAAGTTCGACGCCTCCGGGCGGGCGCTGGAATCCCGTAAGCCGGGCTCCACAGGCAGCGACGCCGGAACGGTCAAGTCGGTGTTCTACACCGCCGGGACCAACGCGGACGACGCCGCGTGCGCCAACCGTCCCGAGTGGGCGGGCCTGCCCTGCGTCACGATGCCGGGCGGTTCCGTCACCGGGGCCGACGCCTCGCGGATGCCCACCACCCTGCCGGTGAAGCGGGTCACGCGGTACTCGGCGTTCAACGAGCCGGAGGAGGTCACCGAGACCAACGCGGGCAAGTCCCGCACCACCGTCACCGTCTACAACGAGCTGGACCGGATCGTCTCGACCGAGATCACCTCGGACGAGGGCAAGCCGCTGCCGAAGGTCACCGTCGAGTACGACCCGGCCACCGGCGACGCGGTGAAGACCACCTCCGGTGGCAAGTCCCTGACCCGGGTCATGGACCAACTGGGCCGGCTGATCTCCTACACGGACGCCGACGGCGGCACCACCACCACGGAGTTCGACCGGTTCGGCAAGCCGGTGAAGGTGAGCGACCCGACCGGGTCCACCGGCTACGGCTACGACCGGGCGAAGGAGCCGCGCGGGCTGGTCACCTCCGTGACCGACAGCGTGGCGGGCGAGTTCACCGCCAAGTACGGTCCGGACGGCCAGCTGGTCGAGCAGACCTACCCCGGCGGCATCGTCCGCAAGGACACCTTCAACGCCGTCGGTGAGGCGACCGGCCGCACCTACACCCGCACCTCGGACAACACGGTGGTCTGGGCCCAGACCGCCGACATGTCCACCCAGGGCCAGGTCGCCAAGGACACCAGCTCCACCGCCACCCGCTCCTACCAGTACGACCGGCTCGGCCGGCTGGTGAAGGCCGAGCAGACCACGGTCGCCACCGGCTGCGTCACCCGGCAGTACGCCTTCGACGCCCACTCCAACCGCCTGTCCAAGCAGACCTCCCCGCGCGGGGCGGCCGGCGAGTGCAGCACGGCCGGGGCCACGGCGGAGAACCACACCTACGACAGCGCCGACCGGCTCACCGACGCCGGTTTCGTCTACGACGCCTTCGGGCGCACCGTGAAGACGGCCACCGGCGCGACCAACACCTACTGGGCGAACGACCGCGTCGCCGCCCAGGAGAAGGAGGACACCAAGCAGGAGTGGGCCGTCGACGCCGCCCACCGCCTGACCGCGTTCACCACCAGCAAGAAGCAGGCCGACGGCACCTGGGCCAACGCCACGTCGAAGCTGAACCACTACGGCGACGACTCCGACCACGTCCGCTGGACCATCGAGGACACCACCCAGGGCAATCTGACCCGCAACGTCACAGGGCCGGACACCAGCCTGGTCGCCACCACCAGCAAGACCGGTGACGTCAAGCTCCAACTCACCAACCTGTTCGGCTCGGTGGTCGTCACCACCGACACCGCCCTCACCAAGCCGGTGGTGCTGGACTTCGACGAGTTCGGCATCCCCCAGGACGGCCAGGCCAACGTCCGCTACGGCTGGCTCGGCGGCAAGGAACGCTCCGCCGAGGCGCAGGACGGCGACATCCTCATGGGTGCCCGCCTGTACAGCCCGGCCCTCGGCCGCTTCCTCCAGGTCGACCCGGTCCCCGGCGGCAACGCCAGCCCGTACGACTACTGCACCGGCGACCCGATCAACTGCACCGACCTCGACGGCAACTGGGGCATGCCCAAGTGGCTGAAGAAGACGGTCGAGGTCGTCGCCAAGGTCGCCGAGGTCGCGTCCTACATCCCCGGCCCCATCGGCGCGGTGGCGGCAGCCGTCTCCTCGGTCTCCTATGCGGCGACCGGCAACTGGGAGAAGGCCGCCGAAATGGCCGTCACCGCGGTCGCGCAGACCGTCGGCGCGGGCCCTGTGGTCAAGGCCGCGGCAACAGCGGTGAAGGCGACCAGGGTCGCCGCGAAGGCCAGCAGGGCGGCCCCGGTCGCCAAGACGGCCTTCCGGCGAGTCGCGGCAGAGTCGTGCCTCCTCACTGGGAACTCCTTCACCGGAGACACCCCGGTCCTCATGGCGGACGGGAGCTATGAGGCGATCGGCAACCTTCGGATTGGTGACTACGTAGCGGCCACCGACCCGGACACGGGAGAGACCCGCGCTGAGCCGGTACTGGAGGTGATCACTGGCTACGGCACCAGGCATCTGGTTGAGATCAAAACGGACGACAACTCCTCAACGGCCCCGCTGACGGCTACGGCCAATCATCCGATGCGGGTTCTCGGAAAGGGCTGGGTCGAGGCCGGCAAGGTAGAGGCCGGAGACCTCCTGGTCGCGACCGACGGTGCTCCAGCCACTGTCCGCTCGACGACGGACCTCGGCTACATCGCCGACCAGTTGGTATTCAACCTCAACGTCGCGGACCTGCACACATTCTGGGTAGCGACCGACAGCGACACCGTTCTGGTCCACAACTGCGCCCGCCCCATCCCCAGGGCACCGACCCTGACCGAGCGGTGGTTCCCGAAGCTCTTCCCGAGCCGGAAGGCAGCCGAGGCGAAGGCCCGTGCGGACGCCGCTGTTGGGGCCCGCTGCCGGTTCCGTGACGTCTGCAAGTCGGGTGACCACGTGCACGTCGACTACCTGGACAGCCGGGGGAGGATCGGAGTCACGATGCACTATCGGTTCCGAGTCCCGAAGGTGATCAAAAAGGCAATTGTCAGGCGCCACGGGAAGAGATAAGACCAACCAAGGCTGTAGGACGTAACTGAAGATCGGTTCGCAGGGATCCTTTACCCAAGGGCCTGAAGGACACCCAAGGTGAGCCCTGTCTCCCCCGCTTTAGGGGAGACAGGGCTCACCTGTGCTGCAAGAATGGGTGGATGCCGAAGAAGCCGCAATCTCAGAGTTTCCGCGATCTAGTCGCCTCGATGCCGCCCTCCGACGATTGGTACGGCGCCGGCGTTCCCTCGCCCGCCGGGCTGGACGAGTTCACTGACGATGAAGGCCAGCAATGGCACAAAGTGCGGAGTCGCCTGCAGCCGCGCCTGGCCAAGCGACTGATGACGACAGCCGATGTTGTGATCGTCGGCGAAGGTGCCGGCTCGCGGTTCCGCCATGTGTCCAAGGCTGAACGAAGCGAGGTTTGGGGCGAGGTCGGGACGAGGCTCCACGCATCTGTGGGGCCGAGCTACGAGGCCTGCGAGTTTGTCTCGGTGAGTGGTCTATCGATGTTGTACCTCGAAGAGAGCTGCTGAGTTCGCCTGATATTTGGCAAGGCGTCGAGATCACCACTACTGCCCTGGACACCTACAGCCACAAGCCATTCGCCATTTTCGCCGATGGGTCCGAGATCGAGATTGGCACCACGTCCGACCTCAAGGACGGTTCGACCTGGCCGCCAGGCATTGAAGGATCGACGTTCTACCTGGACTGTTGGCGCGAGAACGACCAGTCGCGGCAGGATGTCCACGCAGCACTGGAGAAGATCCGCCAGGGGTTCGAGGCCGGAGGTACCCAACTCGCCTGGCAAGTCGTCGACCAAATTGCCGAGTGACAGTCAGTAAATGAGAAAGATATGGGACAGGAAGAATTGACCCCAGGGCACTCAGTGAAGGATCTCCTGGAAGCGGCCCATCGGTCCGGGCGGTTCGCCGGGACCGAGACGGTCGAGGTCGCGGGCGATCCGGAGCTGGTGGACGTCCACCTGGAGACCCTGACCGGGAACCTCTACCTGGTGATGCTGCCGCCGCGCCTCGACGTGGCCCGGGTCCTCTTCGAGGACTACGTCTTCGACGACGTCCCCGCGCACCGGATCCTCGACTTCGTGGACGTGCTCGAACGGGGCGAGGTCCGTTTCTCGTTCGCGTGGTTCGGGCGGGAGCTGGTCCTGCGGGTTCCCTTGCCCGAAGGGACTTGGGTCAGCCAGCGCCGGTTCCGCGACGATCTCTCGGACTGGGAGAAGGGCGTGTTCGAACGGCGCTGAAGGAAGTCCGGACCGGGTTCTTCCGACCTCATGCCGCCGCGCTCACGGCTTCGGCGCCACCTCCAGCGCCCGGGAGAGGGCGGTGAGGAGGGGGAGGGTGGGGGCGACGTGGCCCGCCTCGATGGCGCGGATCTGGGCGTCGGTGAGGTCGGCGCGCTTGGCGAGGTCCGCGACGGAGAGGCCGAGGGCGGTGCGGCGCTCGCGGACGGCGCGGGCGAGGGCGCCGGCCGGGTCGCCGTCCGGGTGGGCGGGGAAGTCCTCGATCAGGGGGCGCGCGTGGTTCACCGAACCTCCTCATACGCGGGTGGGGGCGCACAGCCTGGCACATGATCAGAGCGGGAAGTGCGAAGCGGCGGTCAAGGATTCTTGACCGCCGCTTTGTCGTCCGGCCACTTGACTCGCTACTTGACGGGGTGCGGGTGGCCGAGGTGGGGGAAGACGGGGAGGACGTCGGTGTGCGGGGGGATGTGGTCGCTGGTGATCTTGCCGCCGGAGACCATGGTGAGACGGGCCGAGGTCACGTCGTCGACGAGGGTGCGCCCGTTGGGGTAGGCGGCGGGGCGGGAGCGGTCGTAGCGGAGGATGTCCGGGAGGACGAGTTTGAGGGTCTCGGTGGCGGCCTCGGTGGTGTAGTCCCCGGTGTGCTGGAGGACGGCCGTCCAGGCCTCGCGGTAGGTGTCCCAGTCGTCGGCCGGCTCGCCCGCGTTGTACGCGTCCTTCACCTCCTCCTTGTTGAAGTAGGCGGTGAGGGAGGGGTGCGCGCCACGGTCGACGGAGACGAGCTGCCCGTCCTGGCGGAGGCTGACCCGGGCCCAGACGCCGATCGTCGGGTCGGGGCCGAGGTCACTGTCGGGGACTTCGAGGGCGATGCCGAAGACGTTGGCGTCGGCCATGGCGTCCTTGCCGGTCCAGGTGAAGTCGTTGACGATCCCTTCGAGGTCCGCGAAGAAGGGATCGCTGCGCAGGCCGACGGAGAGCTTGCGGCCGTTCGCCTCGATGACGTCGGGCGCGTCCCCGAAGGCGACCGGGGCTTCGGAGAACAGGACGTCCCCGGTGGGCTCGTGCTTCTGCGCGGCGGCGCCGGTCGCGCGGTGGACGGTGACGGTCTGGGCGCCGGTGTGGGTGGGGGCGGAGAAGGTGAAGGAGTAGGCGACGTCGGCGCGGTGGTCGCCGTCGTTGTCGATGTTGATGCGGTAGACGGCGTCGGGGTGGAACTCGGCCGCCTGGGTCGGGGCGTAGGGGTTCGCGTTCATGATCAGGACGGTCCGGCCGGGCGCGTCGGCGGCCGGGAAGGCGAACACGTCGGTGAGGTCGAGCCGCGCGTCGCCCCGGGGGGAGCGCAGGTTGGGGCCGCTGAGGTGATGGGACATGGGACCGTTGGTAGCAGCCCCCACCCGGCACCGGCCCGACGACACCCGCACTCCGCCCGTCCGTCCGCCGATCGGCGGTCACTGCACGATGGAACGCCGACGGCACGCCGCCGACGCGACTGCGCAGCCCGCGTTCCGGAGCGCGGCTTCGCGCTTCACCCCTGCCTCACCACCACCGCGCGCCGGGGCACCACCCCTCAAGACGAACGGAGTGGGAAGTCGGCCCCGCCGACTTCCCACTCCACGTGCCGAAACGCAGTCCCGTCAGCCCTCGGCCCGCTCGCCGCCGCCGAACACCGCCTTGATGAGCCGGTCCAGCGCCTTCGGGAACTCCTGCGCCGGGTCGGACGCGGAGTCGCCGGTGGTCAGTCCGGCGGTCAGGGTCTTGCTGCCGTCGGGGGTTCCGATCATCAGTGCCCCGTAGCCGCCGGGGGCGCCGCCGTTGTGGTGGACGATGGTGCCGCCGTCCGGGCCGAGGTCCTGGACGAACAGGCCCAGGCCGTAGCCGAGCGTCCCGTGCGGCGTGCGCATCTCGTCCAGCAGGGGGGCGGGCAGGAGCTTGCCGCCGAGCAGGGCCGCGAAGAAGGTGTGGAGATCCCGGGTGGTCGAGATCAGGTCGCCGGCGCCGACCAGGAGGGAGAGGTTCTGGCGGGCGACGTCGACCACCTTCCACTGGTCGCCGTCCTGGTAGCGGTAGTAGCCGTGGGCGTGCGGCCCGGGGAGCTCCGGCGAGTCGCCCGGGACCACGGTGTCCCGCAGTCCGAGCGGCCGCAGGATCCGCCGCCGCATCTCCTCGGCGTACGGGCGGCCGCCGGTCTGCTCGATCAGGAGCACGGCCAGCGTGTAGTTGGTGTTGGAGTAGCTCTGGTCGGTGCCCGGCTCGAACCGGGCCGGCTTGGAGAGGGCGAACTGCACGAGTTCTTCGGGCCGGTAGCTGTGGAACCGGTTGTCCACCCATTCCTTCCCCATCGCGGGGATCCCCGGTACGAACGTTCCGTCGGGTTCGAGGTCGCCGGTGTAGCTGGCCAATCCGCTGGTGTGCTGGAGCAGCATCCGTACGGTGATCCGCCGGTCCAGCCCGAACTGCGGCAGGTGGTCGGCCACCGGGGTGTCCAGCCCGATCGTGCCGTCGGCCACCAGGTGCAGCACCAGGGTCGCGACGAAGGTCTTGGTGGTGCTGCCCACCCAGAACTTCCCGTCCACCGGCGGCTTCGCGGCCTCGCCCAGCTTGCGCACCCCGGCGCTGCCGACCCATTCCCCGCGCTCGTCGTGCACGCGCAGCTGCATCCCGGCGAAGCCGGCGTCGACGAACTCCTGGGTGGCCTGCTGCAGTTCCGGGCGGTCCTGGGCGGTGTCGTTCTCGACGGTGTGGAGGGTGCTGGTCATGGTCGTTCCTCGTCTCGCGGTGGGATGTGCGCGGCGCAGTTCAGGGGTGGGTGAGCGGTGCCGCGTCAGAGACTGCGGGCGGTGATGTCGCCGTAGGCGGTGGTCGCGTGGATGCTCAGGCCGGCGGCGGCGTCGGTGTTCTTGAGCGCGTTGCGGATCCGGCCGTAGGTGGTGCCGGCGTCCAGGGAGGCGGAGACTCCGCGGGCGGCGCCGACGGACACGTCGCCGGCCTCGGTGCGCAGCGTGACCGTGCCGTGCACGGCTTCGGCGATGTGGATGTCGCCCTTGGCGGTGGTGATCTCGGCGGGGCCGTTGAGGCGGCCGACGGAGATGTCGCCGGCGAGGACGGCGAGGTGGGCTCCGGCGGTCTCGTCGAGCTTGACCGAGGCCTGCGCGCCTTCGAAGGTGACGTCGCCGAGGCGTCCGACGCCCCGGAGTTCGGCGCTGGCCGTCTTCGCCTGGACACGGGAGCCGGCGGGCAGTTGGACGGTCACCTCGACGGTGCCGGACTGGCCGAGGATCCGGTTCTCGGCCGCCGCCGCCTCGATCCGCAGGACGCCGTCGGCGTATTCGACGGTGGTCCGCTCCGCCGCCTTCACGTCGCGGCTCTTCGAGGCGTCGGCGGGCAGGACCTCGACCGTGGTGTCGGCCCGGTCGGCGGCGATGAACCGGATGCGCCCGGCGGGGATGTCGAGGACGGCGGAGACCGGGGCGGGGGTGGCGAACTTCTGCATGATGCTCTCCTGCGGCTCGTTGTTTCTGACAATGGAAACGCTACGTTGCCTTCACACCTGAGGGCAACAGCTATGTTGCGCAGAATCAGCATAACCACAGGCCAGAGCCTTATAATCGTTGCAACAGTTGCAGATTTAACGCAACGTCAGCCACGCCGTCCGTTGCATTGGATTGAGCGTGAACGCTATGCGCTGCCCCGCCCCGGCGCACCGCCGCATCAGCCCACGGATGTAAACCCCCAGGCCAATGCGCGCGGCCGCACCGTCATCCGGTGGTCGGATGTGGCCGGGTGCGGCGCGATGACAGCCTTCCGCTCAGGTGCACGGAGATCCATCGGACGGCCCGTCAGGGGAGCTTCCCCGGAGGTCCGGTGTCGAACGACGGCCGCACCTGCGAAGACCGCGCGCCTCGGCCCGGTTCTGTCCAGCACACCCAGGGAGGGCCCATGACCACCACGCCGTTCACGAGCCGACACGCCATGACGCGCCGCCGCCTGCTGGGGGCCGCACTGGCCGCCGGGGCCACCGGGGCCGCCGCACCGCTCGCCCTCGCCCGCCCCGCGTGGGCGGCGGGCGGGACCACCACCCCCGGGACCGCCACGCCCGGGACCACCACGCCCGCCGCCAGCACCGCCACCGGTGGCCCGGCGCGGCTCACCCTGCCCGAGCCCACCGGGCCGCACCCCGTGGGCACCGTCCCGCTGCACCTGCTCGACGCCTCCCGCCCGGACCCGCTGGCCGGCCCGGGCCGGTTCCGCGAGCTGATGGCGAGCGTCTGGTACCCCGCCCGCGAGGCCGGGGCGTACCCGCTCGCGCCCTGGATGGCCGACGGCGCACTGCGGGCGTTCCTCGCGGACACGGGCTTCGCCATCGACCCCGCGCTCGCCCCGCTCACCTCCGGCCGCGTGGGCGCCCCGGTCCACCGCGCGGGCCGCCGCCTGCCCGTCGTCGTCTACTCGCACGGCGCGCACAGCCACCGCGCCGACCACACCGTGATGGTCCAGGAACTCGCCAGCCACGGCTACGTGGTGGTCACCGTCGACCACACCCGCGACGCGATCACCGAGTTCCCCGACGGCCTGGTCCTCACCCCGGACCGGAGCGTCCCGATGGGGCCGAAGGACTTCGCCGCGGACATCCGCTTCCTCCTCGACCAGGTCGAGGCCCTCGCCGCCGGGCGCAACCCCGACGCCGACGGCAGGCCGCTGCCCGCCGGGCTGCTGCACGCCCTCGACCCGGACCGGATCGGCATGTTCGGCTGGTCGAAGGGCGGTACGGCCACCGCCTACACCATGCTCACCGACCGGCGCGTCCTCGCCGGGCTGAGCCTGGACGGCCCGATGCAGCCGACCATCACCACCGACCTGGACCGGCCGTTCATGATGATGACCGCCGCGTTCACCCGGGCCGGCCAGCCGGACGTCGCCGAGTTCTGGCCGCACCTGCGCGGCTGGCGCCTCGACGTCCAGGCCCAGGGCGCCGTGCACGTCTCGTACGGCGACAACCAGGTGCTGATCCCGCAGGCCGCGAAGCTCCTCGGCCTGACCGACGAGCAGGTCCGGGGCATGATCGGCACCCTCGACCCGGCCCGCGCGGTGAAGATCCAGCAGGCGTACCCGGTGGCCTTCTTCGACCTGCACCTGCGGCACCGCGCCAGCCGCCTCCTCGACGGCCCGTCCGCGGCCTTCCCCGAGGTGACGTACCTGCCGTGAACCCGCGACCGTAGCGGCCCGGATCTCGTCCAGCGACTCCCCCAGCACCCCCTTGGCCCGGGTGAACCAGTCGGCGATCACCGCGATCTCGTCCGGCGTGTAGTCGGCGAACAGCGCGCCGATCCGCTCAGCACCGGCGCCCCCGCACGCCGCGGCCCCCGTCGGACTGCCTGCCCGACGGGGGCCGTCGCGTTGCCCGGCTCAGACCGAGGTGCCCTGGGTGACGGGGGCCGTGGCGGTGGGCGGGGTGGTGCTGCCGGCGGTGGTGCCGAGGGCGCGCTGGACCTTGGCGACGGCGGCGCGGTACTGGAAGGAGGCCAGTTGGGGGGAGTCGCCGCCGCGCTGGAAGAAGCCGAAGGCCATGCCGACGGTGCCGAAGCGCTCGACGCCGACGAAGGCGTTCAGCTGGACGCCGGCCAGGGTGCCGTCGAGGCGGACGGCGGGCGCGTCCTGGCGGTCGCCGAGGGTGACCGGGGTGACGGTGAAGGTCACCGAGTCGTTGGCACCGGCGTTGAAGGTGATGGTGTGGCAGCTCTCGAGGGCCGCGGTGGCGGCGCCGAGGTCGGTGGTGAGCTTTCCCGCGTCCTCGGCGGTGAGGGACTCGGTCACCATCGGGTTGCCGCCCGGGCCGTCCAGTTCGGCCTCGGCGTGCGGGGTCTCGGGGCCGGGGACGCCGGTGTGCATGTTGATCAGGTCGCTGAGGGCGTCGCAGCCGTTGGCCGGGGACGGCATCGTACTGGGGCCGGCGCTGGGGCTGGGGCTGGCCGTGCTGGGGACCTGGGTGAAGCCTGGGCCGACGTCGTCGACGGTGAGCAGGGCCGCGGTGAGTTGCTCGGAGGTGGGCAGGCCCTGGGCGGGCTGGCCGGGCGTCGCGGCCGCGGCGAGGTGGGCCGGGCCCAAGGCGACCGCCGCGGCGAGGGCGGCGGCGGCGAGGGCGTGGAGCGGCTTCGGGTGGGACATGCGGGCCCCCCGGTCGAGGGTGCGGGCAGGGACAGGCACCAGTGTCCCACCGGGCCTGGCAAGGGGCTCGCGGGCACGGATCGCCGCAGGTCAGGCCCCCTGGTCCGGCCGGTCCCCCTGGTCCGCCGGGGGCGGGCCGGAGGTTCCGAGCGCTTCGAGCGCTTCGAGGGTTTCGAGGGTTTCGAGGGTTTCGAGGGTTTCGAGGGTTTCGGCGAGCCACTGCACCCAGAAGGCCTCCAGCCCGATGCCCGCCCGCAGCACGGCGTGCTGGAGGCGGTTCTCCCCGGCCGTCGCCTCGGCCGGGAAGTCGTGCCGCTCGATCTCCCGATAGTCGTCCAACTGCGCGCGGTGCAGCGCCAGGTGCCGCCGCACCTCGGCCGCCAGGCCGTCCGTGCCGACCACCGCGGCGGCGCGCAGCCGTAGCAGCAGCGGTTCGCGGACGGCGCGCGGCTCGGCGCCCTCGGCCGTCCAGCGGGCGAGTTCGGCGCGGCCCTCGGGCAGGACCTCGTACTCCTTCTTCTGCCCGCGGACGGGGCCGGACGGCGGGAGGGCCCGGATCTGCCCGGAGGCCTCCAGTCGGCCCAGTTCGCGGTAGATCTGCTGGTGGGTGGCGGGCCAGAAGAAGCCGATCGACTTGTCGAAGCGCCGGGTCAGCTCCAGCCCCGAGGACGGTTTCTCCAGCAGGGCGGTGAGGATGGCGTGCGGCAGCGACATGCCGTCGATCCTAGGGCGTGCCCAAGGCGTGCCCAGGTCCTGTCCGGCCGAACAGGACCCAGCGCGCAAGGAAGGGTCAGATCGCGGCGGCCAGCTCGGTGCCCTGCTTGATGGCCCGCTTGGCGTCGAGTTCGGCGGCGACGTCGGCGCCGCCGATCAGGTGGGCCTCCAGGCCGCGCTCGCGCAGCGCCTCGTAGAGGTCGCGGCGCGGCTCCTGGCCGGTGCAGAGCACCACGGTGTCCACGGGCAACAGCTGGCGCTCGCCGTCGACGGTGAAGTGCAGGCCGGCGTCGTCGATCAGGTCGTACGTCGCGCCGGCGACCATGGTGACGCCGCGGTGCCGGAGTTCGGTGCGGTGGATCCAGCCGGTGGTCTTGCCGAGCCCGGCACCGACCTTGCTGGTCTTGCGCTGGAGCAGGTGGACGGCGCGCGGCGGTGCGGGCCGCTCGGGGCGGCGCAGTCCGCCGCGCTCGCGGTACTCCGGGTCGATGCCCCACTTGGCCTGGAACACGGCCGGGTCGAGGCTGGCCGCGTCCCCCTGGTCGGTGAGGAAGCCTGCCACGTCGAAGCCGATGCCGCCCGCGCCGAGGATGGCGACCCGCTCGCCGACGGGGGCGCCGTCGCGCAGGACGTCGAGGTAGCCGACGACGCTGGGGTGGTCAACGCCCGGCAGGTCGCCGGGGGTTCGCGGGGTGACGCCGGTGGCGAGGACGAGTTCGTCGAAGTTCTCGGCGGCGAGCTGGTCGGCGGTGGCGGTGGTGCCGAGGCGCTGGATGACGGCCAACTCGGCGAGCCGGGTGCGGTAGTAGCGCAGCGTCTCGTCGAACTCCTCCTTGCCGGGCACGAGCCGGGCGGTGTTCAGCTGCCCGCCGATCGCCGCGGCGGCGTCGAACAGGGTGACGTCGTGGCCGCGTTCGGCGGCGGAGACGGCGAAGGCGAGCCCGGCCGGGCCGGCTCCGACGACGCCGATGCGCTTGCGCGACCTGGTGGGCGTGAGCACGAGTTCGGTCTCGTGGCAGGCGCGCGGGTTGACCAGGCAGGAGGTGATCAGGCCGCTGAAGGTGTGGTCGAGGCAGGCCTGGTTGCAGCCGATGCAGGTGTTGATGGCGTCGGCGCGGCCGTCCTCCGCCTTGGCGACGAAGTCGGCGTCGGCGAGCAGCGGGCGGGCCAGCGAGACCAGGTCGGCGCAGCCGTCGGCGAGCAACTGCTCGGCGATTTCCGGCGTGTTGATGCGGTTGGTGGTGACCAGCGGGATTCCGACGGTGCCCATCACCTTCCTGGTCGCCCAGGCGAAGGCGCCGCGCGGCACGGAGGTGGCGATGGTGGGGATGCGGGCCTCGTGCCAGCCGATGCCGGTGTTGATGATGGTCGCCCCGGCGGCCTCGACGGCCTGGGCGAGGCGGACGACCTCGTCGAGGGTGGAGCCGCCGGGCACCAGGTCGAGCATGGAGAGGCGGTAGACGATGATGAAGTCCTCGCCGACCCGCTCGCGGACCCGGCGGACGATCTCCACCGGGAAGCGCATCCGGCGCTCGTACGGGCCGCCCCATTCGTCCTCGCGCCGGTTGGTGGCGGCGACGACGAACTCGTTGATCAGGTAGCCCTCGGAGCCCATGATCTCGACGCCGTCGTACCCGGCGCGGCGGGCGAGTTCGGCGCAGCGGACGAAGTCCTCGATGGTCTGCTCGACCTGTGCGGCGGTGAGCTTGTGCGGGACGAACGGGCTGATCGGGGCCTGGAGGGCGCTGGGGGCGACCAGGTCGCGGTGGTAGGCGTAGCGGCCGAAGTGCAGGATCTGCAGGGCGATCTTCCCGCCGGCGGCGTGCACGGCGTCGGTGACCACGCGGTGGCGGTCGGCTTCGGCCCCGGTGGTGAGCATCGCGCCGCCCTCCCAGGGGCGCCCGGCCTCGTTGGGGGCGATGCCGCCGGTGACGATGAGGCCGACGCCGCCGCGGGCCCGCTCGGCGTAGAACTCGGCCATCCGCCGGTAGCCGCCGGGGGCCTCCTCCAGGCCGACGTGCATGGAGCCCATGACGACGCGGTTGGGCAGGGTGGTGAAGCCGAGGTCGAGCGGGCTGAGCAGGTGCGGGTAGCGGCTGCTGCCGGGGGTGGTGCTCATCGACGCGCTCATCGACGTCTCCTGGGGGCGGCGGGGGTCGGTGTTACCGCAGAGTAGGGGACGGCGGCTCGATGTGCAACTAGTTGCATAAGGGGTCCGCGGGCCGAGGCTCCGCGCTCTGCCGGTTCCCGCCAACTCGCGGACATGATCCGCGTATTGTCAGATCGGCAGTGTGGGCAGCTGGGAGAGGACCGCCATGCGGGATAGCTCGATAGCCGTGATCGGCGGCAGCATCGCCGGAAGCGCCTTCGCCGGGGCCGCCGCCCGGCTGGGAGCGGACCGGATCGTGGTCCTGGAACGCAGCGAGGGCCAGTTGGAGGACCGCGGCGTCGGGATCTGCATCAACGACGACCGCTTCGACGAACTGGTCCGCGCCGGCCACCTCCACGACGGCGTCCGCCGCCACCGCCTCACCGTCCGCCGCTGGGTCACCCGGGAGACGGCCGAGGACCACGGCGGCGACGGACCGGACGGGCGCGGGCGGGTGCTCTGGAACCAGCCGATGCCGTTCCACTCCCACCACTGGGCCGTCCTCTGGCAGGCCCTGCGCGAACGCACCCCCGACCGGATCGAGTTCCGGCAAGGCCACACCGTCACCGCGGCCGGCACCGACCAGGACGGCGCCTGGACGGCCGGCCCCGACGGCACCCGCGAACCGTACGACCTGGTGATCGGCGCCGACGGCTACCGCTCGGTGGTCCGCGCGGCGGTCTGCCCGCAGGCCCGGCCCGCATACGCCGGGTACGTGTGCTGGCGCGGCAGCTACGACGCCGCACTGCTGGCGGAGCTGCCCGGCGGCGCCGCGGCCTGGCCGGAGGACGAGTGCGCCACCGTCTGCTACCCCGGCGGCCAGGTCGTGATCTACCGCATCCCCGGGCTCACCCCCGGCACCACCCAGGTGAACTGGGTCTTCTACGCGCCCACCCCCGCCTGGCTGCGCCTCGACGGCCCGACCAGCATCCCGGCGGGCACCCTCACCGACGGGCGGCTGGACGGCCTGCGCCAGCTCGCCGAGCGGCACCTGCCGCCGTACTGGGCCGCCCTGGTCACCCTCACCCCGCGCGAGCGGACCTTCCTCCAGCCCGTCTACGACCTGGAGACCCCGCGCCGCACGGCCGGCCGGCTGCTCCTCGGCGGGGACGCGGCCACCGTCGTCCGCCCGCACAACACCAGCGGCGCGGTGAAGGCCCTGCAGGACGCGCACGCCTTCGAGCAGGCCGGGCGGGCCGCCGCCGCGGACGGCGGGTCCTGGCCGGCCCTGCTGGCCGCGTACGACCAGGAGCGGGGCGTGGTCGGGCGGGAGCTGGTGGAACTGGGCCGACGGCTCGGCCGGGAGCAGGTCGCCGCCGCACCGGACTGGTCGGCCATGGACGGACCGGGGATGGACGCCTGGTGGCGCCGTCAGCTCACCGGCAGCGGGGGTTTCGGCGGCCACGCCCTCGGGCGTCCCGAGTGAGCGTGGGCCGCAAAGGCCGGTGGCCGCCGAAACCCCGTCAGATCACCTGCCGCGATCAGACGTTGACGCCGTAGTCGGTCGCGATGCCGCGCAGACCGGAGGCGTAACCCTGCCCTATCGCGCGGAACTTCCACTCCGCGCCGTTGCGGTACAGCTCACCGAAGACCATCGCGGTCTCCGTGGACGCGTCCTCGCTGAGGTCGTAGCGGGCGATCTCCTGGCCGTTGGCCTGGTTCAGCACCCGGATGAACGCGTTGCGGACCTGCCCGAAGTTCTGCAGCCGGGCGTCGGCGTCGTAGATCGACACCGGGAAGACCACCTTCGCCACGTCGGCCGGCACCCGCGCCAGGTCGACCTTGATCTGCTCGTCGTCGCCGTCGCCGCCACCGGTCAGGTTGTCGCCGCTGTGCTCGACCGAACCGTCGGGGCTGCGCAGGTTGTTGAAGAAGACGAAGTGCTGGTCCGAGACCACCTTGCCGAGCGCGTTGCAGAGCAGCGCACTGGCGTCCAGGTCGTAGTCGGCGCCCGTGGTGGTGCGCACGTCCCAGCCGAGACCCACGATCACGGCGCTCAGACCGGGCGCCTCCTTGCTCAGCGAGACGTTGCCGCCCTTGGCCAGTGAAACTCCCACAATGCCCTCCTCGATCTCTCCCTGCGGACGAATCTACAACACTGTAGAGATCACGGGAATCCACCTGCGGTCGGGCCCCACCCCGGGGATTTCTCAGGGGTTCCGCCGGGAACCACCCATCGCCCCGGCCCGCACCGCCCCCACGCCGCCGCACAGGCGGGGGTTGGAAGACACGCCCTAGACTGGCGGTGGATCCCCTGGTCCGCCCCGACCGGCGGCCCCCGCGCGGGAGGTTCCCCATGCGCCAGCGGTACAGCTTCCACTTCGACCAGGCCGGGCACTCGGTCACCGTCAACGTCCGCTCCGGCTGGATCACCGAGACCGAGTTGCTGGTGGACGGCAAGGAGTGCGCCTTCCACCGCGTCCACGGGCACGGCGTCTACCCGCTGACGCTCGCCGCCCAGCTCGCCGAGGAGCCGCCGCTGCCGCTCTCGGTGCGGCTGGACCGCACGGGCGCGGCCGAGCACCCGTACTCCTGCGTCCTGGAGGTCGCGGGAGCCGAGCACCCGATGCCGGAGCGCGCGGCGCGCTGAGCCCTCCGCCCGCCCGCTACAGGCGCTGCGCCACGATCTCCTCGATCGCTTTCCGAGCCCGCTCGGCGTCCTCGGCGACCAGGCCGATCCTGGTCCGGCGGTCGAGCACGTCGGCGGCGTCCAACGCGCCCTCGTGCGTGACGGCGTAGGCGACCTCGGCACGCGTCACGTCCAGGCCTTCCGCGATCGGCGTCAACTCCCCGGCGGCCACCACCTCCTGGGACGATCCGCCGTGGCGGGCGAGCAGCGAGCCGGGCACGGCGCCCGCCGGGAGCGGGCGGCTGTCCCGGTGGGCCGGGGCGCCGACCAGCGGCAGGCGGGCCGTCCAGCAGGCCCGGGCCGGCAGGCCGCGCAGCCGCACGGCGGCGTCCACCGCGTCCTCGGCCATCCGCCGGTAGGTGGTGAGCTTGCCGCCGACCACCGTGACCAGCCCGGACGGCGACTCCAGCACCGCGTGCTCCCGGGAGATGTCGGCGGTGCTGCCGCCCCCGGTGTCGATCAGCGGCCGCAGCCCCGCGTACGCGCCGCATACGTCCGCCCTGGTCAGCGCGGTGCTCAGGGCGGCGTTGACGGTGTCGAGCAGGAAGGCGAGCTCCCCCTCGGCGGGCTGCGGCTCGTCCGGGATCGGACCGGGCGCGTCCTCGTCGGTCAGCCCGATCGCCACCCGGCCGAGCTGCTGGGGCAGCGCGAAGACGAAGCGGCTGGTCGAACCGGGCACCGGCACGGTGAGCGCCGCGGTCGGGTGGCCGAGCGCGGCGGCGTCCACCAGGAGGTGGGTGCCCCGGCTGGGGCGCAGCCTGATCGACGGATCCACCTCGCCCGCCCAGACGCCGGTGGCGTTGACCACCGCACCGGCCTCGACGGTCAGTGACTGCCCGGTGACGGTGTCGGTGAGCCGGGCGCAGCTGCCGGTCACGGACTCCGCCCGCACCCTGGTCAGCACGGTGGCGCCGTACTGCGCCGCGGTTCGCGCCAGCGCCACCACCAGCCGGGCGTCGTCGACGAGTTGGCCGTCGTGCGCGACCAGCGCGCCGGACAGTCCGGCGGTCCGCACGCCCGGCACCAGCTGCCGCGTCCGCGCGGCGCCGATCCGGCGCACCCGGGGCAGCAGCGCGCCCGGCGTCCGGGCGGCGATCCGCAGCGCGTCCCCGGCGTGGAAGCCCGCCCGGATCAGCGAGGCCTGCCCGGGGCGCAGCAACCCCGGGAGCAGCGGCACCAGTTGGGGCAGCGCGCGGATCAGGTGCGGGGCGGTGCGGGTCATCAGCACGCCGCGCTCGATCGCGCTCTCCCGGGCCACCCCGATCCGCCCGGAGGCGAGGTAGCGCAGGCCGCCGTGCACCAGCTTGGAGCTCCAGCGGCTGGTGCCGAACGCCAGGTCGCGGGACTCGACCAGCACCGTGCGCAGCCCGCGCGAGGCGGCGTCCAGGGCCACCCCGGCACCGGTGACGCCGCCGCCGATCACCAGCAGGTCGACTCTCGGGCGGTCCCCCAGCGCTTCGAGTTCCGCCCGGCGCCGGCCGGCGTCGAGTCGGCTGGAGCCGGCGAAGCGAGCGACGGAGTGAGCGGCGGAGGATCCGGTGGGCGTCGAGGTCATGGCGCGAGGTATCCGTTCAGTGCTCTGGTCAGTTCGCGCCGCCAGGCGGCCTCCGGCAGCAGGGAGGCGACCATGCGGTGCGACTGGACGGTGGACTGGGCGATCAGCAGGACCATGGCGGCCAGTTCGACCGGCTCCCCGGCCCGGATCGAACCGTGCGCCTGCCCCTGCTCGATGCCGGCCCGCAGCGCCTCCAGCAGGCCGCGCTGGCTGGTGCCGAGCCGCTCGACGACGTACTCCAGCAGCAGGTCGGAGTCGGAGGAGCGCAGCAGCGCGCCGAGCACCGGGTGGTCCCGCAGCCGGACGGCCACCTCGACGACCCCGTCGACGAAGGCCTCCCGGCCGATCGGGGCACCGTCGCCCCCGAGGGTCAGGGCGACGCCCTCCCGGGTGGCCCGGATCTCCCGGGTGAGCAGGGCGCCGATCACCGCCCGGACGTCCGGCCAGCGCCGGTAGACGGTCGGCCGGCTGACCCCGGCGCGGCGGGCGATCTCCGCCAACTGCGTTCGGCGCACGCCGAGATGGACGATCAGGTCGGCGGCGGCGTCCAGGATCGCGTCGTCGGTGCTGCGCGCGGGACTGCCAGGGGACTCGGCGTTACTACTTGACATGATGTGTGAAACTGTAACGCATGGCACCTGAGACGCAAGCGGGACCGGCCGGCGCCGCGCTGCCGCTCCCCCCGATGAAGTGGGACGCCTGGGGCGACCCGGCCCTCGCCAAGGAGCTGTCCGCGGACATCAAGGGGCTGCTCGCCGCCGCCCTCGGCGTCACCGGCGACGCCACCCCCGGACCGGCCGCCGACGAGGTCCTCCTGCACCCCTCGCGGATCACCGCCGACGACCTCAAGGCCCTCGCCGCCGCCGTCGGCGAGACCAACGTCAGCGCCGCCGACGCCGACCGGCTCCCCCGTGCCGGCGGCAAGTCCACCCCCGACCTGCTGCGCCGCCGCAGCCGCGCCCCCCAGGACGCGCCCGACGCCGTCGTGCTGCCCGGCGACGAGCAGGAGATCGCCGCCGTCCTCGCACTCTGCGCCGAACGCCGCATCGCCGTCGTCCCGTTCGGCGGCGGCACCAGCGTCGTCGGCGGCCTCGACCCCGAACGCGGCGGACTCACCGCCGTCATCTCGCTCGACCTGCGCCGCCTCGACCGGCTCCACGACCTCGACGAGACCTCCGGTGAGGCCGTCCTCGGCGCCGGCCTCACCGGCCCCGCCGCCGAGGCCCTGCTCGCCGAGCGCGGCTACGAGCTCGGCCACTACCCGCAGAGCTTCCGCTACGCCACCCTCGGCGGCTTCGCCGCCACCCGCTCCTCCGGCCAGGACTCGGCCGGCCACGGGCGCTTCGACGAGATGGTCCGCGGCCTGCGCGTCGTCACCCCCGCCGGGGTGCTCGACCTCGGCCGCGCCCCCGCCTCCGCCGCCGGCCCCGACCTGCGCGAACTCTTCCTCGGCTCCGAAGGCACCCTCGGCGTCATCACCGCCGTCCGGCTCCGCGTCCACCCGCTGCCCGCCGTCAAGGCCTACGAGGCCTGGAGCCTGCCCGACTTCGCCACCGGCAGCGCCGCCCTGCGCGCCGTCGAGCAGGCCGGCACCGGCCCCACGGTCATCCGGCTCTCCGACGAGGCCGAGACGATGGTCAACCTGGCCATGACCGAGCAGATCGGTGGCGCCCCCGCCGTCACCGGCTGCCTCGCCGTCACCGTCTTCGAAGGCACCGCCGAACAGGTCGCCACCCGCCACCGGCTCACCCGCGACACCCTGCTCGCCGCCGGCGCCACCTCCCTCGGCGAAGCCCCCGCCCGGGCCTGGGAACACGGCCGCTTCAGCGCCCCCTACCTGCGGGACTCCCTGCTCAGCGCCGGCGCCCTCTGCGAAACCCTGGAGACCGCGGCCAGTTGGAGCCGGCTCCCGCGGCTGCGGACCGCCGTCACCGAGGCCCTCACCACCGCCCTGCCCGGCGCCCTCGTCCTCTGCCACGTCTCGCACGTCTACCCGACCGGCGCCTCGCTCTACTTCACCGTCGTCGCCGCCCTCGGCGAGGACCCGCTCGCCCGGTGGGCCGCCGCCAAGCGCGCCGCCGGCGACGCCATCGTCACCGCCGGCGGCACCATCACCCACCACCACGCCGTCGGCGCCGACCACCGGCCCTGGATGAGCGACGAGATCGGCGAGCTCGGCGTGCGCATCCTGCGCGCCGTCAAGGCCGAACTGGACCCGGCGGGCATCCTCAACCCCGGCAAGCTGATCCCGTGACCGGCGGTCCGCGAGCCATCAGGCGAGTGGCCGTCCTCAGCAACCCGGCGGCGGGCACCGGCCACGCCGCACCCGCCGCCCACCGGGCCGTCGCCCGTCTGCACGCCCTCGGCCTCCACGTCGACCGGCACACCGGCCGCGACCCCGAGGACGCCGTCCGCCTCGCCCGCCGGGCCGTGGCGGACGGCGTCGACGCCGTCGTGGCCGTCGGCGGCGACGGCATGGTCAACCTCGCGCTCCAGGCCGTCGCCGGCACCGCCGTCCCGCTCGGCGTAATACCCGCCGGCACCGGCAACGACCACGCCCGCGCGTACGGCCTCCCCCTCGCCACCCCCGAAGCCGCCGCCGACGTCGTCGCCGCCGGACGCACCAGGACCGTCGACCTCGGCCTGGTCACCGCCGCCGACGGCACCACCCGCTGGTACGGCTCCGTCCTCGCCACCGGCTTCGACTCGCTGGTCAGCGACCGCGCCAACCGCCTGCGCTGGCCCCGCGGCCGGATGCGCTACAACCTGGCCATCCTCGCCGAGTTCGCCAACCTGCGCCCGCTGCCCTTCCGCATCACCCTCGCCGACGGCACCGTCATCGAACGCGACCTCACCCTGGCCGCCGTCGGCAACACCCGCAGCTACGGCGGCGGCATGCTCATCTGCCCCGACGCCCTCCCCGACGACGGGCTCCTCGACCTCACCCTCGTCGCCGCCATGCCCCGTCTGCGCATCGCCCGCTTCTTCCCCACCCTCTTCAAGGGCACCCACACCGCCCACCCCGAAGTCACCACCCACCGCACCGCATCCCTGCGGATCGACTCCCCCGCCATCACCGCCTACGCCGACGGCGAGTTCATCGCGGCCCTCCCCGTCGACGTGAGCGCCGCGCCCGGTGCCCTCCGCCTCCTGGTGCCGTGATCCACCCGCCTCTCCGTCGGAGCCACGGGCCTCACCCGGCCAGGCGGCGGCGCCAGAGGAGGGGGCGGATCTCCAACGCGCGGGAGGGGTCGGCGTTCCAGCGGGCGGGCAGGCCGGCGTCGGTGAGCGCGGCGGCCACCTCGTGGCCGATGGCGGTGGTGGTCAGCGGGGAGGCGTCGAAGCCGCCGTAGCGGAGGGTGAGGCCGTGGCCGGCGGCGGCGGAGTCGGTGGCCTGGGTGTGGAAGTAGACGTAGCCGCGGGCGTCCGGCGCCCCGGCGGCGGCGATCTCGGCGTCGCCGCAGGAACCGCAGCAGCTGAAGTGCTCCCGGGCGGTGATGCCGGCCTCCTCCAGGGCGGCGAAGGCCCGGGTGAGGCGTTCCGGGTCGGTCTCGCCGATCCAGCCGGTCTGCTCGCCGACGCGCTCCAGCCAGAGCCGGTCGGCCAGTTGCTCGGCCTGGTCGCGGGAGAGCGGGCGGTGGTCACCGGAGACCAGGTGGTCCTCGGCGAGTTCGGCGAGCTCGGCGCGGGTGGTGTAGCCGCCGGCCAGGGTGAGGCGCAGCCGGTCGTGCAACTGCCACAGGTCGTCGGCGGGCAGGTCGAGCGGCGGGGCGGGCTCCGGCTGCGGGCCCAGGTCGAGCGGCTGCCAGTCCAGGCCGTCGCCCCAGCCCGGCTCGTGCCGCGCCCAGCCCGTCATCGCGGCGATGACCGCCTCGGGACCGTCGGTGCGCACCTCGAAGTGCCGGGCGGCGGAGCCGTCGCGGTGTTCGAGCGTGTACTCGCCGCCTTCGGCGTGCCACACCTGGATGAAGACGTCCGGCAGGTCCGGTATCCGCTGGGCGACCAGGAAGCGGTCGCCCTTCGCGCCGATCCGCCGCACCAGCCGCGCCAACTCGGCCGCCTCCACCCGGAGGTGGCGCGTCCCGTCGTTCTCCTGCACCCCGATCGCCAGCATGTGGATCACCCAACCACACGCCACTGACAACGGCGCCGAGCCCCGGGACGCGCCCGCCGTCGGCCCGTTCTCGGCCCGCCGTCAGGCCTCCCTCAGCCCGCCGTCAGCCCGCCCGCTGCTCGCGGCGGAGGCGGAACAGCACGTTGGGACGCAGCGGGCCCTCGGGGGCGGTCGGGTCATCGAAGTCGTCGGCGGGGTCGGACGTCATGCCGAGGCGGCGCATGACGGCCTGCGAGCGGTGGTTGGTCGCGGTGGTGACGGCGAGGATCTCGGGGAGGCCGAGGGTATCGAAGCCGTGGGCGAGGACGGCACGGGCCGCCTCGGTGGCGTAGCCGTGGCCCCAGGCGGCGCGGGCGAGGCGCCAGCCGATCTCGACGCCGGTGAAGGGCAGGCCCTCGTCGACCTCGTCGAGGCCGGCCAGGCCGACGAACTCGCCGGTCGCGCGCACCTCGACGGCCAGCCAGCCGTATCCGCGCGCCGCGCTCTCGGCCTCGAAGCGCGCCACCGAGGCGTCGCACTGCTCGCGGGTGAGGACGTCCCCGAGGTGCTCGCGGACTTCGGGGTCGGCGTTCATCGCGGCCCAGGGTGCGAGGTCGGTGTCCCGCCAGGGGCGCAGGAGAAGGCGGTCGGTGCGCAGTTCGGTCATGCGGGCCAGCCAACGCCGACCGCGCCCGCCGGGGCAACCCGTTTTCCGCACCCCCCCACCCCGCACCCCCGTACCCCCGGCCCGGAGCGCACCCGCCGGGGGGCACGCCGTGCTCAGACGCCCGGGGTCGCGACGATCCGGCCGGCGTCGATCGCGGCGAGCAGTTCGGCGTGGTCGAGCGCCGTCTGGTCGGCGTACCGGACGGAGAAGTCGGCGATCGCCTCGGCGAAGGCGTCCGCGCCGCCCAGGTAGCCGGCGATGGCGAGGCGGTCGCCGGTGCGCGCGTGGGCGCGGGCGAGGGTGCGGCCGCACAGGTCGGCGTAGGCGCGCAGGCCGGACGGGGTGAGGTCGGCGACCTCGACCGAGCCCTTCATGTCGCGCAGTTGGCGGCCGTAGAAGTGGCGCCCGGCGGGGCCGGTGGTCCAGCCGAGGAAGATGTCGCTGGCGGCCTGCATGAGGTGCTGGCCGGTGACGACGCGGCGCCCGCCGTGGTGGACGGAGACCTCGGCGTCGACCCGGGTGGGCGGCAGGTGGTCCTCCAGGACGGACCGTCCGGCCTCCTTGAGCTGGAGGAACAGCGGGTCGCGGGTGTCCCGGCCCTCCAGCAGGACGATGTAGCAGCGGGTGCCGACGCTGCCGACACCGACGACCTTCATCGCCGCGTCGACGAAGCGGTAGCGGTCGAGGAGGACGCGACGGTCCTCGGCGAGGGTGGCCCGGTAGTCACTGAACACCTTGCCGATGTCGAGCAGTTCGTTCTTCTTCAGCGGTTCGATGAGCGGTGGCGCGCTGATGATGCGCCGCTGCCCGTCGCGTTCCTCGGTGAGCTTGCCGAAGGCGTGCAGGCTGGTGCGGCGGCGGGCCTGGGCGAGGTCGGCCTCGGCCTGCTTGCGCTGCCGGGGTTTGCGGAGCGGCGCCAGCAGGTCGCCCGCGTCGATCCGGGAGTACCAGACGTCGAGTTCGCCGAGCCCGGCGAGGCGGCGCATGGCGGTGGCGTAGCCCTGGACGGCGGTGCGGGCGGCGCGGTGGGCGCGGTCCTCGTCCTGTCCGTGGTCGCGGGCGGCGACGGCGATGCTGGCGGCCAGCCGTTTGACGTCCCACTCGAAGGGGCCGGGGTGGGTCTCGTCGAAGTCGTTGACGTCGAAGAGCAGGGCGCGTTCCGGCGAGGCGAACAGGCCGAAGTTCACCAGGTGGGCGTCGCCGCAGAGTTGGACGGTGAGGCCGGTGTCGGGGACGGCGCCGAGGTCGGCGGCCATGACGGCGGCGGCGCCGCGCAGGTAGGCGAAGGGGGTGTCGGCCATCCGCCCGTAGCGGATCGGCAGCAGCCGGGCGACCCGGTCCTCGCCCTGGCGCACCAGCACCTCGACCGGGTCGGGCCGGTCGGCGGCGGGGATCCACCGCCCGTGGGCGGAGCGGGAGACGCGGTCGCGGGCGGCCCGGCCGTGCCGGCGGCGTTCGGCGGGGGTGGTCATGCGCGGCGGCTCCTCGGTCGGCGGGACGGCGGGTCGGCGGGAGGACGAAGCGGCGAGACGGCGAAACGGCGAAACGGCGGGCGGGGTACGTCTCCCCGCGACGCTAGGCCACGAGTGCCGGAGCGCGCACCGCGCGCCCTCCGACACTCGGCCGACCGGATGAAGCCGACCGGATGAGACCCCCCGGCCCCCGCTCACTGCACGGTGAAGTCCGCCATCATCGCCATGTCCTCGTGCTCCAGGTTGTGGCAGTGCATCATGTACGTCCCCCGGTAGTCGGTGAAGCGCACCAGGACCTCGACCGCCTCGGCCGGACGCAGGTCGACGGTGTCCTTCCAGCCGCCGTCGTACGGGCCCGGGTCGCGACCGTTGCGGCTGAGCACCTGGAACTGGTTGAGGTGGACGTGGACGGGGTGGTGCAGGTCGGAGGTGAAGCGCCACCGCTCGGTGCTGCCGAGGGCGGGCCGGGCGAGGTCGCGGCCGGGCCGGTACAGGTCGCCGTTGATGGTCCAGCCGTAGCTCCCGCTGCGCCGGAAGACGAACTTGCGGGTGACGTCGACGGCGGAGGCGTCCAGTTCCTCGATCGTGGACAGCTTGTCGGGCACGGTCGAGTCGTCGCTGACCTTCTTGCCGGAGACGTCGAAGCGCATCACCTCCGCCGTGCGCCCGCTGCCGAAGAGGTTGAGCAGCCGCACCGAGGTGCCCGGGGCGTAGCGGGAGAAGTCGACGACGATGTCGAAGCGCTCGGCCGGGGCGATCTCCAGCACGTCGTGGGCGACCGGGGCGGCGAGCAGGCCGCCGTCGGAGCCGATCTGGACGAGGGCGTCGCCGCCGGAGGGCTGCGGGTCGAGCCGGAGCCGGTAGGGGCGGGCGTTGGAGGCGTTGAGCAGGCGCAGCCGGTAGCGGGCGCGGTCGACGTCGAGGCGGGGCCAGGGGGCGCCGTTGACGAGGATGACGTCGCCGAGGACGCCGTTCATGTAGTCGTCGGTGACGCCGGGCGAGGCGAGGTCCTCGTCCATGGCGGGGTAGCGGAAGGAGCCGTCCCCGGCGAAGGAGCGGTCGGCGAGCATCAGCGGGAGGTCGCGGTCGCCGCGCGGCAGTGGCAGGGCGCTCTCCTCGTCGTCGTGGACGAGGTGGAAGCCGGCCAGGCCGCGCCAGACGCCGGGGCCGGTGAAGCCCATCCGGTGGTCGTGGTACCAGAGGGTGGCGGCGCGCTGCTTGCCCGGGTAGGTGTGGGTGCGCTCGCCCTCCGCGGTGCGCCCCGCCTCGTGGCCCATCCCCTGCATGCCGGGCATGTCGGACATCCCTTGCATGCCCGGCGCCCCCCGGCCCGCGCCGGAGGAGCCGACCGGCAGCAGCAGGTCGACGGGGTAGCCGTCGCTGTCGGCCGGGGTGTGGCCGCCGTGCAGGTGGACCACGGACGGCACCGGCAGCTCGTTGCGGTGCTTGACCACCGCCGCCCGGCCGGACCGGGTGACCACCGTCGGCCCGGGGAAGGTGCCGCCGTACGTCCAGGCCTCGGTCCTGACGCCGGGCAGGATCTCCAGCTCGGCGACCCGTTGGGTGATCTCGTAGTAGTCGGCCGCCGCGTCGGTGCGCACCGGCTGGAGCACCGTGGGCACCGGCAGCGGGACCTGGAACGGCTCGGGCAGGTCGAGGCCGCTGCCGAGCAGCCGGCCGGGGTGGCCCTCGGCGAACAGCCGGGCGGCGGCGGGACCGGCGACGGCGGCCAGCGCGCCCGCGCCCAGGACGGAGGCGCCGACGCCCAGGAACCGGCGACGGTTCACTTGGACACCTCCAGCGGCCCGCCGGGGCGCGGCAGGCGTCCGCTGCCGTCCGGCTCGGGCAGGTGGTCCGCGCGGGCGGGCAGCGGCAGCCGCCAGGCGCCGACCAGCCCGAACAGGACCCCGCTGACCAGCAGCACCCCGAGGGTGACGTGCACGCTGATCGACCGCGCGTAGCCGGCCGCGATCTGGCCGACGACGGCGACGGTCAGCACGGCGGTGGTCCACAGCGGCCAGAGCGGGCCGCGGCCGGGCCGGCGCACCAGCGCGGCCACCACCAGTTGGCAGAGGACCACGGTGGCCAGCGTCATCGCGTTGCCCTCGTGGTCCTTGAGGGACTCGTAGGTGCCGTTGAGGAAGCTGCCGGCCAGCATGACCTGGAGCAGGGCCAGGACCGCCAGGGTGGTCGCGGTGGTGCGCAGCAGGATCAGCGGCCAGCGGGGCGCGGCGGCCGCGGGAGGACTGCTCATGTCGGGCTACTCTCTGCTTCGGCGGGTCGGGCGGGGCGGGCGAGAGCGTAGCTGATCCGACATCACGATCAGCTCCAATAAAGGTGTTTGGACTTTCCCAGCTACCCCATTGCGCCTACTCGGCCCGGCTTTTGTCACCCGTACGAGCGAGGCTCTGGTGTGCCCGTCCAGCGATCCTCAAGCAGGTGCCGCGAATGCTCGAAGGGCCCCGTCCGGCGGTACCGGACGGGGCCCTTCGGGCTTTCACTGGCCTCGGCTACTGTCGGGCGGCGCCCAGTGCCACCGGGCGGGTGCGCAGCAGGGCCCGGGCGGGCAGCCCGGTCGCGCCGAGGCAGAGCAGGACGGCTCCGGCGGCCAGCGGCAGGGCGAGCGCCGGCGGGATGTACGGGGAGGAGTTGGCGACGCCCCGGGCGATCGGGACGAGGGCGATCCAGGCGATCCCCCCGCCGATCACCAGGCCGGTCGCGGCGACCAGCAGCGCCTCCCAGCGCATCATGCCGCGCACCTGGCGCCGGGTGGTGCCCGCCAGTCGGAGCAGGGCGACCTCGCGGCGCCGGTCGAGGACGGTCATCACCAGGGTGTTGACGGCGGTGACGGCGGCGAACCCGCCGAGCACGCCGGCCATCACGGTGTTGGCCCAGGCGTTCAGCTCCATCATCTTGTCGGACTGGGCGACGAATCCGGCCCGGTCGGTCACGGTCGCCCCGCCGGGGCCCGCGAGGCCCGCCAGCGCGGCCGCCACCGCCGCGCGGTCGGCGCCCGGCGCGTCGGCGACCAGCACCTGGCTGTCGTACCCGGCGGTGACGTGCCCGGCGACGACCGCCCGGGGCAGCAGCACCTGGCCGAAGCCGAGCCCGCGGTCGTAGACGGCGACCACGGCGGGCCGCACCGGGGTGCCGTCGCCGAGCCGCAGCGGCACCCGGTCGCCGACCTCGACGTCCAGGGCGTCGGCCAGCGTGGCGTCCAGGGCGACGGTGTCGGCGGCGCGGCCCAGGTCGGCGAGCGAACCGCTGCGCACGCCCAGGTCGAGCACCCGGGACAGCCGGGCCGGGTCGCCGTCGACGCCGAGCGCGGTGGCGGAGCCGAGCTGCATGTCGTGGGTGTACACGGCGGCGGTGCGCAGCACGCCGACCGCGGCGTCCACACCGGGCACCTTGGCGGCCCGCCCGGCGGTGCCCGCGGGCAGGCCGGGGCCGGTGGAGCCGATCACGTGGTCGGCGACGATGCCGTCCCGCACGTTCGCGCCGGTGGTGTGGCTGATGGTGCTCTGGAGGAACAGCAGGGTGCCGCAGAAGGCGGTGACCAGCACGATCGGGGTGATCGCGGAGGCCAGCCGGCGGGCGTTGGCGCGGGTGTTGTCGGCGGCCAGCGAGCCGGGGGCGCCGCCGGCCCGCAGCGGGGCGCCGAACACCGTGGCGGCGACCCGCGCCACCCAGGGGCCGAGCAGCGCGACGGCCAGCATGAAGCACATGACCACGCCGAGCGCGGTGTTGGCGGCGTTGATGCCGTCCAGGGCGGCCGCGAAGGCGGCGGCCACCACGCCGCCGGCGGCGAAGAGCAGCCCGATGACGGTCCGGACCTTGCCGGGGTGGCCCGGTTCGACGGCGGCCGCGCCGAGCGCCTGACCGGGGCGCAGCTTGGCGGGGCGGCGGGCGGCCAGGAAGCCGGCGGTCAGCGCGGCGAGGGTGCAGATGAGGACGGCGGCGAGCATCGGCAGCGGGC
Organism: Kitasatospora sp. NPDC091276; assembly: GCF_040684355.1. NCBI lineage: Bacteria > Bacillati > Actinomycetota > Actinomycetes > Kitasatosporales > Streptomycetaceae > Kitasatospora > Kitasatospora sp. NPDC091276. The sequence goes on along the minus strand of NZ_JBFBFU010000032.1, from coordinate 34,113 downwards.
CGACGTCCAGCCGCACGCCCTGCGGCACGGCGCCGCGCGAGGTCAGTTCGTCGAACCACCAGCGGGCCAGGGCCAGTCCGGGCAGGATGCCGAGCGCCCCGGCGACCGGCGCGACCAGCATCGCCTCGGTGGCGATGGTGCGGCGGATCTGCCGCGGGGTGGCGCCGATGGCGCGCAGGAGGGCGAACTCGCGGGCGCGCTGGCCGGTGGCCAGGGCGACGGTGCTCATCACGACGAAGATCGCGGTCATGGTGGCGTAGCCGCCGAAGCTGCCGCCGAGCCCTATCAGCAGGGTGCGGGCCTCGCCGATGGCGGGCTGTTCGACGGTGCCGCGGCCGTCGCCGGTGAAGACCTTGGCGCCGCCGCTCTCGGCCTTGGTCTCAAGGCCGATGGCCGGGGTGCCGGCGGCCTTGGCGTCCGCGGCCCGGGTGTCCGCGGCCTTGGCACCGAGGGCCTGGGCGTCGAGGGCCTGGCGGACCTGCGCGACCAGCGCGGCGCGGTCCACGCCCTCGCGCGGCTGGACGGCGATCGCGTCGATCCGGCCGGGGTGGCCGGAGAGGCGGTCGGCGGTGGCGTCGGCGAACCAGGCGGTGGGGCCGGCCGGTTGGGCGGCGGCCAGGCCGGAGATCCGGTAGTCGCCGGTGCCGCCGGGGGCGGTGAGGGTGAGCTTCGCGCCGGGCGCGAGGTGGGCGGCGCGCGCCGTGTCGGCGTCCAGTACCACCTCGTCGGCGCCGGGCGCACGGCCCTCGGCCAGCTGGTCGGCCGGGCCGGCGATGCCGAGCGCGGCGAAGCCCCGGCCGGTCAGGGCAGGGGTGCCGGCGCCGGCCGGCAGCGGGAAGGCGCTGTCCGGGCGGGCGGCGGCGACCCCGGGCAGTGCGGCGATCCGGCCCACCAGGGCGGCGTCCGTCCGGGCCCGCTCGGGGGTGGTCAGCTCCCTGGTCTCGTTGTCGCGGCCGACCTTGGCGGTGATCCGCACCATCGGATCGGCCGCGACCACCACCGGGGCGCCCGCGTACCGCTGCGGTGCGACGCTCGCGGTCAGGCCGGTCTGCAGCAGCACGCCGCAGGCCACCACCACGGCGGCGCCCAGCAGCAGGGCGACCAGGGTGCCCACGAAGGAGGCGGGTCGAAAGCGCACCGAGGCGCGCGCCAGTCCGTTGCTCATGCCCCTGCCCCGTTCCACTCGTCGATCGGTCCACGCCGCCCGTTCACGCCGCGACCCCCACCGGGCGGGCGGTGAGCGAGACCATCCGGTCGGCGACGGCCTGCGCCTGCGGGTGGTGCAGCTCGTCGACGAGCGCGCCGCCGGCCAGGAACAGCGCCCGGTCGGCGAACGAGGCCGCCACCGGGTCGTGGGTCACCATGACCACCGTCGCGCCCAGGTCGTCCACGGCGCGCCGCAGCAGGCCCAGCACCTCGTGCGCGGTGCGGGTGTCCAGCGCGCCGGTCGGCTCGTCGGCGAACACCACGTCCGGGTCGGTGATCAGCGCGCGGGCGATCGCCACCCGCTGCTGCTGGCCGCCGGAGAGCTGGCCGGGCCGCCGCTTGGCGTGCTCGCCGAGGCCGACCTGGGCCAGCAGCTCCCGGGCCCGGGCGCGGTCCTGGCGCTCGCCGGCCAGCCGCTGCGGGAGCAGCACGTTCTGCTCCACCGTCAGCGAGGGCAGCAGGTTGAAGGACTGGAAGACGAAGCCGATCCGGCTGCGGCGCAGCTTGGTGAGCCGGTCCTCGCTCAGCCGGGTGATGTCCTCGCCGCCGAGGCGGATCTCTCCCTGGTCGGGCTTGTCCAGGCCCGCCGCGCACTGCAGGAAGGTCGACTTGCCGGAGCCGGACGGGCCCATCACGGCGGTGAAGCTGCCCCGGGCCAGCGCCAGGTCGATCCCGCGCAGCGCGTGCACGGTCTCGCCGCCGCGGCCGTAGGTGCGGCGCACCCCGCGCAGCTCGATCGCCGGACGGGCGCCCTGCTCGGGGTACGGGCCGCCGCCGTACGCCCCCGTCGCGTACGGGCCGGCGGCGTGCGGTCCGGCGGCGTACGGCTCGGTCGATGGGCGGTCGTGGCGGCGTGCCATGGTTGGGCCTTCCCTCGGGGATCGTCGGTGGTCGTCGACGGGTTCCACGCTAGAAAAGGCCAGGCCGGCGGACCATGGAGGCCGCTGGCGGACCGGGGGTGGGGATATCCCCACCCCCCTCCGGGGGGCTGCGGGCCCGCAGCGGGCGGGCTCACACCGGGTCGGCGACGATCTCCCCGTAGGCGGTGGCGAGTTCGGCGAGCACGGGGTGCGCCGGGTCGAAGGCCGTGCCGTCGGCCGCTGCCAGCGGCCGGACGCCGACGCCCGCGTTCACCGCGAACGCCGCCGTGAAGCGGCCCAGCCCGGACGCGTCCACCCGCTCGCGCGACTGCGGCCCGCCGTACGCGCCGGCCAGCAGAGCGGCGGTCACCCCGGGCAGGCTCGGGCCGTCCGGCCAGACCAGTCGGCGGCCGTCGAGGAAGCCGACGTTCCAGGTGGCGCCCTCGACCACCCCGCCGCCGTCCGGATCCACCAGCAACACGTCGTCGTAGCCGTCGAGTTGGGCCCGCCTGCGGTGGTGGACCAGGCCGAACAGGCCGACGTGCTTCACCTCCGGCAGCTCCCGCCGGTACCCGACCGTGCGCACCCGCAGCGGGCCCGGCGCCGCTGCCGCCGCCGGGCGGGTGGTCAGCAGCAGCCGGGGCACCGCCGGGGCGCCGGGGCGTTCCAGGCCGAGCGCCGGGTCGTACACCGTCACCCGGACGATCACCGGCGCGCCGTCGGCGGGCAGCACCGCGCGGATCCGCTCCCGCACCGCCTCCCGGTCCAACTCGGCGGCGAACAGCACCCGGCAGTCCCGGACCAGCCGGTCCAGGTGCAGCGCCAGGCCCCGGACCCGGCCCGCCTCGGCGCGCAGGGTGGTGAAGTGCCCGTAGTTCAGCAGCCCCAGTGCTGCCAGCCGCGCCGGGTCGGCCGGCGCGCCGTCGATCTCGATCTCAGCCATCCCCCGAGTCTGCCAGCCCCGGCGCCGCCGCCACCGGGGCCTCCGCTCTCGGCGCCGGTGCCGGTGCCGGGGACGGGGTCGGGGACGGGGACGGGGACGGGGTCGGGGACTGGGACGGGGACGGGGTCGGGGACTGGGACTGGGTCGGGGACTGGGACTGGGTCGGGGTTTCAGACGCCGCCACCGCCGGGCGGTACGGGCTGACCACCTGGCGGCCCGCCGCCAGGGCCAGCTGCTCGAAGTGCTCGATCTTGTAGGCCAGCCCCTCCGGCTCCCCGGCGTCCGACCACCGCCACGCCTCCGCCCACCACTGCGGGCCGCGCACCAGCGGCCGGCCCGCGAGCGCCAGGTGCAGCGCCAGCGTCGAACGCGCGTACTCGTGCACCCAGCCGTCGGCCGCCCGGTAGTCGGGCGTCTCGTCCAACCGCAGCCAGCGGCCCTCGCAGCCGGCGGCGAGCATCGGCACCCAGCCCCACCCCCGGTCCGCGACCAGCAGGTGCAGCCAGCCGCCCTCCTCGCACACCCGGTACGGCGGGAGCTGCGGCATCCGGGCCAGGGCCAGCGAACGCTTCCAGCCGACCACCCAGAGGCCGCGGCGCAGGTAGTAGCGGACGGCGTGCTGCCAGGCCCAGTGCGACTCCAGCCGGAAGCCGGGCAGGCCCTCCGCGGCCGCCGCCGCGTACACCTCGTCCAGCGCCCCGGCGGCCAGCCCCCGGCCGCGCGCCTCCGGGATCAAGTAGAGGGAGGAGACGGCGAGTTGGCCGGGCCCCTTGGTCCAGTTGTCCACCGCCACCGTGCCGGCCGCGGCGCCGTCCTCGTCCAGCACCCAGTAGCGGCGCCGGTACAGCTCGCCGCCGGGCCACTCCCGGCCGCTCTCCCCCAGCCGCTCGCGCCACCGGCGCTCGGCCTCCGGCGTCAGCTCGTCCGGGGCCACCAGCTCCCCCAGCTCACCCTCCACCAGGGACGCCAAGTCCCAGAGGGCGAACCGCCGTTCGTCCCCCTCGGCGACCGCCCGCAGCCGCGGCCCCGCCGCCAGCCGGTCCTGCGCCCGCTCCACTGCCGCATCCCACGACCTCACCACGCCGACACGATAGCGGGAGCGCGGGCACTTTCCGTAATTCGACGAACACCGAACGTCAGATCGGATGCGAAGGTCGCCGGGCGACGGCCTCGACGGATGGTAGGGGAAACCCGACCAGAGGACTCGACCTGACCGTGATGACCAGGCTGACCTGCGACGATGCAATGAACGGGTGATGAATCGGCACGACTCCCCAGACCGGCGACACGCCGCCGCCTGGTGCGGCGGATGGCTCCTCGCGGCCGGATGGGCCGGGGCCTTCCCACTGCTCTCCGACCTCGGCCCGCACCGCACCTGGGGCACCTGCGCCGCCGTCGGCTACCTGCTGGCGGCGCTCGCCGCCCTCCTGCCGACGCGCCGGGGCCGGCCGCTGTCCATCGCCCTCGCACTCACCGGGGCCGTCGCCGTGCCACTGCTCGCCCTCGTGCTGACCGGCCGGGGGCAGAGCGAGATCGGGGTGATCGAACGCTCCGGGGCCCTGCTGCTGCACACCGGAACGCCGTACCTCGCCGAGCCCCGGACGGTGGCCGAGTACACCCCGTACCTGCCCGGGATGGCGCTCCTCGGACTCCCCCGGGCCCTGCTCGACGGGCTGCCGCTCGGCGGCCTGTCACTCGATGGCCTGTCACTCGGCGGTCTGCCGCTCGCCCGGGTGGCGGGCGACGCGCGGCTCTGGTGCGCGGCCGCGTTCCTCGCCTGCCTGCCGCGCTCCGCGCCCGCCGGGCGGCGGACCGCCCTCGCAGCGCCGACCACCCCACCCCTCGGCCCGCGAACCGCCCTCGCCGCGCTGACCGCCTCGCCCGTCGTCGCGCTGCCGCTCTGCGTCAGCGGCGTCGACCTGCCGATGACCGGCCTCTGCTGGCTCGCCCTCACCCTCGCCGCCCGACGGCGCCCCGCCACCGCCGGACTGGCCCTCGCCGCCGCCTGCTCGCTCAAGTGGACGGCCTGGCCGGCCGTCGCCGTGGTCACCGCGCTGCTCGCCGCCACCGCCGGACGGCGCCCCGCCCTGCGCGCCGCCGCCGTCGCGGTGGGCGGCACGGCCCTGCTCGTCCTGCCCGGCGCCCTGCGCTCGCCCGGGCCGATGCTCCACCAGGTGTTCGCCTTCCCCACCGGCCGCGGCGACCTGCCCACCCCCGCCGCCAGTCCGCTGCCCGGACGGCTGCTCGCCGACCTCGGCCCGCCCGGCTGGTACGCGGCCGTCGGCCTGCTGCTGCTCGCCGCAACCGCCCTCGCGGCCTCCCTGCTCACCCACCCGCCCCGGCACGCGGCGGCCGCCGCCGACCGGCTCGCCCTCGGGCTCGCCCTGGCCTTCCTGCTCGCCCCCGCCGGGCGGTTCGGCTACCTCGCGCTGCCGGTCCTCCTCGTCCTGCTCGCCCGGGTGCTCCCGCCGCCCCTCCCCGTCCTCCCCGCTCCGAGCCCTTCTCCGCCGCCTTCTCCGATCCCTTCCCCGGCCGCTTCCCCGGCCCCTTCTCCGATCCCTTCCCCGGCCGCTTCCCCGGCCCCTTCTCCGATCCCTTCCCCGGCCGCTTCCCCGGCCCCTTCTCCGATCCCTTCTCCGGCCCCTTCTCCGACACCGAACCGAGGTCCCACCCGCCCATGGGCAGCACACTCATCGTCACCAACGACTTCCCGCCCCGCCAAGGCGGCATCGAAACCTTCGTCCACGCCCTGGCCACCCGGCTGCCCCACTCCGACGTCGTGGTCTACACCTCCGCCGAACCGGGCGCCGATCGGCACGACGCCGCTCTCCCCTTCCCGGTGATCCGCGACCGGGCCCGCACCCTGCTGCCCACCGCCCGGGCCACCCGCCGCGCCGCCGAGATCGCCCGTGCCCACGGCTGCGACCGGGTCTGGTTCGGTGCCGCCGCCCCGCTCGCCGCGATGGCCCCCGGCCTGCTCCGCCAGGCCGACGGCATCCGCCGCACCGTCGCCACCACCCACGGCCACGAGATCTGGTGGGCCCGCACCCCCGGCGCCCGCCGCCTGCTGCGCCGGATAGGCCGCAGCGTCGACGTCGTCACCTACCTCGGCGAGTACACCCGCGCCCGGATCGCCCCCGCCCTCGGCCCGGACGCCCGGCTGGCGCGCCTCGTCCCCGGCGTGGACCCGGACCGCTTCCGGCCCGGCGCCGAGGGCGCCCGGCGGGCCCGCACCGGGCCGGTGATCCTCTGCGTCGCCCGGCTCGTCCCGCGCAAGGGGCAGGACGTCCTGATCCGCGCCCTGCCGGCGATCCGCCGGGCCGTCCCCGGCGCGGTCCTCGTCCTCGTCGGCCAAGGCCCGTACGAGGACCGTCTGCGCGCGCTCGCCCACCGGTGCACCGAGCCCGGCAGCGTCGAATTCGCCGGCGGTCTCGACCACACGGCCACCGCCGCCCACTACGCCGAGGCCGACGTCTTCGCCATGCCGTGCCGCACCCGCCGGGCCGGCCTCGAAGCCGAAGGACTCGGCATCGTCTACCTCGAAGCGGCCGCCGCAGCCCTGCCCGTCGTCGCCGGCCGCTCCGGCGGCGCCCCCGACACCGTCCTCGACGGCGTCACCGGCACCGTCGTCGACGGGCGCGACCCGGCCGACGTGGCCGCCGCCCTCACCCGCCTCCTCCTCGCCCCGCCGGCGGACCGTGCCCGGATGGGCGCCGCCGGCCGCGACTGGGCCGCCACCCACTGGTCCTGGACCGCCTCCGCCCACCGCCTCGCCCACCTGCTCGACCCCACCCGCTCCGTCACCGGCGCCCTCGCCGAGCTCGCCTGACACTTTCGGGCGCGCCAACGCCGTTTTGTTCAATGGGAGTTCGAGCAGAAGTGACACCAACTCACCAACATGCGGGCGATCATCGAGTCAGGGGGGGCAAAGGCTGCCGAATCCGCCCGCAGGATGCGCCTTCGGCGCGCGAAGTCCCGTACGCGCAGCGGGCGCACCCTTTTTCATCATATGAATATTTGCCTTCCGTTTTTCAATCCGACCGAATGGTGGAAACCCCGGGAGTAGAGCCGAAATCACGAGGAGGTGGGCACCATGGTGGAGGTCGAACGATTGCTGGCCGACTGCCTCCGGGACGCTCGCGACATTCCGTGGGGAACGGTACCGGTCGATTCCGCGGGCCCCGAGTACGAGGCCGCGCGCCGCGCGTTCCTGACGGCCGGGCTGTCCGCGCTGCGCGACGACCGGCCCGAGGACGGCTGGGTGCAGATCAACCTCGCGCCGGGCCCGGCCACTTGGCACCGGACGTACCGCGCCGTCGCGGACACGGCCCGCGACCTGATCTCCGCCGGCGCGGCGCGCTCCTTCTTCTTCATGCACAAACCGCCCGGACTGCGGGTCCGGTTCGAGGCGGGCCGGTCCGAAGTCGGGGCGCTGCGCGAGGAACTGGCGCGCCGCTTCCGCGCGGTGGACGGACAGCCGCAACCGCCGCTGTGCGGGCGGTACGAGCCGGAGACCTACCTCTTCGGCGGCCCGCGTTCGATGCGGCACGTCCACGACCTGTTCACGGTGGACTCCCTGGCCTGGCTCGATCACCACGACACCGTCGCGGCACCGGGCCGACCGGAGGCCGTCGCGGACTGGCGGTTGTCCCTGTACCTCCTCGGTGAACTCCTCGACGGCCTCGGCATCGTCGGCTGGGAGCACCGCGGGGTCTGGCAGGTGCTCCAGGACGACGCCGGCCGCAGGCTGGGCACCGAGCCGGACGAGGACACCCGGCGCGCCGCCGCAGGCATCCTCGCGGCCTGGCGAGCCGGCGGACGGAGCCTGCTCGATCCGCTGCCGCCGCAACGGCGGGCGGCGGTCGAGGTGCACGGGGACGCCGTGCGCCGGGCCGCCGAGGGCTGGCGCACCGGCTACTTCGAGTCCGGTGAAGCGGTGATCGGCCCGCGCCGCGCCGCCGCCCACTACGTCGTCTTCCACTGGAACCGGGGGCGGTTCTCCCTGGCCCGGCAGAGCCTGCTGACCCACGCGCTCACCGGTGACGGGAGGTCCTGACGTGGACGAGGACCGGGAACTGGGCGCCGCGGCACTGCTCCGCGTGGCCGGCATGCCCTTGGCAGCGTGGGCGGCGGCGGGCAACCCGGAGCTGTTCGCACAGGTCGCCGACCACGCCCGACGGGACGAACGGCGGGCGGAGCACGCCCGCCGACTGGCCGAGCAGCTGGGCATCATGGTCGTGCCGCACCCCGCCCTCACCGCCGCCGACCGCCGCGCCGTGCTGGCCGTGCGCCGTCGGCTGCACTCCGGCGCCGCACCGGGCCCGGCCGACTGCGGGCTGCTGGGGCGGCTGCCCGCCGCCGGCGGCCTCGTCGCGGACGCCGCACGGCTGTCCGGCGAGGCCGAGGCGGCGGCCGTCGCCCTGCGGCGGCTGGAGGCCGCGGTGGCGGCCGAGCGCGAGCGCGTGGGCGCCCTGGGCTGGTCCCTGGTGTGCGCGTCGCCCGTCATGCGGGCCTTCCTGGACGAGGTGGAGCCCGGAGCGGCCGCAGACGTGGCCGGCCGGCTGGCCGCGGGCGAGTCCTGGAGCGGGAAGCGGCTGCGCAAGCGGACGGCGTACGTGTGGCGGGCGCTCGGCCGGGCCGCGGCGAAGACCACCCCGCGCGGCTGGGTCGGCCAGGTCACCCTGCTGCCGGTCACCCCGACGGGCGCGAACGGCGGCGGGAACGATGACGGGAACGGCGGCCGGGCCGACGGCACCCTGCTGCGGCTCGTCCCGCCGGGCACGACCCTCGGCGAGGTGGCGGCCCAGGCCGTGGAGAACGTCCACGGGGTGCGGGCCCGGCTCGGCGCCCTGGACCTGCGGGCGGCGGACCCGGCCACGGTGCTGGCCCTGGCTCCGCTGCACTTCCCCCAGCCGGCGGGCACCGCACCGGGCGCCGGCGTCCTGCGCTGCTGGGTGACCGACCCGCACGACCGGGGCCGGTTGCGGCAGGTCGACCTGCGGCGCTCCCTCCCCCTGGATCACGTGCTGGCCCAACTGGCCGGCGGCCCTCGCCCGTTGGGCGACCTCGAAGCGGCTCTGCTGGGCACGGCGACGACCGTCGCAGCGGCGGCCGGGGCGGCGGCATCCGCTCCCGCGGTGCTGCGCGGCTTCCTCGCGCACCTGCTCGGACTCGGCGTGCTCCAGGCCTGCGCGGCCCCGCGCCGCCGCACCACGGGCTGGCTCGCCGCCGAGGACGTCCGCGCGCGCGGCACCCTTCCGCAACCGGCGCCTCCTCCGACACCTGCACCGAGCGCCGATTCCGCCGCACCCGCGCCCATACCCGCGCCCATACCCGCACCCGCGTCGGCGCTCCGCACCACCGGCTCCGCCGCCCCCGCCGACGACTCCCGGCCGTGGTTCACCGACTCCTACCGCACCATAGCCTCGGCCGTCTCCGGAGCGGCCGCCCGCCAGGTGCAGCAGGGCCTCGGCACCGCCGCCCGCGTGGCGTGGCTGCGGGAGGCCGACCGGCTCGCGGGGCCGGACCCGCACCGGCTGCCGGCCGAGCTCGCGGAGCTCACCGAACGGCCGTGCCCGCTCGGCGAGATCCTCGCGCGCCACCTGCCCGACGGCAGCTGCCCGCCGCCGCCTCAGCCCCCGCGCCGGTACGCGGGCTGGCACCCCGCCGAGACCTCCGGGTCCGGCTACGCCGGGCTGCTGGCCCACCTGTCCGCCCGGGCCGGCAGCGGACCGGTGGACCTGGACGACGACCTGCTGGACACCCTCGGGGCACCCCCGGCCGCGACCGCGCTGCCGCCCTGGCCCCTGGACTGCCTGCTGCGTCCGCTGCCGGGCTCCGGTCCGGTCGCGGTGCTGGAGACCGCCTCACCGGCGGGCGTGCTGGACGCCCGGTTCGCCGACGCGCTCCACACCCTGCACGGCGGCTACGACAACCTGCGGAGCTACCGGGCCTTCCTCGCCTCCGTCGAGCGGCTGTCCGGGGCCCGCTTCGTCGAACTGCTGGTGCCGCCGCTGGCCGGACGCGCCGCCAACGCCGTACGGCGACCGGTCATCACCGGCTGGTGGACGGGCGATCCCGATCCCCTGCCGTACCAGGGAGCGGACGGCCTGACGGCCCGCTACCTGCCGCTGGAGCGCATCACCCTGCGACGGGTCGGCCCGCGGATCATCGCCGAGGCCGACGGGTGCCGGCTGCTGCCCGTCCACCACGCCACCCGTACACCCCTGCCCCCGTACGACGTCCTGGTCCGGCTGCTGCTGGCCGCCGGCCACCCGGCGGGCTCGCGCCTGATCCGCCTGGACGGCCTGGCCGAGGCGTTCCCCGACACGGACCGGCTGCCCCGGGTGACCGTCGGCGGCGGCGCCCTGGTCATCAGCCCCGCGGTCTGGCGCGTGCCGGCGGCCCAGCTGTGGCGGCCCGGCGACGGCGACCTGACCAAGGTGCGCGCCCTCGCCGCCCTCGGGCGCTCCGCCGGACTGCCGCGCTTCGCGTTCGTCCGGGCCGTACCCCAGCCGAAACCGGTGCCCGTGGACTTCGCGGCGCTGACCTCGGTCGCCCTGCTGGAGCGGATCTGCGCGCGCCACCCCGGTGCGGACCTGCTGGTCGAGGAGATGCTCCCCGACCCCGGCGGCCTGCTGCTCCACGACCCCGTGCACGGCGGTGCCGCCGTCGCCGCCCAACTGCTGCTCAGACTTCCGTTCGACCAGGGCGCCGAGGAACTCGCGGAGCCCGCCGCCGCCGCACTGCGCGGCGAACCCGACGTCCCCGGTGCGCCCGCCCCCCGCGGGCGGGCCACCGGGGCGGTCTCCACCCATCACCGCTCCTGAAGGAGGACAACCATGCCCGACATCACGGCGCTCACCGACCTCGACGCCCTCATCGGCGACCTGGACGCGCGCATCACCGAGACCACCCTGCCGACCCCCGAGGCCAGCAGCGGCGGCTGCAGCGGCGTCTGCACCGTCCTGATCTGCGACACGGTGCTGCTCTGTAGCGGCCTGTTCTGCTGATCTCCCGTCGGGCCGTCCGAGGGCACGCCCTCGGGCGGCCACCCGGACAGCGGCCCCTGACGGCCGCCACCACCGGCACTCCGCCCGGCCCCTCCAGGCCGGGCGGAGTGCCGACCCGTCGTTCCCGAGGAGCCACCGTGCCGCAGCACACCGCGAACGCCGAGAACACCGACACCGCCGTCACCGGACTCGCCGTCCGGCTCCTCGACGCCTGGTCCGCCCGGCCCCGCGAGAGCCCGGCGGTCGCCGAGCACCCCTCCGATCCGGGCGTCCCCGTCCTGGCCGCCCTGCTGCACACCACCGGAGGGCCGGAGAGCGAACGGTCCGCGGCCCGTGCCGTGGCGGTGTGGGCCCGCACCGCCGGCCAGGGGCCGGGCCACTGCGGGCTGTACGACGGCGGACTGGCCGGAACGCTGGCGGGCCTGCGGCTGGGAGCCCGGGTGCTCCCGGGGCTGGATCCGGTCGCCGACCGGCTCCGCGACCACCTGGTCCGCACCGCGCCGGCCCTCACCTGGCGCTGCGAACAGGTCGCCTTCCCGGACTACGACCTCATCGTCGGCCCCTCCGGCACCCTGCTCGCCCTGAGCACGGGCACCCGCCCGACACCGGCCCAACTCGGCCCGTACGCCGACCACCTGGCCCGGCTGTGCGACGCCGACGAGCTGCCCCGGCTGCGGACGGGGCAGTACGCCGGCCACCCGCACCTGGGCTGGCTCGACGGACGGATCAACACCGGCACGGGCCACGGCGCCGCAGGAGTCGTCGCCGCACTCACCGCAGCCGTACGCCACCTCGGACCGCACCCCGACCTGACCCCCGCCCTGCGCCGCGCGACCGGGTGGCTGATGCGGCAGTCCTTCGACGACGCCCGCTCCATCCGCACCTGGGACGGCGCCGGGCTCGACGGCCCGCCGCCCGCCGGAGCGCGCGCCCGCCAGGCCTGGTGCTACGGCACCCCCGGAGTTTCCTGGGCGCTGTGGGACGCGGCCGACGCGACGGGCGACCGGGAGACGGCCGACTGGGCCGCAGCGGCCTTCAGCACGCTCGCCGAACGGTACGACGAGCGGTTCCACCTCTTCGGCGACCGCGCGAGCGACCTGCTGGCCCTGTGCCACGGCGCCTCGGGCGTGCTGGCGGTGGCCGACGCCTTCGCCCACCACGCCGGCCTGCCCGCCGCAGCCGCGCTGAAGGCCCGTCTGCTCGCCCACCTCAGGGCCCGCCTACCCGAGGTGGAGGCCCTGGGCGCGGAGGGGATGGGCCTGCTCGGGGGCGCGGCCGGCCCGCTGTGCGCCCTGCTCACCGCGGGCCACGGCGCCTCACGGGCCTGGCTGCCCTGTCTCGGTCTGCGCTGAGCCGCCGGCGCCCGTTGTCGGACCCGAGCCTCTTGTCGGACCCGCCCTACGCCTCCCGGAGGTGGGCCAGGACGGCGAGGACGCGGCGGTTGCCTTCGGTGGGATCGAGGTCGAGCTTCATGAAGATGTTGCCGCAGTGTTTGACCACCGAGGCCTCGGTGATGGTGAGCCGGGTGGCGATGGCCTGGTTGTTGAGGCCCTCGGCCATGAGGGCGAGGACTTCGCGTTCGCGGGGGGTCAGGCGGGTGAGGGGGCGGTCGGCGGACTGCTGGCGCAGCAGGACGCGGACCACGTCGGGGTCGATGACGGTCTCGCCGGCGGCGACCCGGCGCAGGGCGTCGAGGAAGTCGGCGACGTCGCCGACGCGGTCCTTCAGGAGGTAGCCGAGGCCGGCGGGTTGGGCGCCGGCGGCGGCGAGCAGGCGCGTGGCGTACGGGGTGGCGACGTACTGGGAGAGCACCAGGACGGGCAGGCCCGGGTGGCGTTCGCGCAGGTCGAGGGCGGCGCGCAGGCCCTCGTCGGAGAAGTCGGGCGGCATCCGGACGTCGGTGATGACGGCGTCGGGCCGTTCGGTGTCGACGGCGGCGGCGAGGGCGCGGGCGTCGCCGACGGCGGCGGTCACCCGGTGGCCGCCGAGGGTGAGGAGTTCGACGAGTCCGGCGCGCAGCAGGACGGCGTCCTCGGCGATCACGATCCGGAGCACGGGACCTCCAGCCGCAGCGTGGTCGGGCCGCCCGTCGGGCTGGTCACCATGAGCCGTCCTTTCAGGAGTGCCACCCGGTCGGCGAGTCCGCGCAGTCCGGCCCCGGCGGCCGGGTCCGCCCCGCCGTGGCCGTCGTCGGTCACCTGGAGCACCAGCCGGCCGTCGGCGATGCGCCCGCTGACGGTGATCGCGGCGGCGCCGCTGTGCTTGGCGGCGTTGGTGAGCGCTTCGGTGACGGTGAAGTAGGCGGTGGTCTCGACGGGGGCGGGCAGCCGGCCGGGGAGGTCGAAGTCGGACCGGACCGGGATGGGGTGGCGCAGCGCGACCTCGGCGACGGCGGCGGCGAGGCCGTGGTCGGTGAGCACCTGGGGGTGGATGCCGCGGACCAGGCCGCGCAGTTGTTCCAGGGCCTGCCGGGCTTCGCCGCGGGCCCGGGCGACCAGGGCGGTGGCCCGGTCGCCGGACCGGGCGCTGCCGTCGCGCAGCGCGTGGTCGGCGAGGCCGAGGGTCATGCTGAGCGCGACGAGCTGCTGTTGGGCGCCGTCGTGCAGGTCGCGTTCGATGCGGCGGCGTTCGGCTTCGAAGGCGTCGGCGAGCCGGGCCCGGGAGCGGGTGAGTTCGAGGACCTGTCGGCCGGTGTCCTCCTCGCGGGGCCCGAGCAGGAGGCGGGCGAGGGCCACCTGGGCGGCGGTCAGCAGGGCCCCGGCGTAGGCGCAGAGGAGGAGCCCGGCGAGCCCGGCGGCGCTGAACGGCAGGGCGGCGAGCGGCCCGGACACCGCCCTGCCGGGAATGATCATGACGGTTTCGGGAGCCAGCGCCCAGACGATCACCGGGGAGGCGACCAGGGCGCCGGAGAACAGCAGCGCGGCGCTGAAGCCGAGCGCGGCGGCGGCGAGGGCCGTGGCGGTGAGCGCGGTGTGGGCCAGTTCGCGCCAGGTGGCGCGCTCGCGCAGGCGGGTCCGCAGCCGGGCGCGGCGGCCGGCGCCGGGCAGCGGGCGGTGCGGGTCGGGCAGCGGTGCCGGCTCGACCAGCCGCAGCCGTCGGCGTTCGAGGGCGGCGGCGGGGATGCCCGCGAGGGCCAGGGCGAGGAGGACCGGCAGTCCGACCCCGACCACGGACAGGCCCAGACCGAGCACCAGCAGCACCGTCAGGGCGGCCAGCAGCAGCGGGCCGAGCAGCGCGCCGCCGAGCAGGTAGGCCCAGCAGCGCGGCACCCACGGGGTGACGGGGAAGCGCAGCGGGTGGGCCCGCAGCGCGGCCCAGACGGCCGTCGGCTGCTGCTCCCCCTCGTTCACCCGGCCACTCTAACGAACCCTCTGACCAGGCCTCGGGGCGTCAGTCGTGGAGGCGGCGGAGCCGGCCGGGCGGAGTGCGGGCCGGGGGCGGGCCAGGGCGACGGCGGCGATCACCAGGACGCCGCCGGCCAGGGCGTTCCAGCCGACGGGCTCGGCGAGGAAGGCCGCGCCGAGGGCCGTGGACCACAGCGGCATGACGTAGGTGACGGCGGAGGCCACCGCGGTGCCGGCCGCGCGGACCAGCCCGAGGTTGAGCAGGTACGCGAGGCCGGTGCCGACCGCACCCAGCACCAGCAGGGCCCCGGCCGCGCCCGCCCCCGGCCAGTGCGGGGCACCCGCGGCGAACGGCGCGACGGCGGCCAGCTCGGCGGTGGCGCAGGCGATCTGGACGGCTGAGAGGGTGACCACCGACTCCGGCCGGCCGGAGAGGAAACGGCGCAGGTAGGTGAAGCCCGCACCGTAGCAGCAGGCGGCGGCCAGGCAGGCGAGGCCGCCGGCGGCCTCGCCTGAGCCGATGCCGCGCCAGACCCCGAGCACGGTGAGCACGCCGACGAAGCCGAGGGCGAGTCCGGAGAGCCGACGGGCGCCGGGGCGGCGCTCCTCGGCGACGATGAGGACGGCGAACAGCAGGGTGAACAGCGGGGTGGTCGCGTTCATCACCCCGGCGAGGACGGAGCTGACCCGGGTCTCGCCGAACGAGAACAGCGTGAACGGCACGGTGTTGAGGAGCACCGCGACCACGGCGGAGTGCCCCCAGAGCGCGCGGTCGCGGGGGACGCGCTCGCGGCGCAGCACGAGGATCGCCCACAGGGTGACCGCCCCGAGGGCGCAGCGCCACAGCGCCACCCACAGCGGCGGCACCCCCGCCTCCACCGCCACCTTGATCAGCGCGAAGCTCGCGCCCCAGATCGCCGACAGCGCCACGAAGCCCGGCAACCAGCGCCGCACCCGGATCACCTCCACCTTCGTCCCGTTGGTTCCGTGTCGGGTTCCGTCCCGGTCCCGCCCAGGGTCCAGTCTCGGGTCCCGCCTCGGATCCCGTCTGGACAGAGGGTGGCCCGGTGGCAGAGCATGAGTCCAACAAGTGGCAGTGCCGAATGGATGAGGAAGTCTCATGGCCTCGGAGGTCAACCTGGCCCAGCTGAGGGCCCTGGTCGCGGTCGCCGACACCGGCGGGTTCGGCGCGGCCGCCGACGAACTGGGCATCAGCCAGTCCGCCGTCTCGCACGCCGTCGCCGCGCTGGAGCGGACCCTCGGCGCGCCCGTCCTGCTGCGCGGCACCCCGGCCCGGCCCACTCCCCTGGGCGAGCAGATCCTCCCGCACGCCCGCACCGCCGTGGCCTCCGCCGCCGCCGTGCGCGCCATCGCCACCCGGCACTCCGGCGGCCCCGTCGGGACCGTGCGGCTCGCCGCGCCGACGACCGTCTGCCAGGCGCTGCTGCCCGGGCTGCTCCGGGACTGGAAGGCCGCCTACCCGCAGGTCACCGTCCGGGTCTTCGAGGGCGAGGACGACGAGCTCGCCACCTGGCTGGAGGCGGGCACCGTCGACGCCGCCGTCCTGGTCGACGCCGGGCCGCTCCCGCCCGGGGCGGTCGCGCTCGGGGCCGACTCCATGCACGCGCTGCTGCGCCGCGACCACCCGCTCGCCGGGCAGGAGGCCATCCATGTCGCCGACCTGGAGGACGACGACTTCCTGCTCTCCGAGGGCGGCTGCGAACGCCACATCCGCGAGGCCTTCCGCCGGGCCGGCACCCGCTTCACTCCCCGGCACCGCATCCGCGACCTCAACACGCTCATCGGCATGGTGCACGCGGGCGTCGGGGTCTCGGTGATGCCCGCGCTGGCGCTGACCATGCTCCCGGCCAACTGCGTGCTCGTCCCGATCCGGCCGGCCGTCCACCGCACGCTCACGCTCACCGGGCCGACCAGCCGGCCGTGGTCGCCGGCGGTCGGCGGGCTGCTGGCGGCGGTGGGCGCCGCGCAGGGGGCGGTGGGTGCCGCACAGGGAGCCGGTGACGCCGCGCAGGGAACGGGGGCAGGGGTCCGCGTGGCGGCGCGCGCCTGACGGGGAGCCCGTCCGGCGCCCGGTCCACCGCCGGCGCCGGGCCCCGGCTTGACCATTTCGGGGTTGACCACCCTTCCCCGACAGGTCTATACCAGTGACAGCCTTCGGCAACTACCCCCTGCCGGAGGCCCGTTCGGTCTGCGCGCCACCCCCACCTCCGGCGTGAGCAGCCCCTCCCCCACTGCCGTCCCGCCTGGAAAGGCCCTCGATGGAACGCGCACTTCCCCCACACCCCGCCCCCCGGAACCCGCGCCGCCGCCCGCGCCGGGTCGCCGCCGCCGTGGCCGGGGTGCTCGGCCTGGTCGCCGGCGGCGTCGCCGCGCTCGCGAACACCGGCTCCGCCGCCGCCGACACCACGACCGGCCTCGGCAGCAACTGGTACGCCTCGGCGCCCTATCTGATGCCCGAGGACAACAGCCCGCCGGACGCCGCGGCGGTGATGGACGCCACCGGACAGAAGGCCTTCCAGCTGGCGTTCATCCTGGCCCAGGGCACCAGTTGTTCGCCGGCCTGGGGCGGCACCTCCTCGATCGACACCGACACCACCATGCCCGGCGTCATCCAGACCATCCGCGGCAAGGGCGGGGACGTCTCGGTCTCGGTCGGCGGGTACGGCGGCACCAAGCTCGGCCAGGTCTGCGGCACGCCGGAGGCGACCGCCGCCGGGTACCAGAAGGTGATCACCAAGTACCAGTTGAAGGCGATCGACTTCGACCTGGAGGAGCCGGAGTACGAGAACACCGCGGCGATCCACAACGAGGTCGGCGCCGCCCGGATCCTCCAGCAGAACAACCCCGGCCTCTACATCTCGATCACCACCGCCGGGACCAACGCGGGGACGGGCTGGTTCGGCACGCAGATGCTGAACGAGGCCAAGTCGCAGGGCTTCACGCCGAACAACTACTCGATCATGCCGTTCGACGGCGGGTTCAACGGCGCCGCCGCGCAGACCGACGCGCTGGTGAAGTTCAACCAGATCCTCCAGACCACCTTCGGCTGGTCCGAGGCGACGGCCTACGCCCACGAGGGCGTGTCGATGATGAACGGCCGCACCGACGCCGCCGAGTACTTCCGGCAGGCGGACTTCCAGGCCGTGCTGGACTTCGCCACCGCGCACGACCTGGCCCGGTACACCTACTGGTCGGTCAACCGGGACCGGCAGTGCACGGGCCCGGTGGACCCGGGGCTGTCCGGCTCCTGCTCCAGCGTGGCGCAGAACGACTGGGACTTCACCAAGTACACCGTGAAGTTCGCCGGGGCGACGCCCCCCACCACGCCCCCCACCACGCCGCCGACCACCCCGCCCACCACGCCGCCGACGACTCCCCCGACCACCCCCGGGACCTGCACCGACCCGGCGTGGAGCGCGAGCACCACGTACACCAGCGGCAGCAAGGTCTCGTACGGCGGCCACAAGTACCACGCCAAGTGGTGGACGCTGAACGAGGTGCCGAGCGCCAGCGGCCAGTGGGGCGTCTGGGGCGACGACGGTCCCTGCTGACACGGGCCGACGGGCTGACGGGCCGACGCCCGGGGCCCGGGGATCTGCGCACCCCGGGCCCCGGGCAGGCCAGTTCGCGGCCGCGGTCAGTTCGCGGCCGCGAACCGCTCCCGCAGGTCGGCCAGCACCTGCGCCGCCTCCGGGAGGCCGGCGGCCTCGCAGCGGGCGATGCCCGCGGTCAGCCGGGCGACGGCCGCCCCGGTACGGCCGAGGTCGGCGCCCTCGATCAGCGCGGCCAGCCGGACGGCCTCGGCCCTGGACGTCCCGGCCCGCTCGTCGCCGCCCTCGTAGACCGCGATCGCCCGCTCGACCTCGGCCAGCGCCTCCTCGTGGCGCTCGGCCATGGCCAGGCAGCGCGCCCGCTCGTAGTGCGAACCGCCGCGCAGGTACCAGGGGTTGTACTCCTGACCGGCCTGCCCGGCGTGCTCCCCGGCGGCGTCCGCCTCGGCCAGCCGGGCCAGCGCCGACGCCAGCCCCTCCGGGCCCTCGGCGTGCATCGTCAGCCGGGCGAACTCACGTAGCGTCGCGGCCAGTTGGTCGACCTGGGGGGCCTGGGCGTGGGCCGCGAGGGCGCGGTCGAGGGCGGCCTTCGCGGCCTCCCAGCGGTCCGCCCGGGCCAGCGCCAGCGCGGCCTCGCAGGCGACCATGGTGTGGGTGTCCTGCTCCTCCCAGCCAGCGACGGCGTCGGCCAGCCGCAGGTACTCCTCGGCGGCGTCCCGGTGCTCGTCCAGTTCGGTGAGGCCCCGGGCGAGGTCCAGCCGGGCCTGCGCGAGCATCCGCACGTCCAGCTCCGGCGCGGCGGCGTCCAGCAGCACCGACTCCAGCACCGCGACGGCGTCGGCCGTGCGGTCGGCGGCGCGCAGCACGTCGGCCAGCTGGAGGCGGGCCCGGGCGGCGTCCTCGGCCGCCTCCCGGCCCTTGCGGTCGAAGCGCGCGGCCGCCTCGGTGAGCGCCCGGACCGCGCCGCCGCGGTCGCCGGCCCCCATGGCCGCGTGGCCGAGCATCAGGTAGGTGGGCGCGTACGGGTAGGAGTCGTCGCCCCAGCGGGCGGCCTCGGCGAGCGCCCGGTGGAACACCTCGACGGCCTCGGCGGACTCGCCGCCCTGCAGCAGCACCTGGCCCAGCAGGCCGAGCACCCGCGGGGTGTGCCAGGGCAGTTCGGCCGCGTCCAACTCACCGAGCACCTCGCGCAGTTCGGTGGTGGCCTCGGCCAGCCGGCCCTGCCGGGCGGCCGCGTCGGCCAGGTACTGGCGGGAGGTGGCGGCGCGGCGGGCGGAGCCCAGCTCCACGGCGGTGCGGTGGTAGCCGCCGGCCGCCGCCTCGAAGCGCTCGACGGCCTCGGCGGGCGGCTCGGGCAGCGCCTCGACCAGGTCGTGGTGGGCGGCGTAGGCGCGGACCTGCCACACGATCAGGTGGTCGTCGTCGGCCATCGCGCCGGCGGACCGCAGCTCCTCGGCCCGGCGCAGCACCTCGTCGAGCGCCGGCCAGTCGGCCACCGCGCCCTCGACTTCGCCGAGTTCCACGATCAGCGCGCGGGCCCGGACCATCAGGGCCTGGCCGGGCAGCCCGGCCTGCTCGAACAGGTCGGCGGCGGCCAGCAGCCCGGCCCGGCCGTCGGCGTGCTCGTCCCGCTCCAGCGCCTGGTGGGCCCGCTGCTCGGCGAGTTCGGCGCGCAGCCGCCCGGGGCTGCCGACCGCGGTGCCCTCGGGGTGGGCGAAGCCGTCGGCGGCGGCGCGTTCGGCGATCCGCCGCCAGAGCCGGTCGGCGTCCGGGTGCCCGACGAGCTCCAGCTCGCGGGCCCGGACCACCAAGGCGGTGAAGTCCTCCGGCTCCGGCTCGACGGCCCGACGCGGTGCGGGCGCGAGCGCCGGGGCGGCGGCCAGCTCGGGCGCGGCGGCGGCGCGCACGCCGAGGGCCAGCGGCTCGGCCAGCAGCGGCTCGCGGGCCAGCCGGGCGCGCCGGTCGGCGCCGACCGCGTCGGTGCCGTTGCGGGCGTCGAAGCGGGCGGCGAGCGCGTCGGCCTCGGCGCGCACGTGGGCGAGCAGGGTGTCCGCCGTCCAGGAGGTGCCGGGCGGGCCGCTGACGGCGAGCCCGCCGTGGCCGCCCCGGGCCAGGACGGCGAGCAGCACCTCGACGCCGGTGAGGAAGGACAGCAGCCCCGACGGCTCGCCGGCCACCGCGAACAGGTCGCGGTTCTCGGCGAGCAGTTCCAGGCCGCGCGGCTCGTTGCCGGACAGCGCGCAGAACTCGACATGGCGGCCGACGGCGTGCGCCATCGAGGCCTTGCCGCGCGCGGCGCGGTAGCCGGTCAGGTGGCTGGAGCGGGCGTCGTCCAGACGGCCCCGGCGCAGCAGCGGGAGCAGGGCGGCGGCCTGGCTGAGGGCGGGCTCCTGCTCGCAGCTGCTCCGGCCGTCGAGGACCGGCTGCAGGACCTCCAGCGCCCGGGCGTCGTCGCCCGCGTCCGCGAAGTGCTCGGCGCGCGCCCGGGTCTCGCAGGCGTGGCAGTCGCTCAGCTCGGAGCGCGGGCGGGCCGTCCACAGCTCGTAGGCGTCCTGGCGGCCGGTACCGGTCTGCGCGGCCAGGTGGTAGCGCTGGGCGTAGTACGGCTGGAGGTCGAAGCCGGCCGCCCGGTAGCGGTCGCGCAGTTCGGTGTGCCAGCGCCGCAGGGCCGGCAGCGGCACGTCCGGGTTGCCCAGGAGCGCGCCGGCCACCCACTTGAACCGCCAGAACACCTGCTGGCGGGCCCACTCGCCGAAGCCGTCCGGGTCGGCGTCCCACAGCTTGAGGAGGCGGGCGAAGACGACCGGGCTCTTGCTGCGCTCGCCGTCGTACTCGTACGCCTCCATCAGCTCCAGCAGGGCCATCGAGCGCGCCCCGGTGTCGTCGAACTGCTCGGCGGCGTCGACGAGTTCCTCGGCCGCGACGGTCCGCTGGCGGCCGTACGGGCGGGCGTCGTTCTCGCGCAGCGCGGCCATCACCGCGTCGGGGGTGTCCAGCATCAGGCCTCCTTCGGGTCGGTGCGGTCCGGGCCGGCCGACTCGTGGCCGAGCATGGCGTGGTCGAGCAGGCTGATGAACGAGCGGTTGAGCAGGGCGCTCTCGCTCGCCTTGAGCGGGCGGCGGGTCATCAGCACGGCCTGCCCGTACAGCGCCTCGACGGCGGTGACGGCCAGCTCGCGGTTGGTGACCGTCGCGGCGCGGCGCACCAGCGGGTTGAGGTGGTTGAGCACCAGTTGGGCGCGGGGCGCCTCGGCGCGCAGCGAGCCCAGGATGTCCGCCCACAGGCCGTCGGCCTCCTCGGCGAGCTGGGCGCGGCTGCGCTCGTGCCGGGCCTCCCGGTTGTCCAGCAGCAGCGCGGGCGCGTTGGTCGGGTGGAAGCTGCGCAGGGCGACGTCGCAGTCGAAGCGGCCGACCACCTCGCGGGCGACGGCGAGGAAGGCGTTCGCGGCGAGCTCGGCGGCCGGGTCGACGGTGTCCAGGTGCGCGGTGACGGTGCCCGGGTCGAGATCGGAGACCGAGACGCCGGGGCGGATCTCGGGCAGCCGGTGCACCAGGTCGCGGTCGTAGGTGTAGCCGCCGTTGACCACGCCGAGGCCGGCGGCGCCGGCGATCGGGGCGACCTGGCGGAACTCCTCGACCGTGCGGGTCACCAGCACCACCGGGTGGCTGCGGGTGAACTCGTCCAGGGTGACGTTGCCGTCGGTGGTCTCGAACGGCAGCCACGGCAGCATCATCCGCAGCAACTCGTCGTCGTAACGGGCGAGTTCCTTGACGGCCAGGTGGTGCACGGACAGGAAGCGGTGCAGCAGCGCCGGATCGCTCGCGGACAGGCCGGTCAGCCAGTCGCGGATCCGGACGCCCAGCGCGTCGCGGACGGCGGCCAGCGTCTCGTCCGCGTACAGGCCCTCGCGGGAGGCGGTCGGGCGCAGGCCGTCGGTGTCCACCACGCAGCGGACGAAGAACGCCCAGTCCGGCAGCAGTTCGGCGGCCTGGTCGGACAGCAGCATGCCCTTGAGGTGCACCCGGTGGCCCGAACGGCGGGACGGCGGGGCCGCGTCCGGCAGCACGTAGGCGACGCCGCGCAGGCCGACCAGCGGCAGGTCCAGGTCGATGGTGTCGAGCGGGGTGAAGTCGAAGGCGGCGCGGCAGTACTCGGTCAGCGCGTCGCGCCGGGCCAGCGGCGAGCCGTGCCGCTCGGCCCACGGCGGGGTGCGGTTCACCCGGTGCTCGGTGCCGTTCGCGTCCACCACCGTGACGTCGTGGCGCAGCAGGCTGCCGAAGTCCCGGGCCAGCGCGAGGACACGGCCCGACCGCGTCCACTCGACGGCGTCGGCACGGGGGACCAGCGTCACGGTGGTGCCCGGCTCCGGCTTGGCCGCGGCGGGCAGGGTGCGGATCGTGTAGCGGCCGTCGGAGCCGCCGCGCCACTCGATCACCGGCGCGTCCGGGGTGGCGGCGGAGCGGGTCACCACGGTGATCTCGTCGGCGACCACGAAGCAGGCCAGCAGGCCGATGCCGAACTGACCGATGAAGTCGCCGCGGGCCTGGGCCAGCCCGGCGCCGTCCAGCCGGCCGTCGGCGTCGCGCTTCGAGCTGCGGCCGATGGTGGCGAGGAAGGTGTGGACGTCCGCCTCGGTCAGGCCGACGCCGGTGTCGGTGACGCTCAGCTCGTCGTCGGCGCGCACGACGATCCGGGCCGGTGCCTGCGGATCGAGGGCGCGGCGGGCGGAGATCGCGTCCACCGCGTTCTGCAGCAGCTCGCGCAGGTACACCCGCGGGCTGGAGTAGAGGTGGTGGGAGAGCAGGTCCACCAGGCCGCGCAGGTCCACCTGGAAGGTGTGCGCGCTCGCCGCGTTGTCGGGCGTCGGGTTCTCGGATGGGGACACCGGGGGCTCTTTCGATCGCGGGGCGGGTGACGGAGGTTCTGGGGGGCCGGGGCGTCAGTACGCGCAGCGGTCCCGGTGGGAGGCGAACGCCTTGAGCGGATCACCGGACAGGAAGTGCCAGGGCGACTCGGTGACGGCGCCGTCCAAGGCCTCGAACAGCAGGCGCGCGGTCTTGCGCTGGCCGGCCAGCGAGAAGGCCATCGCGAAGGCGTTGAAGGAACCCTGCCAGCCGCGGACCGGCGTGAAGTCCGGGTGCAGCACGGAGCGGAAGGCCGCCTCCTGCAAGTCGGCCACCACCTCCGCACTGGCCAGGTAGGCGCGGTCCTCACCGTCCGGGAGGTCCAGCCAGCGCTCCAGGTGCGCCAGCACGACCAGCTCGCCGAGCTGGCTGCCCTCCGGCGCCGCGAGCATCGAGGACCGGGCGAAGGCGTGCATCTCCTCGTGCGAGCCGCCCCACTTGGCGCACAGCTGCTGGAGGCGCTGGCGGTGCGAGGCCGGATGCCCGGGAGCACGGCGCACGGCGGCCTCGAAGCGGCAGGTCGCGACCTCCGCCGGGAGCGAGGCGCCGCGGGCGCTGATCTGCAGGAAGTACCAGGGGGCGAGCCAGGACGGCTCGCGCTCGGCGACCTCCAGCAGCTGCTCCTCGGCGACGTCCAGCCGCTCGTGGAACACCTTCCACTGCTTCTCGGACACGTGCTTCGCCCGGGCGCCCGTCCGGGCCTCCCAGGCCCAGGTGACGTGCCGGGCACCGGACAGCAGCAGCGCCGACGTGTCCTCGGGCCGGTCGGCGAGGGCCCGGGCCGTCCACTCCTCGACCCGGGGCACCTCGGCGATCGCACCGACCCGCCCGGTCAGGTCGGCGCCGTCCCCGACGGCGGCCAGCGCGGGGCCCAGGGCCGCCCAGTCACCGGCGGCGGCCTGGCCGAGCATCAGGCGCAGCGACTCGTCCCCGAGCGCCGGATCCAGCCGCGGCGCCGCAACGGCCGCCACGGGCGCGGACCCGACGGCCCGTCGCACCCTCCCGCGCCAGCCCGCCCCGCTCTGCGCGGCCTCCTCGCCCGAGCGGCGTCGGAACAGCGGCATGTGTGGCCCCCTCGAACATCATCGGCATCTTTCGCATGGCCGCACGACGGCCACCCCAGATGAGTAGATATCACGGCCGACTGACATCCGTTTCCCCAGCCCAGGGGCGGTCCCGGTCCGGCACGCGCGGGGACCGCCCCACGGCCCGCCGACCGGGGCGAACGGCCGGGGCCGACGGCCGGGGTGAGGGCACGTCGAACGGGGTGAGGGCACGTCGAGGGCGGCGGCGCCGTCCGGTCCGACGCCGTCCGGTCCGGCGCCGAGCGCAAACGGCCCCGGCGCCTCCTCGGCCCGGGGCTTCGCTTCGCTTCGCGTACGCGGCGGCCGTCAGGCCAGTCCGAGCCCGGCGTCCGGGGTCTTGCCCGCCTGGGCCTGCTCGATCCGCTTGACCAGCATCGCCCCGAACCGCCGGGCGGCAGTCACGTCGGCCGGCCCGCCCTCGGTGGTCACGCTGGCGACGACGGTGCCCGAGCGCAGCACGATGCCGATGCCCTCACCCTCGCCCAGCTGGCCCTGGAAGACCTGGCTCTCGCTGCCCAGCACCGGGGAGTCGACCTTGCGGAACGGCCCGGCTCCGTAGGAGGCATAGGACTCCTTGAGCTTGCCCTTGGCGGCGTCGCGGGTCGGCAGCGTCTCGACGATGAAGCGGGCGACCAGATCCCCCGAGGAGAACCGGACGGAGCCGCTGAGCGGCTTGCCGGTGCACGGCACCGACGCGGTGCAGGTGGTGGTGTGGTCGATGGTGTCGACCTTGCGTTTCTCCTCCTCCCAGCCCGTCATCGCCTTCGCGTCCGGCAGTACCTGCCCGACGAGCTTGTCGTCCAGCAGCACCGCCTCCAGGTCCGCCCCGGGCGTCGCCGCACCGGCCGGCGGAGCGGAGGCCCCGGCGCCGCCGCCTCCGGTCGCCGGCGCCGAGGCCGCGGCCGAGGCCGTACCCGCCCCCGTCGCGGCAGCAGACGCGGACGCGGACGCCGACGCGGAGGCCGAAGCCCCTGCACCGCTCTCACCGCCCGCCGGACCCGTCGCGCTCGCCACCGCGCTCGCCGCCCCCGCCGCGCCCTTGGCCGCGTCCGAGCCCGCCGGGGAACTCCCCGTAGAACCCGACGAGCACCCGGCCAGCACCCCCATCAACACCCCGGCCGCCACTGCGGCAGCCACCCTCCGACCAGCCATCCCCATCCCCATCGCCCGCTCCCTCCGGATGTCCGTGACCCATCAAGATAGCCGGTCGAATTCCTCGTTCCGCCACGCCCTCCCCCGCGCTCATGCGGCGCCGCCCGCTTCCCGGCCCCGTGCGATCCGGGTGCGTCCGCAGCACTCTCCGGGTCCGTACGACTGCACGTCACGCAGGCCTGAAGCGTGCCATCGACTGCGCGACCACCCATCTCCCGGTTAATCAATAACCGACTGTCGGATCTTCCTACTACTCTCCCCGGCATGGGCCTCGAAGATCTGACGCATGCAGGAGCACAGCCGGCCATCTGGCAGCACGACCTTCTCAGGCCGACTGCCGAGGCGATTATCCGCAGTCCCAAGGCGCCGCAACTGATCCTCCAGCCTCGAGGCACCAAGGACGGGGGCCCGAAGCACTTCGCCAAGTCGATGCGGAAGGGTATCCGTATCTCTGATCTCCGGAGTTCGGTCGGCCCCGAGGCAGACGTGCTCACTGGTCTGTACCCGGACGGGGTCGCCCGCCTGTGGGGCTCGACGCCGACCTCTCAGACCAACAACGAGAAGGTACGGGCACTGCGCGACCGCCGGATCGGCGACAGCGTCCTCTTCTACACGGGAAACAGCTTTATCGCACGCGCGACGGTCATCCAGCTCTTCACCAGCCCGGTCATAGCCCGTGCTGTCTGGGGCAGCGACGAGGACGGCAAGACCTGGGAGCACATCATGGCGCTCGACGACTTCGAAGAGTTCTCCCAGCCGGTCCCCGCTCTGGACGTCCTGGCCGAACTCCAGGTCCCGCGCCCTCTTCGCATGCTCACACTCCGATCGGCGGAGGACTACTCGCGCGTCGCCCACCGTCTTCCGGCGGTGCATCACCCACAGCCATCCCACGGACGGACACTGCCTTCTGCGTCCCACACCGCTCCCCTGACCGGCCCGGACCTGCTCAACCGACTCCGCGGTCTCAAGACCAACCGCAACACCACCGGCGGGGAGCCCAGCCGTCACCAGCCGCTCGCCCTGCTCTGGGCGATCGCCCGCATCGCAGCGGGTGAACCTCGGCTGGCACGTTGGTCAGATTTCCGATCCGAGGTCGGACCGCTGCTGTCCGAGTACGGGCTCCCCGGCTCCAAGGTCACGCCCGAGTACCCGTTCTGGCACCTTCAGGGAAGCGGCCTCTGGGAGGTACACGGAGTCGGCGAAGACGCGGGATCCATGCCCACGGTCGGGGTCCTCAACGACACGCAGCCGGAGGCCGGCCTGTCGCAGGACGCTGCCGGGCTGCTACAGGACCCCGTCACCCGTCTGGAGGCGATGCTCCTCCTGCGGAGCCGTTATCTCCACGACATCGACCTGCAAGCCCTGCTTGGTCGACTGGGCCTGACCGGGTACACCGCCGCGGACGGCCTCGACGATACCCCGGAGGACGAGCACGCGACGGCCACCGCTCCGGAGCGGGCCACCGGGGCCGCCCCCCGCCGGGATGTCACGTCCTCCCGCCCCGTCCGAAAGGCCGCCATCGTGAGCCGGGTGAAGGAGATCCACGACTTCAGGTGCCAGGTCTGCGAGACCCGGCTGCGGTCCAACCGGAAACCCTACAGCGAGGCAGCTCACATCCGCGGCCTGGGGAAGCCCCACCACGGCCCCGACGAACTGCACAACCTGCTGTGCCTGTGCGCGAACCACCACGTGCTCTTCGACGGCCTGGAGATCTACATCGACGTCGAGGGTGTGGTTCGGGAGACCCACGGCGATCGGCTCCTCGGGCCGCTGCGCCAGCACCCCGACCATCCCATCGACGAGAAGTACATCGACTACCACCGGAGCCTCTGCATGCTCAACCGCTGAACACCCTCTGCCGCCCCTGCCCCCGGCCGTTAGCATCTGGACAGGGACAAGGCCTGAAGGCAGGGGGGACGACATGGCAGACACCTGGCAACGGCAGGAATCGGCAGCCGTCGTCCGTCGGCTCCTGAGTCGCTGAGCGCTCGGGAAACCCGCCGTTCGGGCCGGTCAAGGACGGAGCGCGGGCGTGAACGGCGGCGGGGCGGCGACCGTACTGGTCACCGCCCCGCCGCCGGGACTGCCGGAACTACCTGAGGATCAGACCGCCGGGGCCGGGTAGGTCGGGAACTCGACGCCCGAGACGTACTGGACGACCCGGATGACCTGGCAGGAGTAGCCGAACTCGTTGTCGTACCACAGGTAGAGGATCGCGTTGTCGCCCTCGACCTTGGTGGCGCCGGCGTCGACGATCGAGGCGTGGCGCGAGCCGATGAAGTCGCTGGAGACCGCGTCCGGGGAGTCGGTGTAGTCGATCTGACGCTTCAGCGGCGAGGTCAGCGAGACGTCGCGCAGGTAGTCGAGGACCTCCTCGCGGTTGGTCTCGCGGGCCAGCTGCAGGTTGAGGATGGCGATCGAGACGTCCGGCACGGGGACGCGGATCGAGCTGCCGGTGATCTTCGCCTGGAGGTCCGGGAGGGCCTTGGCGACGGCCGAGGCGGCGCCGGTCTCGGTGATCACCATGTTGAGCGGTGCCGAGCGGCCGCGACGGTCGGCCTTGTGGTAGTTGTCCAGCAGGTTCTGGTCGTTGGTGAACGAGTGGACGGTCTCCACGTGCCCGCGCAGCACGCCGTACTCGTCGTCCATCGCCTTCAGCGGCGGGACGATGGCGTTGGTGGTGCAGGAGGCGCAGGACAGGATCTGCTCGTCGGGCTTGATCGTGTCGTGGTTGACGCCGTGGACGATGTTCGGGACGTCGCCCTTGCCCGGCGCGGTCAGCACGACCTTGGCGATGCCGGGGCGCAGGTGCTTGGACAGGCCCTCCCGGTCGCGCCAGCGGCCGGTGTTGTCGATCAGGATGGCGTCCTTGATCCCGTACTCCGTGTAGTCGACCTTGGTCGGGTCGTCGGAGTAGATCACGGTGATCTCGTTGCCGTTGGCGATGATCTTGTTGTTCGCCTCGTCGACGGTGATCGTGCCCTGGAACTGGCCGTGGATGGAGTCCCGGCGCAGCAGCGAGGCGCGCTTGACCAGGTCGTCGCCGCCGCTGTCGCGCACGACGATGGCCTTCAGGCGCAGGCCGTTGCCGGAGGCCTTCTCGATCAGCAGGCGGGCGACCAGGCGGCCGATCCGGCCGAAGCCGTAGAGGACGACGTCGCGGGCGTCGCGGCGCTCCAGCTTGTTCTCGCCGGTGGCGCCGGAGACGGCCCGGGCGGTGAACTCCTCGACCGACAGGCCGTGGTCGTCGGCCCGGTAGGTCGCGGCGAGCATGCCGATGTCGATCTGCGAGGGGCCGAGGTCCAGGGTGGTCAGCGCACTCAGGAAGGGCATCGTCTCGGTGACCGAGAGCTCCTCGCCGGCTATCTGGCGGGCGAAGCGGTGCGTCTTCAGGATGCTGACCACCGACTTGTTCACCAGGGACCTGCTGTGCAGCAGGACGGTCACGTCCCGCTCGCGGTGCAGTCGCCCGATGATCGGGATCATCGACTCCGCGATCTCCTCGCGGTTCTTCCAGTCCGTGAACACGTCGTCGTTGACAGTCACAAGTCCATCTTTCGAGCTGAGGGTGTTGCGCACATGGTAGCTTCGCCCGCCCCCACCCCTTCGGCCGGTCCCTCCCCCCGCCTGCCCGGCCGCGCCCCGCCCGCACCGCCCGGACCTGCGGCTTCGTCCCGACCGGGGCCCACCGCCCCGACGCCCGCCCACCGCGAAGGTGATCACCGCCACCCCCGGGGCCGGTCGCGGGAGCCTCGCCCACGCCGGATTTGCCGGGGGTGCGGGGTGGTGCGGTAATGGAAACGACCCGTGCTTGAGCGTTCCGCGAACGACCCGGGAGCAGCCATGACAGACGGTCCCGAGCCCATCAGTGCCGAGGCCCTGCGCGCCGTGCAGGAGGAGTTGGCCGAGCTGCGCGGCGAGCGGGCGAAAGTGGTGGGGACGCTGCGCGGGGAGGACGTCGGGGACCGGGCGGACGCGGCGGACGAGTTGCAGCGGGCCGACGACGTCGCCCGGCTGGACGAGCGGATCGCCGAGCTGGAGGCCCGGGTCCGCGAGGGGGCCGCCGCCGGGCCGCCGTCCACGGAGGTGGTGGGGGTGGGCTCCACCGTCACCGTGCGGTTCGCGGACGGGGTGGAGGAGACCGTCGAGGTGGCGGAGCTCGCCGAGGTGCGGGAGGAGACCCTGGTGACCGCAGACAGCCCGCTCGGGCGGGCGCTGCTCGGGCGGCATGCCGGGGAGACCGTGAACTACGAGGCGCCGAACGGCGCGGCCAGCGCGGTCGTGCTGTCGGTCGGCGAACGGAGGGCTTCGTGAACTCCCCCGACGGCCGCGCGCGGGACGACTCCGCGCAGGACCCCACGCAGAACCACGCCGCCCGGAACCGCCCCGCCCGGGACGAGCCGGCCGTGGGCCCCGACCCCGTCGGGCCGCCGCAGTTCGCGCCGTACCACCACCCGGCCGCCGGCTGGGGTGCCGCGAAGAGCGTGACGCGCTTCCTGGTGAAGGAGGGCGCGTACGTGGACGGGCCCCGGGCGATCATGCGGATGAACCACGAGAACACCGGGTTCGACTGCCCCGGGTGCGCCTGGCCGGACGACACCAAGGGCCTGCACCTGGACATCTGCGAGAACGGCATCAAGCACGTCACCTGGGAGATGACCCGCAAGCGGGTCGGCCGCGAGTTCTTCGCCGCCCACTCGGTGACCGAGCTGTCCGGGTGGAGCGACTTCGCGCTGGAGGACCAGGGCCGCCTCACCGAGCCGATGGTGTACGACGCCGCCTCGGACCACTACGTCCCGATCAGCTGGAAGGACGCCTTCGAGCTGGTCGGCCGCACCCTGCGCGAGCTGGACGACCCGAACCGGGCCGCCTTCTACACCTCCGGCCGACTCGGCAACGAGGCCACCTTCCTCTACCAGCTGATGGCCCGCGAACTGGGCACCAACAACCTGCCGGACTGCTCCAACATGTGCCACGAGGCCAGCGGACGCGCCCTCCAGGCCTCGCTGGGCACCGGGAAGGGCACGGTCGACCTCAAGGACTGGGAGGTCACCGACGCGCTGTTCATCATGGGCGTCAACGCCGCCTCCAACGCGCCCCGGATGCTCACCGCCCTCGCCGACGCGCACCGTCGCGGCGCGCAGATCGTGCACATCAACCCGCTGATCGAGGCGGCCGCCACCCGCACCATCGTCCCGCACGACTTCGTGGACATGGCGCTGTTCAAGTCCACGAAGACCAGCACGCTGAACCTCCAGCCGCGCATCGGCGGCGACATGGCGCTGGTGCGCGGGATGGCCAAGGCGATCCTGGAGCAGGCCACGGCCGACCCCCGGGCCCTGGACCGGCAGTTCATCGAGCGCCACACCACCGGGTTCGAGGCCTACCGCGAGCTGTGCGGGGCCACCCCCTGGGAGGAGATCGAGCGGCAGAGCGGGCTCGGCCGGGCCGAGGTCCTCAAGGCCGCCCGGGTCTACCGCGACGCCGACCGCTCCATCGTCAGCTGGTGCCTGGGCGTCACCCAGCACGAGCACGGCGTGGACACCGTGCGGGAGATCGTCAACCTCCTGCTGCTGCGCGGCAACCTGGGCCGCGAGGGCGCCGGCCCGTCGCCGGTGCGCGGGCACAGCAACGTCCAGGGCAACCGCACCTGCGGCATCGACCACCGCCCCTCACCCGAGTTCCTGGACCGCCTCGCCGAAGCCTGCGGGATCGACCCGCCGCGCGCGCACGGCCTGGACACCGTCTCCGCCATCGAGGCGATGCGGCGCGGCGAGGTGACGGTCTTCGTCGCCATGGGCGGCAACTTCGCGCTCGCCGCGCCCGACACGCCCTACACCCACGAGGCGCTGCGCGGCTGCGAGTTGACCGTCCAGGTGAGCACCAAGCTGAACCGCAGCCACCTGGTGCACGGCCGCCGGGCGCTGATCCTGCCGTGCCTGGGCCGCACCGAGAAGGACCACCAGCGCGGCGGGGTGCAGAGCACCTCGGTCGAGGACTCGATGAGCATGGTGCACCTGTCCGTCGGCATGAAGCGCCCGGCCTCCCCGCACCTGCTGTCCGAGCCCGCCATCGTCGCCGGGATGGCCCGCGCGGCGCTGCCGGACAGCGGGACACCGTGGGAGTGGTACATCGAGGACTACGACCGCATCCGCGACACCATGTCCCGGGCCCTGGACGGCTTCGAGGACTTCAACCGCCGGGTGCGGCTGCCCCTCGGGTTCCGGATCAAGCAGCCGGCCCGCGAACTGGTCTTCCTCACCCCCTCCGGGCGGGCCGAGTTCTCCACCGCCCCGCTGCCCGACGTCGTCCCCGCCCCGGGCACCCTGGCGCTGGGCACCATGCGCTCCCACGACCAGTGGAACACCACGATCTACTCCGACAACGACCGCTACCGGGGCGTGCGGAACCTGCGCACGCTGGTCTTCCTGAACACCGACGACATGCGCGAGCGCGGCATCGCCGAGTTCGATCCGGTCGACATCACCAGCACCGCGAAGGACGGCAGCACCCGCACCCTGAACGGCTACCTCGCGATCCCGTACGACATCCCGCGCGGCTGCGCGGCGGGCTACATGCCCGAGATGAACGTGCTGTGCGCGATCGGCGACCACAGCACCCAGAGCGACCAGCCGATCATGAAGCACCTCAAGGTCACCGTCACCAAGGCGTAGGAACCGAGGACGGCGCCCACTCCAGACGCCCACTCCTGAACGCCTACTCCTGAACGCCTACTCCGACGGCTGCGGCGTCCAGCGGTGCAGGCCCTTGCGGTCGTAGTACCGGGTCATCCCGAAGCCGAAGGCCAGGGCGAGCAGCACGCCGACCGCGATCATGGTCCAGCCCCGGGCCAGGCCCGCGTCCGCCCGGGCGTCGAAGAACAGGATCGCCCGGATGCCGTCGCTGAGCTGGCGCATCGGCTCGAAGACGCTGAGGAAGCGGTAGAAGCCGGGCACCGCCTGGAGCGGGATGGTCGCCCCCGAGGAGGGCAGCGCCAGCGCGATGAAGACGAACATGGACACCATCTGCCCGATCCCGCCGAACGCCGCGTTGATCGC
Source organism: Kitasatospora sp. NPDC091276 (assembly GCF_040684355.1). Taxonomy (NCBI): domain Bacteria; kingdom Bacillati; phylum Actinomycetota; class Actinomycetes; order Kitasatosporales; family Streptomycetaceae; genus Kitasatospora; species Kitasatospora sp. NPDC091276. The sequence continues at coordinate 1,977 of NZ_JBFBFU010000032.1, read as the reverse complement.
CTGGACCCCGAGGCCGACGGCGAGGCTGGCGCAGTAGGCGAAGACCCAGAGCAGCGCCTGGTGCGGGGCGTCCATGCCGAGGACGGTGACCGAGCAGAGCATCACCAGGGTGGTGGTGAGCAGCATGATGCCGGCCGTCATGACCATCTTCAGCAGCAGGGTCTGGGTGCGGGTGATCGGGACGGTCGGGCGCCGGGTGTGCCAGGGGCCGAGCTCGCTGTCGCTGTAGCCGAGCGCGGTGTCGACGCCGTTGTGGATGATGTTGCCGCCGATGAAGCCGGTCAGCACGGCCAGCAGGGTGTAGTAGAAGGCGCTCAGGCCGAGCCCGCTGTGGGCGCCGATCGGGTGGCCGACCCGGGTGGTGACGGCGAGCGGGTCGGCGAGCAGCAGCCGCGCGGTGGCGCTGGTGCCCGTGCCCGTGCCCGTGCCTGAGCCGGAGCCGGAGCCGGAGCTGGCGGAACCGGCCGGCGGCGCGGCCGCGGTCAGCTCCTTGCCGAGCGCCAGCGAGGCCTGGTGGGCGGCGGACTGGGTGATCTGGGAGGCCAGCGAGGAGCCGAGGCTGCCGAGGCCGGGGTTGGTCAGCACCGTCAGGGTGGGCCGTTCGGTGGCCCGGCCGGTGGTCAGTGCCGCCACGTCGGCGGTGAACGCCTGCGGGACGAGCAGCGCGCCGTAGACCTTCCCGGTGGAGAGCTGGTCCATCGCCTCGGCCTGGTCGACCTGGCGCCAGTCGACGGTGCTGCCGGGCGTCCCGGCGACGATCTCCCGGCTGAGCCGCGCGCCCAGGGTCTCCGCCCGGCCCGGCGGCGGCGGGCCCTGATCCGCGTTCACCAGGGCGATCGGGAGCCGGTGCAGGTGCCCGGTCGGGTTGAGGATGCCGCCCATGTAGAGCAGCGAGAGCACCACGGCCAGCAGGCCGCACAGGATGCTCGGGACGAGCCACAGCTTCGCGTGGCGGGCGAGCACGAGGGCCCGCGCCTGCCGGGGACCGCCCTGGGAGCCTGCGGACGCCATGCCACCCCTCGGATTCGGGCGCAACCTGGTGCTGCTGCCGATGCGGTGGGAAGTCGTTCCGTGGCGGCCCGGCGGCAAAACCCCACGTCACCCGATCCGCCCCGCCGCCCCCCGCAACCCCCCGCCGCGCCTCGGCCGGGACGACCGGAGACAGAAGGTAAAGGTTCTACCAAGTACGCAAGTATTGGCCTCCGCGCGGTCTATGCTTCTGGAGGTTTGAAGAAGGCACCTCGTTCGGTGAGGCTTCTTCACGGACACAGGCCACTGATCCGACGACGTCGAGAGACGCCCAGGGTTAGGACAGATCTTCCCGACCTAAGGGTTGATCCGAAGTGGCTTCCGGCCCGACCGGGCTGGACACGCCGTGGAGTGCCAAAGCTCTGACGAGTTGGGGTGAACCGGCGGTCGCTTCGCGCGCCGGCGAACTCCTTGCCGCGTCGATCACACGCACCACGGGGTGCGTCGACCGGGAGGAGGCGAGAGACATGGATTGCAGTAGTCCGGGCCACAGTTGCCCCTACCCCCGCCTGTCCTCGCACACTCCCGGCACGCGGTAACGACCCTCCCTGCGAACGCTTCTGACGGTTCATCACCTCAACTCCCGGCTTCGCCGCGCCCGAACGGGCCCGCACCGCCGGGTGGCGATGCGCCGCGCCCGTCCGCAGGGGGATCGCCGCCGTGCGCCCCCGATCGCCCCGCCTGCCCCGGGGCCCACGGGAGGATCGTCATGACCACCAACGCCACGCTCAACTCCAAGGTCCCCGCCCCGCGTTCAGCCGTACTGGACGACGCCCACGTCGGCGACATCAAGGGTGCGCTCGGTACCATCCGGCTCGACGACACCACGCCGCGCCACGGCCTGTCCGCAAGACTCAAGACCCTGCTCGCCATCGTGGGCCCCGGCCTGATCGTGATGGTCGGCGACAACGACGCGGGCGCCTTCTCGACGTACGGGCAGGCGGGGCA